>NZ_JAOCAT010000041.1:0-53123 GCF_029839485.1 Achromobacter sp. GD03932
TCATAGGGTTTGCCGGCCGCGGCGCGGGCCGCGGCCGGCGGATGGCGGTCGGCCAGAAAACGCCGGGCCGCGTCATCCAGCATGCGCTGGTCTTCGGTCGGATGCAGATCCATGAGGTTCAAGCCTTGGGCAGGCCGAGCATCTGCTCGGCAATGATATTGCGCTGGATTTCGGAGGTGCCGGCCAATATGGTTTCGGCGCGCGACCACAGGTAGGCGTGCGTCAGTTCGGCGGCATGCGCGTCGCTCGCGTCGTCCGCCAGGCAGGCATCCTCGCCCAGCAGTTGCAGCGACAGTTCCAGCAGCCGCTGATGCGCCTCGCTCCAATGGATCTTGGTGGACGACCCCTCCGGCCCCGGCGGATCGCCGCGCATCGCGCCCGCCAGCGCGCGCTGCGACTTCAGCGCCAGCACGTGGCTGTCGGCCGCAAGCCGCGCCCACTGATGGCGCACCGCGGCCGAAGACGCCGGCACGTGGCCGTAGGCATCGGCGCGCAACGCCAGTTCGCGCACCTGGCGCAGTTCCTGCGCGAAGCGCACCAGCCGCGGGATGAAGTAGGTGCCGCGCTCGAAGCTGGCCGCGGCCATGGCGATCTTCCAGCCCTGGTTCGGCGCGCCCAAGAGGCAGTCTTCAGGCACGAACACATCCTCGAAGAACACCTCGCAGAATTCGGCCTCGCCCGTGATCTGCCGGATGGGCTCGACCCGCACGCCCGCGCTGCGCATGTCGACCAGCAGGAAGCTCAGCCCCTTGTGCTTGGGCGCCTGCGCATCGGTGCGCGCCAGCACGAAGCACCACTGCGCACGGTCGGCGAACGAGGTCCAGATCTTGTGGCCGTTCAAGCGATAGCCGCCCGGCGCAGCCTCCGCCCGCGTGCGCACCGCCGCCAGGTCGGAACCTGCGCCCGGTTCCGAATAACCCTGGCACCAGACCTCGCGGTTCGACAGGATGCCGGGCAGAAAGCGGCGCTTCTGCGCCTCGGTGCCGAAATGCAGCAGGGTCGGCGCCAGGATGCCGTGCCCGATCAGGTTCACGCCCAGCGGCGCGCCGCAGCGCGCGTGCTCTTCGTGGAACACCGCCTGCCGCGACAGCGGCAGGGCGCGCCCCCCGTGCTCCTTGGGCCAGCCCAAACCGGACCAGCCGTTGGCGCACAGGGTGTCTTCCCATGCCCGCCGGAAATCGAGGCTGCGCGGCTCGGCCCCGCCCGGCCAGTCCTTGACGAAACCGGCGTAGGCCACTGCCAGCCAGCCGCGCAGGTCCAGGCGGAACGCCTCGTCTTCCCGCGCGGCGCTTTCCAACTGCGTCATGCCATTACTCCAGGCGGATGTTCGAATCGCGCGCGACCTTGGCCCAGGTGGTCACGTCCTGGCGGATGAAAGCGGCGAAGGTCTTGGGGTCGCTGCCGATGATGTCCAGCCCCAGGCCCGTGAACTGCGCCTTGACGTCGGGCTGTTGCAGGATCTGCGCCAGGTTGCTGTAGATCTTGTCCACCACCGGCTGCGGCGTGCGCGCCGGCGCCACCAGGCCCAGCCAGGGCATGGCCGAATAGCCCGGCAGGCCCGAAGCCGCGACGGTCGGCAGGTCCGGCACCGAGGCCGAGGGCTGGGCGGTGGTCACGGCCAGCACGCGCAGCTTGCCGTCCTTCACAAAGGGCCCGGACGAGGCCCAGGCGTCGAACATGACCTGCAGGCGGCCCGCCACCAGATCGTTGAGCGCCGGCGCGCTGCCCTTGTACGGGATATGCGTCATCTGCACGCCCGCCATGCTGTTGAAGAGTTCGGCCTCCAGGTGGGTCGAACTGCCCGTTCCGACCGAGCCGTAGCTGACCTTGCCCGGATTCGCCTTCAGGTAGGCGATCAGCTCGCCCACGTTCTTGGCCGGCACCGAGGGATGGACTTCCAGCACGTGCACCACCGAGGCCACCTGGCTGATGGGCGCGAAGTCCTTGATCGGGTCGTAGTTCACCTTGGCGTAGATGCTGGGCGCGATGCCCAGCGACGACGCCGCCATCAGCAAGGTATAGCCGTCGGGCTCGGCGCGCGAGACGTAGTCGGACGCGATCATGGTGCCGCCGCCCGGCTTGTTTTCCACGATTACCGGCTGGCCCAGCTTGCCGCTGAGCTTTTCCGCCAGCAGGCGGCTCATGATGTCGGTCGCGCCGCCGGGCGAGAACGGCACCACGATGCGTATCGGGCGGTTGGGATAGCTGTCCTGGGCCATGGCCGGACCCGTGACGCCGATGCAAGCCAGCGCGACGCCGGCCAATATTTTCTTCATCATGCTTGTCTCCTCCTGGGATGGATTGCGCGCTAGGCGCTACGGGTTGCGGGCAGGATCAGCGCGTCCAGTACTGCAACGCCCTGTCCCGCCTCTCTGATCAGCAATGGATTGACTTCGATTTCCGCCACATGCGCGGGCGCGGCAAGCAAGGCATTGCCCACGGCCACGATGCTGTGGCACGCGGCCGCCACGTCGGCCCGGGGCTTGCCGCGATAACCGTCCAGCAACGCGTAGGCCTTGAGTTCCCGCAGCATTTGCAGCGCAATATCCTCGTCCACCGGCAACAGGCGGTGGCTGGTGTCCTGGTACAGCTCGGTCAGCACGCCGCCCAGCCCCACGGTCAGCACCGGGCCGAAGACAGGATCGCGCGTGGCGCCGACGATGATCTCGGCCACGCCGCGTTCCATCTTCTGCACCATCACGCCGTCGATGCGCGCGCCCGGCTGCGCCGCGGCCGCCGCCCGCGTCACCTCGCCGTACGCGCGGCGCACCGCGTCGGCGTCGGACAGGTTCAGCGCCACGCCTCCCGCCTCGGTCTTGTGCGCGATGTCGGCGCTCAGTACCTTCAAGGCCACCGGATATCCGGCCGCCCGCGCCTGCGCCACGGCGTCATCCGCGTTCGCGGCCACGTTGACCCGCGCTTGCGGCAGTCCGAAAGCAGCCACGTATCCGCGCGCATCCGCTTCATTGCAGGGCAAGGCCGGCACCGCTGGCGCGTCCAGTTGCGGCGCCGCCGCGATGCGCTTGACGCCGCGCGCCTCGCACCACAGCAGGTAAGGCGCCAGGGCCGCGACCGCGAGACCCAAGTCCTCGAACACGGCCACCTCGGCATCGCGCAAGGCTGCGCGGCTCTGGGCCAGGCCGGTGTCGATGGCGACGAACAGGCGCTGGTGCCGGCGCGACACGTCCGTCAGCGCGTCGGCCATGCGGTCCAGCATGTAGCCGGGCGCATAGACGACGACGGCGTCGATCGCATCGGTGGTGGCCAGCGCTTCCAGCACGGTGTGCACGAACGCGGGATCGTTGACCACGTTGCCGGTCACGTCCACCGGATTGCCGACCATGCCGTAGTCGGGAATCCCGCCGCGCAGCACCGCCTGCAGTTCCGGCGGCAGATCGGGCAGGTCCAGCCCCGCGCCGATGAACTTGTCCGCCAGGATCGCACCCAGCGCGCCCGACATGGTCAGCACCGCGACGCGCTTGCCCGCCATGCGGTGGCGCAGCGTGGCCAGGCTGGCCAGATGCGCCATCTGCGCGAAATCGGTGGCCTCGATCACATTCAATTGGCGGAAGGCCGCCCCGTACACGCGCCGGTCCCCGGCCAGCGCCGAGGTATGCGACTGCACCGCCTGCGCGCCCTTGTCCGTGGTGCCGGCCTTCAGCGCAATCAGCAGCTTGCCCTGGCGCTCCAGCTCGCGGCAGGCGCGCTTGAAGCGGTCGCCGTCGCGCAGCTGCTCGATATAGCCCAGCACGATTTCCGTCTGCGGATCCGCCGCCAGGTATTCCAGGTACTGCGAGAAATCCAGGCAGGCTTCGTTGCCGGTATTGATGAAATGCGAGAACGGCAGGTCCAGCCGGCGCGCGATCGCGTACACCGCCGCGCACACGTTGCCGCTCTGCGTCAGCAGGCTGACCTTGCCCGGCCCCGTCTGCGCCGGCGCGGTCTTGAAGACCGAGGCGAACGCCGTGTAGGCCTGCGTGTTCAGATTGGCGAAGCCCATGCAATTCGGACCGGCCACGGCCATGCCGCTTTCCGCCACGAATGCCTCCAGCTCGTCCTGCAGGCGCGCGCCCTCGCCGCCCGCTTCGGCAAATCCCGCCGCGTAGACGATGGCGGCGCGCACGCCCTTTGCGTGGCAACGGCGCAGCATGGGCGTGACGTCCGCCGCCGCGATGGCCAGCACCGCGAGGTCCACGGGCTCGGGCAGGGACTCGATGTCGGGCCAGCAGCGGCGGCCGAACACTTCCTGGTACTTGGGATTCACGGGATAGATGCCGCCCGCGTAGCCGAAGCGCGTCAGCAGGTCCAGCGGCATGCCGCCGATGCGTCCGGCGTCGGCGCTGGCGCCGATCATCGCGATGGAGCGCGGGTTGAGCAAAGGGTCCAGAGAGAGGGTCATGCGGCTTCACCCTTCTTGTTGCGCTGGATGGCCTGGGCCAAGCCGCGGTCGCGCACGGCCTGGAACTCTTCGCTCATGTGCGACAGCTGGTGCGTATCGAAATGCGCCGACAGGGCGGTGCGGAAACCCTGCGCGTCCGCGGTACGGTTCAACGAGCGCTTGATAAGACGCAGGCCGAAAGGCGGCGCCTGGGCGATGCGCTGCGCCAGCGCCAGGGTCGCGGCGTCCAGCTCGGACTCGGGCACCACGCGGTTCACCATGCCGATGCGCAGCGCTTCCTGCGCATCCACCTTTTCGCCGGTGTAGAGCATTTCCTTCGCCTTGCGCAGCCCCATGACCCAGGGATGGATCAAGACCTCGGTGGCGGCGGCCGCCAACGTGTGACCGACGGGATCGGAAAAGTACGCCGTGTCGGAACACACCACCAGATCGCACATGTTCGCAATCATGAAACCACCCGCCACGCAGGCGCCCTGCACTTGCGCCACCGTCGGCTTGGGAAAGTCCCAGATGCGCATGCAATAGCCGTAGTAGCGGCGCGACTCGTAATCCCAGCGCTCCTCCACCGTGAAATCGGCGCGCTTGGCCTGGGCTTCCTTCAGGTCATGGCCCGCGGAAAAGTGCGCGCCGCGGCCGGCCAGCACCACGACCCGCACCGAGTCGTCCTGTTCGGCGCGCGTCAACGCGTCATCCAGCTCGTCCAGCATTTGCTGGCTTTGGGCATTGCGCGCGGATTCGCGCGCCAGGCTGATGCGGCATACCGAGTCGTGCCGCTCGACGGCCAGGGTGGCGTATTCCATGGTCTCCTCATCCTTGTTCTGCCGCGCCTTGAGAGGCGGCGCGGTCGACTGGATTGAATTAACGCACCTTGAATCCTAAAATACAAAATATTCGATCACTATTTCCCATATTATGAACAACAGCGGTTCTACAGGCGGTACCCAGAGCATGCGGCGCGCCCTGGGCCTGCTGCGCGTACTGGCGCAGCACCAGGAAGACGGCATAGACCTGCAGGGCGTCATGGCCGAGGCCGGGCTGGAACGCTCCACCGCGCACCGCCTGCTCAGCTGCCTGCTGGAAGAACAATTCGCCGAGCGCGACGCCAAGACCCGGCGCTACCGCCTGGGCGTGGATTCCATGCAATTGGGATTCGCGGCGCTGCGGCGCACGCCGCTCCTGGACGCGTTGCGTCCGTTCGCGCAAAAGCTCGCGCGCCTGTCGGGCGACACGGTGTTCCTGGTGATACGCCAGGGCGACTACGCCCTGTGCCTGCTGCGCGAGGCTGGCTCATTCCCCGTCAAGGTATTCACCATCGACCAGGGGGAGCGGCGTCTTTTGGGCGTGGGCGCGGGCGGCCTGGCGCTGATGGCCGCCCTGTCCGACGAGGAAATCGCCGCGCTGTACGCGCGGCACTCCGCCGCCTACGCGCAGATCGGCGCATCCAGCGCCGGCTTGATGAAATCGGTCAGGCAGGCGCGCGCAGCGGGCTATTCGGAAATCGTGGACACCATCACGCCCGGCGTGTCGGGCGTGGGCGTGGCATTCCGGGTGTCGGAACTGACCTGGGTGGCATTCAGCTTCGGCGCGATCAGCAGCCGGCTGGACGCGCCGCGGCGGGCGCAGATGGGCGCGCTGCTGCGCGCCGAGTGCCAGGCGTGGGCCCAGGATTACCTGGAAAAATAAAGCCCCCTCGCGCAGCGAGGGGGCTGACTAGCGACTGGGCGCCCCAAGGCGCCCCCTGCCGCTTCAGATCCGTTCGAAGATGGCGGCAATGCCCTGGCCGCCGCCGATGCACATGGTGACCAGCGCATAGCGCCCGCCCACGCGCTGCAGTTCGTGCAGCGCCTTGACGGTGATGATCGCGCCGGTGGCGCCGATGGGGTGGCCCAGGCCGATGCCGCTGCCGTTGGGGTTCACCTTGGCCGGATCCAGCTTCAGCTCGCGCGACACGGCGCAGGCTTGCGCCGCGAACGCTTCGTTGGCTTCGATCACGTCCAGCTGGTCCACCGTCAGGCCGGCGCGCTTGAGCGCGGCCTGCGTGGCCGGCACCGGACCGATGCCCATGATGTTGGGGTCCACGCCCGCGTGGGCGTAGGCCACCAGGCGCGCCAGCGGCTTGACGCCGCGCTTGGCCGCGACCGAGGCGTTCATCAGCACCACGGCGCCCGCGCCGTCGTTCAGGCCCGAGGCGTTGCCCGCCGTGACCGTGCCGTTTTCCTTCTGGAACACCGGCTTCAAGCCCGCGAGGTTTTCTGCCGTAACGTCGCGGCGCACGTGTTCGTCAGTGTCGAACACCACTTCGCCCTTGCGCGACTTCATCACCACCGGCACGATCTGGTCGCGGAAGTAGCCCGCGTCGATGGCGGCCGCGGCGCGGCGATGCGATTCCGCCGCCACGGCGTCCTGGTCCTGGCGGCTGATGCCGAACTTGGCCGCCACGTTCTCGGCGGTGACGCCCATGTGCATGCGGCCGAACGGATCCGACAGCGCGCCGGTCATCATGTCCAGCATGACGCTGTCGCCCATGCGCGCGCCCCAGCGCTGCGCCGGCGCGATGTAGGGTGCGCGGCTCATGCTTTCAGCGCCTGCGCCGATGGCGATTTCGGCGTCACCCAGCATGATGGTCTGCGCGGCGGACACGATGGCCTGCAGGCCCGAACCGCAAAGGCGGTTGACGTTGAAAGCGGGGGTTTCCTTGGCGATGCCGGCGTTCATGGCCGCCACGCGCGACAGGTACATGTCGCGCGGCTCGGTGTTGATAACGTGGCCCACGGCGACGTGGCCGACCTCGTCGCCCTTGACGGCGGCGCGTTCCAGCGCGGCCTTGATGACGGTGGCGCCCAGGTCGCAGGGCGGCACGTCTTTCAGCGCGCCCCCGAAATCGCCGATGGCGGTACGGACTGCGGAAGCGACGATGACTTCATTCATGGTGTTTCCTCCTTGTAATGCGTTCCATCATACCGCCGCCGTCTTGTGCCCGGGGCATGCGCGGCCTGAACGCCCGATACCGAAGGGATAGCACCAATACCCCCATTGATACGAACTTCATATCATCCATGCCCAACGCCATCCGGAGCGCCCCCATGGATTTCCGTCATCTGCAGCAGTTCCTGGTCCTGGCCGAAACGCTGAATTTCCACCGCGCGGCCGAAAAACTGCACATGTCGCAGCCGCCCCTGTCCGTCTCGATACGCAAGCTCGAAGAGATGGTGGGCGTGCCGCTGTTCCTGCGCGGCCGCCAGGGCGTGAAACTCACCGAGGCGGGCCTGGCCGCGCTGGACGAGGCGCGCCGCGCCCTGTTCCACGCCGAGCAGTTCCGGCAGGCGGCGCGCGCCGGCGCCGCGGGCGAAGGCGGCACCGTGCGCATCGGTTTCGTGGGGTCGGCCACGCACGGCGTGCTGCCGCGCATTCTGCCGCAGTACCGGCAACGCTATCCCGGCGTCACCGTGGTGCTGCGCGAAGCCACTTCCATACGCATCATGCAGGAACTCGAAGAAGACACGCTGGAGATCGGCATCGTGCGCGTGCCGGTGGCGATGGGATCGAACGTGCGGCTCGCGCCGCTGACGACCGAGAACTTCGCGCTGGCCGTGCCCAAGACGCATCCGCTGGCGCGGCGCGGCCGCATCCGCCTGGCGGACCTGGCCGACGAAGCCTTCATCATGTACACCGCCACCGAGGCTGCCGGCCTGCGCATGGCCGCCATCAACGCCTGCCAGCTGCGCGGCTTCACACCCCGCATCACGCAGGAAGCGGTGCAGGTACAGACGCTGCTCAGCCTGGTGGAAAGCGGCCTGGGCGTGGCCCTGGTGCCCGCGGGCGGGCGGCGCCTGCCCGGCACCAACGTCGTCTACAAGACGCTGGCCGATTTTCCCGCGGATGCAACGATCGGCATTTCGATGGCATGGAACCCCGCGACCGAACGCAGCGCCACGCGCAACCTGCGCGAAATGGCCAGCCAGGCGTTCCGGGACAAGAATGCGAAATAAGCGCGCCGCTTGCGGCAACACGGCCGCCAGGCTTAGGATGGAGCATGGGTTTTATCCTCACCAGCGATCCGGGAGCGCATCGTGAAGACAGTTGCTGAGATACTCAGGGAAAAAGCCAATCATTCCGTCGTGACGGTTTCACCAGACGCGTCGGTTTTCGAAGCCGTCAAAATCATGGCGGAACGCAGCATCGGCGCCGTGGTGGTGGTCCAGGGCGACGCGGTGCTGGGCATGCTGACCGAGCGCGACTACGCCCGCAAGATCGTGCTGCAGGACCGCTCCTCGCGCACCACGAAAGTGCGCGACATCATGACCGATTCCGTCTATTACGTCAGCCGCGCGGACACGCGCGAACACTGCATGGCAATGATGACGGAGCGCCACTTCCGTCATCTGCCTGTCATCGAGGACGGCAAGCTGGTCGGCCTGCTTTCCATCGGCGACCTGGTCAAGGACGTGATGAGCGAACAGAAGTTCATCATCCACGAGCTCGAACGCTACATCACCGGCGAACGCGGCTGACGCCGCGCGGTCCAAGCGACGGACTCGCGGCTAGCCCGCCGCGAGCGCCTTGAAGGCCGGCACGATCAAGCCCATGCCGGCCGCCAGCAACAGCACGAACACCATGCGCTTGACGGTCTTCATCGAGCCGGCCGTGCTGTAACGGCGCGCCACCCAGGTGACGCCGATCACAATCGGCAAGGCCAGCAGGCTCAACCAGAACGACGAGGCCATGAAGGCCCCCTGCCCGGTCACGAGCGCCAGGCGCACGATCGCATTGAGCGAAAACAGAATCAGCAGGCTGTTGCGGATGGCGGCCAGCGGCAGGGGCTGGCGGTACAGGTGATAGACCATGGGCGGCCCCGCGCTGGAAAACAGTCCGCCGAGCACGCCCGAAATCGCGCCGAAGAACACGAACGAACCGCGCGAGGACACATGCGACAGCGGCTGCGCGCGGGCGATCAGCAGCACCGCGCAGCCCAGGATGGTGCAGCCCAACAGCAATTGCAGCAGCACGCCCATGGAGCCGCTGATCCAGGCCAGCGCGGCCACCCCCGCCCCCACGCCGACCAGGCTGCTGGCCATCGCGGGCCGCATCAGCGACCAGTTCACCTGCGGCTTGGCGCGCGCCAGCGTCACGGCCGCGTTCACCAGCGACAGCACGCTGACCACGTTGGCCACTTCGGATACGGAAGCCAGCTGGAACACGCCCGACAGGCCCAACAGCACCAGCCCGAAGGCGAAGCCCGTCATGGTCTGCGCATAGGTGGCGAGCGCCACGCAGGCGAGAAACAGCAAATATTGGGAAATGCTCATGCTAATGGGAGAGCCTGACCTGCCTCGGCTCTGCCCGGGGCGGCGCGTTGCGCGGCGCGGGAGCGGATCGACGGGGAACAGCGTTAGGGGTTTCGGATCGGTTTTTTCCGCCGGCGATCATAGCACCGGGACGCTCGGCCACACACTTTGTCACAACTGGATGCGCTCGTGCACCATGACTGGCGCGCCCTGCCGCTATCCTTGCCGCCCTGTAAATCCCTTGCGCCTTGCTCCCGCCGCGCCGTCCGCCGCGCCGTCTGGATACGGCGCGCACGGCTGCGAGAATGACGCCCAAACAGACCACGATCAACACGGTGACGCTGACCTGCTCGACCTGCGGCAGCGCCCAATTCACCAAGCTGGACACCAACGAATACCGCTGCAGCCATTGCCATGCGGTCACGCTGGTCGAAGACAACGTCGCCCAGCGGCTGGAGAAGATCCTGCGCGGGATGCAGCAGCCGGCTCCCAAGCCGCAGCTCGGTCCGCGCGCCATCGCGGCGATCGCGGTCGCCGTCGCCGCCGTGTTCGTGGTCCCGCTGGTTGCCTCCATGCTCGGTTCCAAGCCGACCATCACGCGGCAGCCGCCGGCGCCGCCTCCCATCGACGCGTCGCTGGTCAAGCTGACGGACGTGCAGGAGATCCGGGTCCGCGACCGCACGCAGCTGGTCATGATCATGCGCAACGAGACCGGCAAGAAGATCGACGTGCCGCGCGTCACGGCCTCATTCTTCCAGGGCGACCTGTCGCTGCCGTCGAACTCCGGCTCGGCGCCGGCGCGTTCGCTGCAGCCGGGCGAGTACACGCCCGTCATCATCTCCACCCCCAGCCAGGCCTATAGCCGCTATACGCTGCAGGTCTCGCAGCCGACGCTGGCGCGGGACAAGAACAACGACGTGGCCGCCAGCAAGATACAGCTGGTGCGCAACGACGGCACATATCGCCTGGTCGGTCTCTTGAAGAACAACGGCGCCACCGCCGCCAACAGCAGCCAGATCACGGTGATGCTGTACGGCGAGGATGGCAAGCTGATCGGCACCGGCAATGGCTACGGCGCCGCCAGCCCGCTGGCACCAAACGCGCTGACCTCCTTCGACGTGCGCTGCGAGATGCTGGCCGAGGGCCGGGTCGCCTCCTACGATTACATGGTGCAAAGCGAAAGCCACGCCACCTCGCCAGGCGCGTCCAAGGAGGAAGCGCTCCCCAGCCGCATCGTGCGCGTCAGCCCGGCCGACGCTCGAATCATCGAACACGTGCGCCTGACCACCGAGGAGCTGCTGGATCCGGACTTCGCCCTGTTCGACGCCAGCGCGCTCAAGCTGTCCGCGCCGCGCCGCCTGCTCGACGAGATCGAGCGTCCGGTCCTGTATGCCGAACTGGTCAACACCAGCGACCAGTTCGTCGCCCTGTCGCCCAAGGCCAACATCGCGGTGTTCGATGGTTCCAACCGGCTGGACCTGCGCCAGGCCTGGAGCCTGCCGGCGCGCCTGTACCCCGGCGAACGCGTGCCGGTGGCACTGACCGGCCGCGTCGACCGCTACACCGAGGTCAAGACCGACTGGCTGCCCGCCAAGCGCGCCGCGCTGCCCGGCCCCCGCCCCAAGCTGGCGATCACGGTCGAGAACACCGAGGCCCAGGTCGGCACCGGCACCCTGAACTTCAGCTACCGCTTCCGCTACAAGTACGTGACCGTGCACGGCCGCGTGCGCAACGACAGCCAGGCCGAGGTCGAGAACGTCAAGGTCTGGATCAGCCTGTACGACGCCCAGGACAAGCTGACCGGCGCGGTTTTCCAGGAATTGCGGCTGCCCAGGCTCAAGCCGGAGGAAAGCGCGCCGTTCCAGGTCGACGTCAAGCAGTACGGCGGCAATTTCGCGCGGGTGGGCGTGGTGTACGACGCCGGGCCGCGCTAGGCCGCTCTGACGGAACGCTCCCGGCCGGCGCCGCCCGCCGGCCTTCCCGGCGCCGCCCCGGGCGCACCGGCCCGTCGCCCTTAAGCAACAGCTATGGACCCAAGTCTTATATAAGATATAAGACATTTGCTTGCGTCCCCCTGTTCCCTCTACAATTCGGCGAACAACCCTTCTTCCAACCCGACTTTGAGCAGGCCTCACATGCTGGATAATTACCGCCAACACGTTGCCGAACGCGCGGCTCTGGGGATCCCCCCGCTGCCCCTTACGGCCAAACAAACCGCTGAACTGATCGAACTGCTCAAGAACCCGCCCGCTGGCGAAGAGCAGAACCTGGTCGACCTGCTGACCCACCGCGTGCCGGCCGGCGTGGACGACGCCGCCAAGGTCAAGGCTTCGTACCTGGCCGCCGTGGCCCTGGGCAAGGAAGCTTGTGCGCTGATCAGCCGCGCCAAGGCGACTGAACTGCTCGGCACGATGCTGGGCGGCTACAACATTGGCCCGCTGGTCGACCTGCTGGACGACGCTGAAATCGGCACCATCGCCGCCGATGCGCTGAAGAAGACCCTGCTGATGTTCGACGCCTTCCACGACGTGAAGGAAAAGGCGGACAAGGGCAACGCCAACGCCAAGTCCGTGATGCAGAGCTGGGCCGACGCCGAATGGTTCACCAGCCGTCCGGAACTGCCGCAAAGCCTGACCATCACCGTCTTCAAGGTGCCCGGCGAAACCAACACCGACGACCTGTCGCCGGCTCCCGACGCCACCACCCGCCCCGACATCCCGATGCACGCCCTGGCGATGCTGAAGAACAAGCGCGACGGCGCCGCGTTCGAACCGGAAGAAGACGGCAAGCGCGGCCCGGTCAAGTTCATCGAATCCCTGAAGGAAAAGGGCCACCTGGTCGCCTACGTCGGCGACGTGGTCGGCACGGGTTCGTCGCGCAAGTCGGCCACCAACTCGGTGCTGTGGTTCACCGGCGAAGACATCCCCTTCGTGCCGAACAAGCGTTTCGGCGGCGTGTGCCTGGGCAACAAGATCGCCCCGATCTTCTACAACACCATGGAAGACGCCGGCGCCCTGCCGATCGAACTCGACGTTTCCAAGATGGAAATGGGCGATGTGGTCGAACTGCGCCCCTATGAAGGCAAGGCATTGAAGAACGGCGAAGTCATCGCCGAATTCGAAGTGAAGTCCGACGTGCTGTTCGACGAAGTGCGCGCCGGCGGCCGCATTCCGCTGATCATCGGCCGCGGCCTGACCGCCAAGGCGCGCGAAGCGCTGGGCCTGCCGGCCTCGACGCTGTTCCGCCTGCCCAAGGACCCGGCCGACACCGGCAAGGGTTACACGCTGGCCCAGAAGATGGTCGGCCGCGCCTGCGGCCTGGCCGAAGGCAAGGGCATCCGCCCGGGCACCTACTGCGAACCGAAGATGACCTCGGTCGGCAGCCAGGACACCACCGGCCCCATGACCCGCGACGAGCTGAAGGACCTGGCCTGCCTGGGCTTCTCGGCCGACCTGGTGATGCAGTCGTTCTGCCACACCGCCGCCTACCCGAAGCCCGTGGACGTCAAGACGCACCACACGCTGCCTGAATTCATCAGCACCCGCGGCGGCGTGTCGCTGCGTCCGGGCGACGGCGTGATCCACTCCTGGCTGAACCGCATGCTGCTGCCCGACACCGTCGGCACCGGCGGCGACTCGCACACCCGCTTCCCCATCGGCATCTCGTTCCCGGCCGGCTCGGGCCTGGTCGCCTTTGCCGCCGCCACCGGCGTGATGCCGCTGGACATGCCGGAATCGGTGCTGGTCCGCTTCAAGGGCAAGCTGCAACCCGGCGTGACCCTGCGCGACCTGGTCAACGCGATCCCGCTGTACGCCATCAAGCAAGGCCTGCTGACGGTGGCCAAGCAAGGCAAGAAGAACATCTTCTCCGGCCGCATCCTGGAAATCGAAGGCCTGCCCGACCTGAAGGTCGAACAAGCCTTTGAACTGTCGGACGCTTCCGCCGAACGTTCGGCCGCCGGCTGCTCGGTGCGCCTGAACAAGGAACCGATCATCGAGTACATCAACAGCAACATCGTGATGCTGAAGTGGATGATCGCCAACGGCTACGAAGACGAGCGCACGCTGGGCCGCCGCATCAAGGCCATGGAAGCCTGGCTGGCCGACCCCAAGCTGCTGGAGCCGGACGCCGACGCCGAATACGCCGCCGTGATCGAGATCGACCTGGCCGACGTGCACGAACCCATCGTGGCCTGCCCGAACGACCCCGACGACGTGAAGACGCTGTCGGAAGTCGCCGGCGCCAAGATCGACGAAGTGTTCATCGGCAGCTGCATGACCAACATCGGCCACTTCCGCGCAGCCTCCAAGCTGCTGGAAGGCAAGCGCGACATCCCGGTCAAGCTGTGGGTCGCTCCCCCGACCAAGATGGACGCCACCCAGCTGACCGAGGAAGGCCACTACGGCGTGTTCGGCACCGCCGGCGCCCGTACGGAAATGCCGGGCTGCTCGCTGTGCATGGGCAACCAGGCGCAGGTGCGCGAAGGCGCGACCGTCATGTCGACCAGCACCCGCAACTTCCCCAACCGCCTGGGCAAGAACACCAACGTGTACCTGGGTTCGGCCGAACTGGCCGCCATCTGCTCGAAGCTGGGCCGCATCCCGACCAAGGACGAGTACATGGCCGACATGGGCGTCATCAACAAGAGCGGCGACCAGATCTACCAGTACCTGAACTTCGACAAGATCGCGGACTACAAGGACGTGGCTGACGTCATCGAAGTCTAAGCATCGGGCACAGCAGCCTGGCTGCATCGCCTGCAAGACGGCCCCGGAGCAATCCGGGGCCGTTTTTCTTTGCCTGGCGCATGCGGCACAGGTCTGAAAATTTCAGGGACGGAACTTTTTCTGCGATACGTTTTCATACAATCGCGGTAACTTGTGACATCCGCCCCCCACCCCTGCCCCGATCTCCGGAGGAAGACCGCCAATGACCCGGCTTTTGCTGCCGCCGCTGCTATTGCTGGCGCTCGCCGGCTGCGCCACCGCGCCGCCCTCGAATCCCGAGAACATCTGCGCCATCTTTCGCGAAAAGCCGGACTGGCACGATGCCGCCTTGAAGGTGCAGAAGAAATGGGGTGCGCCCGTGCCGGTGCCCATGGCCATGATGTACCAGGAATCGTCCTTCAAGCATGACGCGGTGCCGCCGCGCTACTACTTCCTGGGCTTCATCCCCTGGGGCCGCGTCAGTTCCGCCTACGGCTACGCCCAGGTCAAGGACGAGACCTGGGACGATTACAAGAAAGATGCGGGAGGCTGGGGTTCCAGCCGCGACGACTTCGCCGACGCGCTGGATTTCATGGGCTGGTACATGAACAAGACCCAGCGCATCAACGGCGTGTCCAAGTCCGACGCCTACGGCCAGTACCTGAACTACCACGAGGGCTGGACCGGCTACCGCAACCGCAGCTATGACCGCAAGGCCTGGCTCAAGACCGTATCGCAGAAGGTGCAGGCGCGGGCCCAGAAGTTCGCCGCGCAGTACAAGAGCTGCGAGAGCGATCTCACGCGCGGCGGCTGGTTCTGGTGAACGCCGCCGCCTGAACTCAGAAGTCCATGCTCGCGCTGAGCGAGAAGGTACGCGGTCCGCCCAGCACCAGATAGCCGTTGCCGGGATATCCGCCCACCGACGACCAGTAGTTGCGGTTGGCGATGTTGTCCACGCGGGCGCGCAGCGTCACGACGTGGCCGTCCACGTCCATCATGTAGCGCAGGCCCGCATCGAAGCGGGTCCAGCCCGGCACCTTGAGCGTGTTGGCGTCGTCCGCGTAGGACGCGCCGGTATAGACCACGCGGCCGTCCACCGCCAGGCCCGGCACGCCGGGAATGTCCCATTCCACGCCCATGTTGGCCTGGAAGCGCGGCACGCCGATCACGCGGTTGCCGTCGATGGACGGGTTGCCGGTGGAGCGCTGCGTGGCATCCAGCCAGGTCAGGCCGCCCAAGAGGCGCACGCTCTTGATGGGTTCGCCGTACATCGTGAGTTCGACGCCCTGGTGGCGGTCCTTGCCCGAGGTCGTCAGCTCGTTGCTGGCGTTATACATGGCGCGCGGCTTGTCGGTGGAGAACAAGGCCAATCCTGCCCCCATGCCATCTCCCTCGTACTTCGCGCCGATTTCCTTCTGCTTGGAGACAAACGGCGGCAGGCTCTGGCCGGCGTTGGGCACCGGCTTGCCGCCGGCATTGGCCGGAGCGGTCGGCCCCGCGACCAGCGCCTCGATGTAGTTCGCGTACAGCGAAACGCTGGGCGCGACCTTGACGACCAGCCCCGCGGCGGGCGAATTGTGGCTGGCGTCGTACGCGCCGTTTTCCTTGCCGGTGTTGTACGCGTAGTCGCGTTGCGACAGCCGCTGATGGCGGATGCCGGCCGTGAGCAGCACCTTGTCGTCCAGGAACGACAACGTGTCGCCGATGGCGTAGCTGCTCAGGCGGGTGCGGCCTTGCAGCGCCGGATCGTCCAGGTCATTGCCGCGCAGCGCGGTGGCGCTGAATGGCGGCTTGTCATACGAAATCGGGTTGTAGATGTTGGTGGGATACGTGTTCTGCCAGTCCATCACATAGGCATTTTTCTTCTTCAGGTCGAAGAAGGATGCCGACACGACGAACTCGTGGCCCACCGGCCCCGTGCGCAGTTTGCCGCGCAGGCCCAGTTCGCCCGTGTTCACGCTGTCTTCGCGGGTATTGTCAAAGCGGTAGAAGGTGCCCGCGCCCGTGCTGCCGTTGGTCAGCGTGACGTTGCCCAGCGAATTTGCTTCGTCGCTGCGGCGCATGCCAAAGGCCGCATAGGCGGTCAGCTTGTCGCTGAAATCATGTTCGCCGCGCACGGTACCGAAAACATCGCGCTCGTTCGAGTACGACCAGGGCTGCGCATAGTTGGAGCTGGCGTCGGGCGCGTCCGGCACCTTGGTGACGCCGGCGCCCAGCGTCACGTTGGGCCGCGCGCGCTTGAGCTTGTTCTCCTGCCAGCCGATGTCGGCAGACAAGCGCGTATCGGCCGAACGCCAATCCAGGCCCAGCGATACCAGGCTGGTGCGCGAATGTTCATCGTCGATGCCGGTGTCGCCGCTGCGCTGCGCGGCGTTCAAGCGGATGCCGGTGCTATCGCCAGGGCCAAAGCGCCGGGCGATGTCGGTGGACAACTGGAACTGCCCGCCGCTGGACACTCCGGTGGTGACGCGGGTCAACGGTTCGTTCGGCGCGCGCTTGGGTACCAGGTTGATCACCCCGCCGATGCCGCCGCCGCCGGGAGCCGCGCCCGTCAGGAAGGTGGAGGCTCCACGCAGGACTTCCACGCGCTCGAACAGTTCGGTGGCGATGTACTGGCGCGGCAGCAGGCTGTAGAGGCCGTTATAGGCCACGTCGTCCGAACCCAGGATGAAGCCGCGGATGAAGTACGACTCCTGGAAGTTGCCGAAACCGCGCGCCACGCGCACGCCCGGGTCGTTCTGCAGCACGTCGCCCACGCTGCGGGCCTGACGGTCCTGGATCAGTTCATTGGTATAGCTGGTGATGCTGAACGGCGTGTCCATGATGTCTTGGGTGCCGAACAGGCCGATGCGGCCGCCGCGCGCAACCTGTCCGCCGGCGAAGGGCTCGGCCAGGCCGCCGGCCGAGGCATCGGCG
This sequence comes from Achromobacter sp. GD03932, assembly GCF_029839485.1. NCBI lineage: Bacteria > Pseudomonadati > Pseudomonadota > Betaproteobacteria > Burkholderiales > Alcaligenaceae > Achromobacter > Achromobacter sp. GD03932. The sequence continues at coordinate 17,307 of NZ_JAOCAT010000041.1, forward strand.
CTGGCCTCGACCTTGATGGCGTCCATGGAAACGACGGAGCCGGCCTGATCGGACGCGGATTGGGCTTGGACAACGGGGAGATAGCACGGCAGCGCGGCGGCCATGCAGGCAAGAGTTCGGATTTTCATGTCGGGAAGTTCGCAGGCAGAGATCAAAATCCCGATGGGGTCACGCGCGCACTAAGAATTACGGATGCGTCTGGAATGTGCCGGAAGGCCGGGGCCTTGCCGGGCCGGCTGCACCAAAGGGGACTGGAATTACTGAGCGCCCCATTCTACGACAAACGGAATCATTCTCATTTATGTTACTTTTTGTTTGAGAGTGTCCGTTGCCCGGGCGCCACAGCTGCAGCGTGCGGCGCCCTCCTCTTTCCGGCGGGTTTATCGGCCGCCCGCGCGAGGATCGTAGTCCGCCGCCGCCATGGGTTCCAGCGGATACAGCGGCCGCGCGCGCCTGCGGAATTCGAACAGCGACCAGTCTGAGCTGGTCACGCCAGGGCTGTCGCATTCGACCAGCGCCTGGGAGATCGGCACGAACACCGGGCGGCAGTACATGCGCGACTTCACCAGCACGTAACGGGCGCGGGACGGATCCAGTCCCAGGCTCTGGAACACGCCCAGATCCCAGGGTTCGTGGGTCTGTTCGGTCAGCACCAGTTGCGCAGCGCCTATGTCCAGCACCGCGCTGCGGCCCATGCAGGCCAGTTGCCCGGTATAGGTGGGACCGGTGATCACGTACTCGCCATTGCTGAGCGCGCGCACGGTGCCGCGCAGCGTGACGGGCTGCGCCGCCCGGCCGATCTCGCCGATGGCGCGCTTGTTGCCCACCGGCAGCTCGACGGTGGCGCCGACGCCGGCGCGGGTCAGCTCGGCCACGGCTTCGGGGTCGCAAAACAGCCCGGCCTGAATCCCTTCCAATCCGGCATCCAGCGCAGCCATCAGCACGTCCAGGGTGTCGCAGGTACCGCCGCTCATGCAGTTGTCGCCATGGTCCAGCAGCAGCACCGGCTTGCTTGCGCCTTCGGCCAGGACCTTGGCGCGCGCCAGCGACTCGGCCAGCGGCTCGCTGTCGTAGAAGAAGCCGTCGCGCTGTTCCCAGATCAGGGCGGCGATCTCGCCCGCCACGCGCTCCGCCTCGGCGCGGTCGCCGTCGGCCACCACGACCACGCTGACGCAGGGATGCGGGATGTCGGCCAAACCGAAGCCCGCCAGCACCGATACGCCCAGCGTCCCCGCGGCCTCGGCCTGGCACGCCGCTGCGACGGCTGCGCGCATGGCGCCTTCGGCCGTGTTGCTGCGCAGGGAATGCGACACCAGCGGCAGACGCCGCCATGCCATGACCGGCTTGCACCCGCCGTCCATGCCCGCAAGCAGCAGCCTGCCGGCGTGCTCGCCGGTTTCGTACATGTCGATGTGGGGATAGGTCTTGAAGCTGACGATGACGTCGGCGTTGTCCATCATCTTCTGCGTGACGTTGCCGTGCAGGTCCAGCGCCACGGCTACCGGCACGTCCGGCGCGGCGGCGCGCAGCCGTTCGAGCAGGTCGCCCTCGCCGTCGTCGGTGGTCTCCACCGCCATGGCGCCATGCAGGTCCAGCAGGATGACGTCGCAGCCCCGGGCGGCGGCCACGATGCGGTCGCATAGCTCGGCATAGGCTTGGCCGTCGACGCGGCCGCTGGGATAGGCGGTGGCCGACACCGGCGTGACCAGCTCGGCGCCGCGCGCTTCGGCCAGGTCGATGAACGCCGACATCGCGGTGCGCTTGCCCTTGTTCTCCTCATAGGCCGCCGCATCGTAGGCGGGGCCGCCGTTGCCGAAGGCGGATAGCGGCGTCGGCACCGGCGAGAAGGTGTTGGTCTCGTGATTCAGCCTCGCGATCAGCGCCTTCATTGCGCGCCCCCATCAGAAAACTGGATATGCCCGCAACAGCGCAACATGGCATGCAGCAGCACATTGCAGCCCGCCTCCAGATGCTCGGGCTGCGCGTCCTCGATCTCGTTGTGGCTGATGCCGTCCTTGCACGGCACGAAGATCATGGCGGTGGGCGCCACCCGCGCCATGTAGACGGCGTCATGGCCCGCGCCGCTGATCACGTCCAGCGCATCCAGGCCCAGCGTGCGCGCGCCGTCGCGGATGGCCTGCACCAGCCGGGGCTCGAAGGGCTGCGGCGGGAAGTACACGACCTCCTTGCTGTCGACCTGGAAGCGGCCCGGCTCGGCCAGTTCCTCGCAGGCGCGCGCAAATGCCGCGGCCATGCTGTCCAGCGTGGCATCGTCGGCGGCGCGCAGGTCCACGGTAAGCGCCACGCGGCCCGGGATCACGTTGCGCGAGTTCGGGAAGCTGTCGATGCAGCCCACCGTGCCGCGGCCATGCGGCGCATGCTCCAGTGCAATCCGGTTGACCTCCAGCACCAGCCTGGACGCGGTCAGCAAGGCGTCGCGGCGCAGTTCCATCGGCGTGGGCCCGGCATGCGCCTCCTGGCCGGTGATGGCGACGTCGTACCAGCGCTGCCCCAGGGCGCCCTGCACCGAACCGATGGTGATGCCGCGGTCTTCCAGGATGGGGCCCTGCTCGATGTGCGCCTCGAAGTAGGCGCTGACATCGCCGGGCCGCGCCGGCTCCGGCCCGGCATAGCCGATGGCGCGCAGCGCTTCGTCCACGCTGACGCCGTCGCGGTCGCGCGCGGCCAGCGCGTGCTCCAGCGTGAACGCGCCGGCGTACACGCCGGAACCCATCATCACGGGCACGAAGCGCGAGCCTTCCTCATTGGTCCACACCACCACTTCCAGCGGCGCTTCGGTGGCGATGCCGCGCTCGTGCAGCGTGCGCAGGACCTCGATGCCTGCAAGCACCCCATAATTGCCGTCGAATTTTCCGCCGGTGGGCTGGGTGTCGATATGGCTGCCGGTCATCACGGCGGGCAAGTCATCGCGCAGGCCGGGGCGGCGCATGAAGATGTTGCCGATGGCGTCCACGCGCACGCTGCAGCCCAGCTCCCGGGCCCAGGCGCAGACCAGGTCGCGGCCCTGCCGGTCCAGTTCGCTCAGCGCCAGCCGGCACACCCCGCCCTTGTCGGTGGCGCCGATGCGGGCCAGCTCCATCAGCGAATTCCAGAGGCGGCTGCCGTCGATGCGGATGCCGCTGACGGCCTCCAGTGCGTTCATTTCCATGGTGTTTCCCTTGCTTCGGTTGCGCGGCGCGGGCGGTCCCTAGACGCCCACGCCCAGGTATCGGTCCTTCACGTTTTCGTCCGCCATGAAGTCTGCGTTGCTGCCTTCGTAGACGATGGATCCCTGCTCGATGATGAAATGGCGGTCGGCCAGCTGGGTGCAGACTTCCAGGTTCTGCTCCACCAGCAGGATGGTGACGCCGGCCTGCTTGATGGACTTGATCTGCGCCACGATCTCCTCGACGATCACCGGCGCCAGGCCTTCGACCGGCTCGTCCAGCATCAGCACGCGCGGATGGTTCATCAGCGCGCGCCCGATGGCCAGCATCTGCTGTTCGCCGCCGGACAACTGGCCGCCGCCGTTCTTGCGGCGCTCCTTCAGGCGGGGAAAGATGCGGTAGATGTCTTCCAGCTGCCAGGGCGAATCGCGGCGCATGCCCAGCTTGAGATTTTCCTCGACCGTCAGCAGCTTGAAGATGCCGCGGTGCTCGGGCACCAGGCAGACCCCCATGGACGCGATCCTGTGCGCCGGCAGCCCGGCGATGTCGCGCCCGCCGTAGCGCACCGAGCCCCCCTTGGGCGCGATCACGCCGGCGATGGTCTTGAGCGTGGTCGACTTGCCGGCGCCGTTGCGCCCCAGCAGCGTCACCACCTGGCCCTGCGGCAATTCGAGCGACACACCTTGCAGGATATGGCTCTTGCCGTAAAAGCTGTGTACGGCGTCGACATGCAGCATCATGCCCGGCCTCCCGTGATCATGTTGCCCAGGTACGCGGCGCGCACCCGCTCGTCGCTGCGGATCGCGGCAGGCGTGCCCTCGACCAGCACGCGGCCCTGCTGCATCACCGTGATCGTGTCGGAGATATCCATCACGATGTTCATGTTGTGCTCGATCAGCACCACCGTGTGATCGTCGCGCAGGCTGCGGATCAGGCGTTTCATCTCATCCAGGTCGTCCACCCCCATGCCGGAGGTGGGCTCGTCCAGGAAGATCGCGCGCGGCCTGGCGGCCAGCGCCATGCCCACTTCCAGCCGCCGCTGCTGGCCGTGCGACAGCGCGCCCGCCGCCACCTGGGCCAGCCGCGACAGGCCCAGGCGCTCCAGCGCCGCGTCGACAACCTCACGCTGCGCCCGCGGGCCCGTGGGCGGATGCCAGCAGTCGAAGGCGCCGGCGCGATGCGCGCCCTGAGCCGCCAGCCGCAGGTTTTCCCGCACCGACAGGTTGGCGAACAGGCTGGTGACCTGGAAGGAGCGCGCGATGCCGCGCTGCACCCGTTGATAATCGGCTTCCTGCGTCACGTCATGGCCGTCGAACACGATGCTGCCCTCGCTGGTGCGCAAGGTGCCTGTCAGCGTATGGAACAGCGTGGTCTTGCCGGCGCCGTTCGGGCCGATGACGGAATGCACCGTGCGCGGCTGCACCTGCAGATCCACCCCATGCAGGGCCACGAACTTGCCGAAGCGCTTGACGATGCCCCTGGCCTGCAGCAGCGGCGCGGAATGTTGCGGATTCATGCGCGTCCCTCCTTGGCGGCCGGCTCGGCGCCGGCAGGCTTGCGCCGCAGCGCCAGCCAGATGCGTTCTCCCAGCCCCCACAAGCCCTTCTGCATGAACAGGCTGACCGCGATCAGCAGAAAGCCCAGCAGCATCAGCCAGCGCGGCCACAAGGTGGAAAGCCAGTCCGCGAACAGCACGTAGAAGGCCGCCCCCAGCACGGAAGCGAACAGGTTGCCGGTGCCGCCGATGACCGTCATGACCAGGATCATCTCGCTACTGTGGTATTCGATGCTGGACAGCGGCGCGATGCCGGTCATCATTGCCAGGAAGGCGCCCGCCAACGCGGTCACGGCGCCCGAGATCGCGAAGGCCGACAACTTGAAGAGGCGCACGTTGTAGCCCACCGCCATGGCGCGCGCCTCGTTGTCGCGGATCGCCAGCAGCGTGCGGCCGAACACCGAGTTGGTCACGCGCAGCAGCAGCCAGAATATCGCCAGGAAGCACACCGCCACGAAGGCGTAGAACTGCCAGGGCGTCGCCAGCGGCATGAGCTGCAGGCCCGCCACCGACAGCGCCGGACGCGGCACGTCCAGCAGGCCATTGTCGCCCCCGGTCAGGTCAGGCAGGCTGTACGCCAGGAAATAGAACATCTGCGCGAAGGCCAGCGTCAGCATCACGAAGTAGGTGCCGCGCTGGCGTATCGCGAACCAGCCCACCAGCGTCGCGCCCAGCGCGCCCACCGCCATCGCCGCCAGCAACGCCAGCGGCATCGGCAGGCCGGTGCGCGTCAACAGGATGCCGACGGCATAGCTGCCCAGGCCGAAGAAGATGCCCTGGCCGAACGACAGCAGCCCGGTGAAGCCCAGCAGCAGATTGCAGCCCAGCACCGCCAACGCGTAGATCAGCACTTCCGTGGCCAGCGAGCCCGACTGCATGCACAGCGGCAACAGCAGCACCACCGCCAGCGCCAACAGCAATTGGGCATGAGATTTCAAGCGCGTCATCATCCTCTCCCCATCAGGCCGTGGGGACGCAGCAGCAGCACCGCCGCCATCGCCACATAGATCATCAGCCGCGCGCCTTCCGGCCACAGCGTGCTCATCACGCTCTGCACCACGCCGATCAAGAGGCCGCCGACCAGCGCGCCGAAGAAGCTGCCCATGCCGCCCACCACCACGATGACGAAGGCGATACCCAGAGCCTCGATGCCCATGAACGGCTCGACGCCGCGGATCGGCGCGGCCAGCACCCCGGCCAGCGCGGCGGTCGCCGCGCCCAGCGCGAACACCAGGCTGAACATGCGGAACACGTTGATGCCCAGCATGGACACCATCTCGGTGGATTCGCTGCCGGCCCGCACCGCGCTGCCCAGCCGCGTGCCTTCCAGCACGTACCAGAGCAGCAGCGAGAAGACGGCGGTGAAACCGATCACGAACAAGCGGTATTTGGGATAGATGAAGCTGCCCCACATGACCACGCCCTGCAGGGCCGAAGGCGCGGCGACGTTGTCGCCTATCGGCCCCCAGATCACGATGACCAGTTCCTGCAGGACCAGCGCCAGCCCGACGGTGATCAGGATATGGAATTCATGCGCCTGCGCGTAGACGTGGCGCAACAGCGCTTTCTCCAGGACCCAGGCGCCGGCGCCCACCAGCAGCGGCACGATGGCCAGCGCGAGCCAGAAATTCAGGCCCCACTGGATGGCCTGGAAACAGAAGTAGGCGCCCAGCAGATAGAACGCCCCGTGGGCGAAGTTCACGAAGCGCAACAGACCGAAGACGATGGACAGGCCGACTGCCAGAAGGAAGTACAGCATGCCTACCCCGATCCCATTGATGATCTGGAGGAGATAGACGTTCATGGGTATGCCCGATGGAGGTAACGGAAGGCCGCGGGGCGCGCGGCGGCCGCGGACGCAACGCGCCCACGGCCGCCCGCCTCAGGGGCGGGCTACAGCTTGCAGCCGGTTTCCGCGGGCGGCAGGAAGGAGCGGCCGCTATGCACGATCTCGGCGTAATCGTCCTTGTCCTTCATGTCCTTCTTGGCGCGGCCTTTGAGCAGGTAGTAATTCTTCAGGACCTGGTGGTCTTCCTTGCGGATTTCCTCCTTGCCCGTCAGGCCTTCGTAGGCCATGCCCTCCATGACGGCAATCACCTTGGCCGGGTCGGCGCTGCCGGCCTTGACAATGGCGTCCAGCATGATGCGGGTGCAGATGTAGGAGCCTGCCAGGCTGTAGTTGGGATTGGCGCGCGTCTTGTCGCGGGACAGCTGCACCAGTTCCTTGTTGAGCGGCGAGTCGATGCCGTGCCAGTACTGCGCGCCGAAGTACACGCCTTCGCACAGGTCGGCGCCCAGGCCCTCGAATTGCTCCAGGCCCGAAGCCCAGGCCACCAGGATGGTGCAGTTCTGCTTCATGCCGAAGCTGACGGCCTGGCGCAGCGTGTCCGAGGACTGCGAGCCGAAGTTCAGGATCAGCAGCACGTCCGGCTTGGCGGCCATGGCGTTGGTGAGATAGCCGCTGAACTCCTTCTCGGTCAGCGAGTGGTAGCTGTTGCCCACATGCTCGATGCCCTTTTCCTTGAAGATCGCCTTGGCCGCGCTGAGCAGGCCGTCGCCGAATACGTATTGCGGCGTGATGGTGTACCAGCGCTTGGCGTTGGGCAGCTTTTCAAGCAGGGGACGCACGGTCTGCTCGATGGCGCCGAAAGTGGGCACGGACCAGCGGAAGGTGGCCCGGTTGCAGTCCTTGCCCGTGATTTCGTCCGCGCCCGCCGTGGTGATGAAGACGCCGCCGGCGCGTTCCACTTCCTTGCCCATGGCCAGGGCTTCGGACGACAGGATGCCGCCGGCGAAGAATTTGACGCCCTTCTGTTGCGAGACTTCCTGGACCTTGCGCACCGCCGTGGCCGGCTTGCCCTCGGTGTCCAGCACGGTATAGGCCAGTGGCCGGTCGAGCGCGCGGCCATACTGCTCCAGCGCCAGTTTCATGCCCAGGTCGGCGTATTTGCCATTGGCGGCAAAGGCGCCCGACATGGGCACCGGACACCCGAACTGTATGGCGTCGGCTTGCGCCAGCGCGGACCGGGCGGTCCAGAGTGATCCAGGCACGGCGCCAAGCGCGGCCAATTTCAGCAGGTTGCGGCGATTCAAGATGGTTCTCCCTGGCTGCCGCTGGCGGTGCCGCGGCATATTGACGATGTCGAGCGCGCACCATGCGCGTCCCCATTCCGACTCTGTCTGCTCCAAGCTCCCGTGCCAGGGCTGCCGCCGCGTGGGCGTACTCGCAAGTCCTGGCCTCATGCCTATACTGCGACTACCATCCTATTTATCATGATAAATAGGATTATTATCATGATCAGTTTGGCGAGCCGGATCTGTCAATAGAAGGCGCATCAGGTATAACCCGGGGTCCGCGCAGAACCCGCCCGGGGCATGCCCCGCGCACACCACGCAGCAACGGAGGAACGCAATGGCGTTCAACAGTCACGACCTACAAGCCGCGGGCGCGTCGAGTCCGCCCAAGCGCAGCGACCTGGTCGCCGAAGAGATCAAGCGGTTGATCACGGCCAAGAACCTGTTGCCCGGCGACAAGCTGCCGCGCGAGAGCGAGCTGCAAAGCATGTTCTCGGTCAGCAAGAGCACCATGCGCGAAGCGCTCAAGTCGCTGGAGGTGCAGGGCTTGGTCAAGGTCAGCACCGGGCCGGGCGGCGGCGGCACCGTGGTCGAGGTGCCGCTGGACCGCACTTTCCAGCTGATGCAGAACTACCTGTTCTTCAAGGAAGTGCGGATCGAGGACATCTACCAGGTGCGCAAGCTGCTGGAGCCTGAGCTCGCCGCCAGCGCCGTGCCGTTCCTGACGGAGGCGCATTTCGCTGCGCTGGAGGAGAACATCGCCTGCTGCGACCCGTCGGCCGAGCACGTCGATGACCCGCTGGCCCAGCGTCAGGAAGAAATCAATTTCCACGACATCTTCGCGGCGGCCTGCCCCAATCCGTTCCTGCGCTTCAGCTGCGAGATGACCAATGAAATGATCCGGCAGCTGACCGTGTTCGACAACGAGATGCCGCTGTCCGAGCAGCAGCGTTTCGGCAGCGCCAACACGGGCTTTCACCGCAAGATCCTGGCCGCGGCGCGCGAGCGCGACGTCGAAAAGGTGCGCGACTTGATGAGCGAACACATGCAGGACGCGATGCGTTCGGTCAAGCGCATGCACGGCAAGCTCGAAGGCCGGCTGATCCTGGATTCAGAGATGTCCCGGCGCAATGTCACGCGCAAGGCGCGCCGCGGCGGCAAGAAGGCCTGACGGCGCCGGCGGCCAGGCGGCGTGGGCCGGCCGGCCGTTGCCGCCTCAGTCCAGCTTGATGTGATTGGCCTCGATCACCGCGCCCCAGCGCTGGCGGTCTTCCTGCACGTAGGCATCGATTTCTGCCTGGCTGCGGGGCGCCTGGATCACCAGACCCAGCGGCTCGAAGCGACCGCGAAACGCCGGATCCTTCAGCACCTTGTCCAGCGCCGCCTGCAAGCGCTGCGCCTCGGCCTGCGGCACGGCGCGCGGCACGGCCAGGCCGAACCATGTGGCGGCGCGGAATCCCGGAAAGCCGCTTTCCGCCACGGTCGGCACCTCCGGCAGCACGGCCAGGCGCTCGCCGGTCGTGACGGCCAGCGCCTTGATCTTGCGTTCCCGCACCAGCGGCAGCGAGGTGCTGATCACGTCCACCATGAGCTGCGTGTCATTGCCCATCAGCGAGGTCAGGGCCGGCGCGCTGCCGTTGTACGGAATATGCGCCACGTCCATGCCCGTGCGCGATTTCAGCAGTTCGGTCGCCAACTGCAGCGGATTGCCTATGCCCACGGAGGCGTAGTTCAGTTTGCCGGGCCGAGCCTTGGCATAGGCGACGAACTCGGCCAGCGTACCCGCTGGGACCTCGTTGTTCGCCACCACCACCAGCGGCAACTCGGCGGCGATGCCGAACACGCGGAAGTCGCGCGCGGCGTCATAGGCGATGCGCTGGTAGAGCATGGGATTGAGCACCATGCTGGCATTGCTGGCGAGGAAAACCGTGTATCCGTCCGGCGCCGACCTGGCCACCTGGGTCGCCGCGACCATGGTATTGGCGCCGGGCTTGTTCTCCACCACCACGGTTTGCCCGAGGTCGCGCGACATGCCTTCGGCCAGCACCCGCGACAACTGGTCCGCGGAGCCGCCCGGCGTGTAGGGCACGACCAATTTGATCGGTTTGTCCGGAAATGCCGCCAGCGCGGCGGCCGGAGCCGCGAGCGCGACGATCGCCGCGGTCGCGATGCGACGCAGCCTGAGGTTCAGCCTGATTGCCATGCCTGTCTCCCTTGTGGGTTTTGTTATGGCGGCGATACGCCGCCCTGCTATACCTGGCGCTGCCTGCCCGCCCAGAATTCGGCGCGCAGCCGGCGCTTGGCGATCTTGCCGTTGTCGTCGCGCGGCAACTCCGACCGCAGTTGCAATTCGCGCGGCACCTTGTAGCGTGCGATTCGCTCCCCCAGCCATTGCGTCAGCGTCTCGGGATCGGGCGAGGCGCCCGCCGCGGGCTGCACCAGCGCCATCAACCTCTCTCCGTACTCGTCGTCAGGCACGCCGAACACCGCGCAATCCGCCACGCCCGGATACTGCATCAGCTGATGCTCGACCTCGGCCGGATAGATGTTCACGCCGCCCGAGATCACCAGGTCCGATTCGCGGTCGCACACGTAGAGATAGCCGTCCGCGTCCAGATAGCCCAGGTCGCCCAGGCCGATGAGTCCGTCCTTCTCCACGTCGGCGCGGGCCTGCGGGTTGTTGCGATAGGTGAAGTCCGCGTAGGCCGGCTGGCGCACGTGGATACGGCCGACCTGGCCCGCCGCGCAGGGCGAGCCGTCTTCGGCATAGATCCTGACCTGCGCGCCGCCGATGGGCCGGCCGGCGCTGCCGGGGCGGGCGAGCGCTTCGTGCGAATCGATGACCGTGACCATGCCCGCCTCGCTCGACGCATAGGTTTCATGGATGACGGGACCCAGCCATTCGATCATGGCGCGCTTGATTTCCGGCGCGCAGGGCGCGCCGGTCGAGGCCACGAAGCGCAGCGACGACAGGTCATGCGCGGCGCGGGTGGCGGCGTCCAGCCTCAAGAGGCGCACGTACATGATGGGCACCAGATACACCGTATCGATGCGATGCGCCTCGATCAGGCGCAGGACTTCCACCGGATCGAACCTGTCCGTCAGCACGAAGGTCTCGCAGACCCGCAAGGCGACCTGCGCGAATACGCTGGGCGCGCTGTGGTAGATCGGCGCGGGCAGCAGCGCGCGCGATCCTGGACGCAGGCCGTAGGCCGCCTCCACCACCGCTTCGACCTGTTCCAGGTGGCGCGCCAGATGTTCCAGCGGGAACGGCGCGCGCACCACGCCTTTGGGCCGGCCGGTGGTGCCCGAGGTATAGGCCATGTGGCCGCGCGGCGCCACGCGCGGGCCGTCGTAGGGCTGCTGGCTGTCACGCCAGGCGTCGTAGTCCGCATGACCGCACTGCGACGCGCCGGGACCGGCCAGCAGCACCGGCAGACTGGCGGGCAACGCATCGCGCAGCGGCAACCACAGATCAGCATGGGCGATCAGCAGGCGGGCGCCGCTGTCTTCGATGAGGAATGCCGCTTCCGCCGCGGTGAAGTGCCAGTTGATCGGGCAGTAGTAGCAGCCCAGCCGCTTGCAGGCCTGGATGATCTCCAGATAAGGCAGGCCGTTGCGCAGCAGCACGGCGATCACATCGCCTTCGCGCACGCCCATTGCCGCCAGGCCGGCGGCGACCTGTACGCCGCGCGCGGCCAGCGCCGCGCCCGACAAGTGTTGGCCGCCCGCGTGGATCGTGCTGTCCGTCATGCGCCCCCCGTGCTGCGCTGCGCCTTGTCCTGCGCGGTGCGCGCTTCGATGGCCTGGCGCGCGGCGGCCCAGTCCGCGTCGCTCCATTCGGCGTATTGCTTGAAGTAGGCGCCGTTGGCCAGATAGTCGCCGCCGTCCAGCGCAATGGTCTGGCCGTTGATCCAGTCATAGCCCGGACTCAGCAGGAACGCCGCCAGCTCGCCGATGTCATGCCCCGTGCCCAGGCGCCGCATCGGATTCTGTTGCGTCTGCGCATCCGCGCCCGAATCCTTGGGCCGCAGCCGCGCGCTGGCCCCTTCGGTCGGAATCACGCCCGGCGCGATGGCGTTCAGCCGGATGCCGTGGCGGCCCCATTCGATGGCCAGCGACTTGGTCATGGCGTCTATGCCGGCCTTGGACATGGCCGAGGGCACCACGAAGGGCGAACCGGTCCAGACCCAGGTCACCACGATGGACAGCACGGCTCCGCCCGTGCCTTGGGCGATCCAGCGCTTGCCGACGGCCTGGGTCGTGTAGAAGGTGCCGCGGAACACCGTGTCGGCGATGGCGTTGAAGCCGCGCGGCGACAGTTTCTCGGTGGGACTGATGAAATTGCCCGCGGCGTTGTTGATGAGGCCGGTCAGCGGACCATGCCCGGTCCAGATGGCGTCGACCGCGGCGTCCACGGCCTCGGCATCCCGGATATCCACCGCCTGGACGTGGACCTCGGCGCCGTAACGTGCGCGCAGCCCGGCGGCGGCTTCTTCCAGCACCGCGGCGCGGCGTCCCCACAGGTGCAGCGCAGCGCCCAGCGACGCCAGGCGCTCGGCCATGGCATAGCCCAGGCCGGTGCCGCCCCCGGTGACGAGGATGCGCTCGCCGCGGAACAGATCGGCGCGGAACATGGTTTGCGGGACGGTCCCGCCGGGCTGGTTTTGGGGCATGGCCTGGTCTCCTTGGTGATGGAGGCCAGAATATCAACCGCCGCCACGCCGCGACAATCCCGCAGCTTGCGTAAACTATGTTTCCTCACAGTCAACAATAGGACCGCGCATGCCCGCCCTGCCCGCGCTGGACCTCAACCTGATACAGCTGTTCGTGACCATCGTCGATGCCGGCACGCTGAGCGAGGCGGCGGTGCGCCACGGCGTGACCCGGTCGCATGTAAGCCGCAACCTGCAGAAACTGGAACGCGCCTTCGGCGCCCAGCTCATCCGCCGCAGCACCCGGCGGCTGGAGCTGACGCAGCAAGGCTCGGTGCTGTACGAGCACGGTGCGCGCATGGCGCGCGAGGTCGAATCCGCCCGCCATGCGCTGCAAAAGCTCGGCACCGAGCCTGCGGGCCACGTCCGGCTGAGCATTCCCACCGGCCTGGGAGAACTGGACCAATTGCGCCCGCTGCTGGTGAGCTTCGCCCTGCGCCATCCTGCGCTGACGCTGCGCGTGCTGTTCTCGAACCGGGTGAGCGACCTGATTTCGTCGGAAATCGACGTGGCGCTGCGGGTGATGACGACGCCGCCGCAGGATTACGTGGCACGCGCGCTGGGCGACGTGAAATGGGTGCTGTGCGCGGCGCCTTCCTATCTGCAGCAGTTTGGCCCGCCCGCCCATCCGCGCGACCTCGGCCGCCTGCACTTCCTGGGTCCGCCCGACCCCAGGCCCCAGGTCACGCTGCGGCTGCGCCGCAAGGACCAGCTGCATGAGGCCAAGCTCGCGCCGCGGCTGCAATCGGAGTATTTCCCGTTCCTGGCGCAAGCCGCCCGCGCCGGCGCGGGCGTGGCGCTGCTGCCGGCCTACGTGGTGCACGAGGATCTTGCCGCGGGACGACTGACGCCGGTGCTGCCGGCCTACCAGGCCATGGGGCCAGGCGACAAGCTGTTCATCCTGACCACGCCCAACCCCTACCCCTCGACCGCACAGCGCGCGGTGGTCGATTTCCTGCGTACCGAACTGACCGTGCTGCTGCGCGATTTTCTTGCGTAGACCCGCGTCGCCTCGCTGGGCCGCAACATGCGCGTAGGACTTTCTTGATAAAAGAGGCTTGCGACCCGCGCACGCCTCGGCCAGAGTATCGGTTTGGGCCAACGACCGCCCGCCCCTGATTGCAGTAGGGGAACTTTGGCGGTTCGCTCAAGTCTTATATAAGATATAAGACATACGGCCGCGCAGGCATCAGTCTCACATAGAATGACAAATGCGCAAAAACGCCAGAAAATGCCGGCTTCAACCGGGCAAAACCACGGAGTCCATCATGCCGCACAACACCCTAGACACCCTCAAGAATTTCAAGATCGGCAATAAATCCTGTCAGTACTATTCGCTGCCGGCGCTGGGCAAGTCCCTCGGCATCGACGTGCAGCGGCTCCCGGTTTCGATCCGCATCGTGCTGGAATCCGTGCTGCGCAACTGCGACGGCAAGAAGGTCACCGAAGAGCACGTCAAGCAGTTGGCCAACTGGCAGGCCAATGCCCGCCGCGAAGACGAAATTCCGTTCGTGGTGGCCCGCGTGGTGCTGCAGGACTTCACCGGCGTGCCGCTGCTGGCCGACATCGCGGCCATGCGTTCCGTGGCCGACAAGATGGGCAAGAGCCCCAAGAGCATCGAGCCGCTGGTGCCGGTGGACCTGGTGGTGGACCACTCGGTCATGATCGACTACTTCGGCACCAAGAATGCGCTGGACCTGAACATGAAGCTGGAATTCAAGCGCAATCAAGAGCGCTACCAGTTCATGAAGTGGGGCATGCAGGCGTTCGACACCTTTGGCGTCGTGCCTCCGGGCTTCGGCATCGTCCACCAGGTCAACCTGGAATACCTGGCGCGCGGCGTGCACCTGGACAAGAAGAACAACGTCTACTACCCGGATTCCCTGGTGGGCACCGACAGCCACACCACCATGATCAACGGCATCGGCGTGGTGGGCTGGGGCGTGGGCGGCATCGAAGCCGAGGCCGGCATGCTGGGCCAGCCCGTGTACTTCCTGACCCCCGACGTGGTCGGCGTGGAACTCAAGGGCAAGCTGCGCGGCGGCGTCACGGCCACCGACCTGGTGCTGACCATCACTGAAATGCTGCGCCGCGAGAAGGTGGTGGGCAAGTTCGTCGAATTCTGCGGCGAAGGCACCGCCAGCCTGTCCGTGGCCGAACGCGCCACCATCGGCAACATGGCGCCGGAGTACGGCGCCACCATGGGCTTCTTCCCGGTCGACGAGCGCACCATCGACTACTTCCGCGGCACCGGCCGCACGGAAGACGAAATCGCCGCCTTCGAGGCCTACTTCAAGGCCCAGAAGATGTTCGGCGTGCCCAAGGCGAAGGACATCAATTTCACCAAGCTGCTGACGCTGGACCTGTCCACCGTCGCGCCGTCGCTGGCAGGTCCGAAGCGCCCGCAAGACCGCATCGAGATCGGCAACGTCAAGAACACCTTCATCGACCTGTACTCCAAGCCGGTCGCTGAAAACGGCTTCAATCAGCCGGCCGAAAAGCTGGAGCAGACCTTCACCACCAGCGCCGGCACCAAGGTCAAGAACGGCGACGTCCTGATTGCCGCCATCACGTCCTGCACCAACACCTCCAACCCCAGCGTGCTGCTGGCGGCCGGCCTGCTGGCCAAGAAGGCGGTGGAAGCCGGCATGACCGTGCCCAAGCACATCAAGACTTCGCTAGCCCCGGGATCGCGCGTGGTCACCGAATACCTGACCAAGACGGGCCTCTTGCCCTACCTGGAAAAGCTGGGCTTCGACGTGGCCGCCTACGGCTGCACGACCTGCATCGGCAACGCCGGCGACCTGACCCCGGACCTGAACGAGGCCATCACCGGCAACGACCTGATCTGCTCGGCCGTGCTCTCGGGCAACCGCAACTTCGAGGCCCGCATCCACCCGAACATCAAGGCCAACTTCCTGGCCTCGCCCCCGCTGGTCGTGGCCTACGCCCTGGCCGGCACGGTCACGCGCGACCTGATGACCGAGCCCGTGGGCCGCGGCAAGAACGGCGACGTGTGGCTGGGCGACATTTGGCCGACCACCGAGGAAATCGAATCGCTGCTGAAGTACGCCCTGGATCCCAAGGCGTTCGAGGCCAACTACGGCCAGGTCAAGAGCAACCCGGGCAAGCTCTGGGAGAACATCAAGGGCGTTACCGGCGACACCTACAACTGGCCTGATTCCACCTACATCGCCGAACCGCCCTTCTTTGACGGCTTCGGCATGACGCCGGGCGCGATGCCGACGGTCAAGAACGCCCGTGCGCTGGGCGTGTTCGGCGACTCGGTCACGACCGACCACATCTCGCCGGCCGGCTCCATCAAGGAAACCTCGCCCGCGGGCAAGTGGCTGAAGGAAAACGGCGTCATGAAGGCCGACTTCAACAGCTATGGCTCGCGCCGCGGCAACCACGAGATCATGATGCGCGGCACCTTCGCCAACGTGCGCATCAAGAACCTCATGATTCCGGCGCTGCCGGACGGCAGCCGCTTCGAGGGCGGCGACACCCTGTTCCAGCCCACCGGCGAACAGATGTCCATCTATGACGCGGCCATGAAGTACGTCGGCGCGGGCACCCCCACCGTGGTGTTCGGCGGCGAAGAGTACGGCACCGGCTCGTCACGCGACTGGGCGGCCAAGGGCACCCAGCTTCTGGGCGTGAAGGCCGTGATCACCCGCAGCTTCGAACGCATCCACCGCAGCAACCTGGTCGGCATGGGCGTGCTGCCCCTGCAGTTCAAGGGCTCGGACAGCGTGCAGTCGCTGGGCATCACCGGCGAGGAAACCTACGACATTTCCGGCCTGGAAAACGGCATCAAGCCGATGCAGGACGTGACGCTGACGATCACCCGCAAGGACGGTTCGAAGCAGGACGTGACGGTGCTGCTGCGCATCGACACCCCGATCGAGGTGGACTACTACCAGCACGGCGGCATCCTGCCTTTCGTGCTGCGCCAGCTGCTGGCTGCCTGATCGCCTGACCGGCAAGGCAATGGCCCGGGAACCGCGAGGTTCCCGGGCCATTTTCATTGCGGCCGCGCTTCGAATCAGTCCGCGAACTCGTAGGCGTCCATTGCCAGCGCGCCGTACGAGATTTCATCGGTCAGGCGCTGAAAACCGGTTCCGCCCGCTCCCAGCGCCACGTACAGGGGCATCAGGTGGTCGTCGTGCGGATGAGCCTGCGACGCGCCTGGCGCCTGAGCCTGCCAATCCAGCAGCGCCGGCAAGTCATGGCCGCCCAGCTTGTCCGCGTACCACTGCTGGAAGGCCGGCACGTAGGGCAGCGCGGGCGCGTCCTGCGGCATGCGCACGTGGCGCAGGTTGTGCGTCAGCGAACCCGAGCCGATGACCAGGATGTCCTCGTCCCGCAGCCGGGCCAGCGCGCGGCCCAGCTCCAGCTGGCCAGCCGCATCCCGCCCCATGTCCAGCGACAGCTGCACCACTGGCACGTCCGCTTCCGGATAGAGGTAGCGCAGCGGCACCCAGGCGCCATGGTCCAGCGGGCGACGCGGATCCAGGTCGGCCGCGATGCCCGATTCGGCCAGCAGGGTTTGCACCCGCGCCGCCAGTTCCGGCGAGCCGGGGGCCGCGTACTGCAATTGATAGAGTTCCGGCGGAAAACCGCCGAAATCGTGCCAGGCCACCTGGCGGTCGCGGGTGGACAGCGCCAGACCCTCGCCCATCCAGTGCGGCGACACGACCAGGATGCCCTTGGGCTTGCGGCCCTGCGCGGCGCTCCAGGCGGCAAGCGCCGGGCCGGTCTGTCCAGGCTCGACGGCGAGCATGGGGGATCCATGGGATACGAAAAGCGTAGGCCAACGCATGGCGGCGCCTCCTGATATTGAGTAGATGAGGGTATTTTCCGCCGTTTCTTCCCAGCAATAAACCACCTTGATTGGCATTATCTGTTGCTGCTTTAGCATCAATAAATTTGTACCGCCATGGCTGGCGCGCCTCACGGGGGGCTGCGCGCCGCCGTCCGCGCCGGGCGTTAAACTACACAGTTGCACACTTACTGGACGCTCCCCGAAGTTATGGCCCGATCCCGCAGCCAATCCGCTCCCCGCCTCACCCGTGACGCCGCCAAACTGGTCGCGCTTGCCCAGGCGCTCAACCGCTCGGGCAGCCGCCTCGAAGACGTGTTCTGGGAGAACCAGCTTGGCGTAGCGATTCCGAAGCTGCTCAAGGCGGGGCAGGACGCCCCCCTGGAAGCGGCCCTGGACCACCTCGCCCAGAACGACGTGGGCGCATACGAGATCCTGATCGAACAGGCCGAAACCCTGTCCGAATCGATGAAGATCGAGAAAAATGGCGTCCACTACGACATTTTGCTGGTCGTGGCCCCCATCGTCGCCTGGACCCGCTACGCCATTCCGACCGGCCCGATCGCCGCCGGCGCGCAACAGGCCCTGCTGGCGCAGTTGCATGGGCATGTCCTGTCCAGCAAGGCCCGCAGCTCGCTGATGCCGGTGTTGGTCAGCGTGGACCAGATGCCCCGCACCTTCTCCGAAACCTGGCAATGGCTGCAGCGCCTGGGCACCCAGGCGTTGGGCGCCGAAACCGCCAAGCCCGCCTTGAACACCGAGACCGAGACGGCCAACATGCTGGCCGATACGCGCTATATCGTGGCGGCCGTCGCGGTACCCGAAGGCGAGCCGATCTTCCGCTGGCAGGAACAGCTGGGCGAAGCCGACGCCAGCCGCGACGCCTGCCAGGAACAATGGGCGGCGCAGGCCCAACCGACCCTGGCCAACCTGCTGCCGGGCTGCGGTTTCGAAGCCCTGCTGCCCGACGCCTACTATGTCAGCAACCGCGAAGCCGACCGGCGGGTGCGCCCCTTGTCCCTGCGCGCGGCGGTCAGCTGGCTCGAAGGCGCGGTCAGCCTGGAGGCCTCCCAGTTGCGGGCGGTGGTGGCCGGCTGCGGCGAAAGCCGCATCGACGAGTACCGCATCGGCTTCACCGCGCGCAGCAGCAACGACGTGTACTACGGCTGCGTCTGGCCGCTGTACGGGCGCGAGGAAGACCTGCCGTCCGACGAAGGCCAGCCCGACGTGGTGGACGAGATCGCCGCCCTGCTCAAGGAATACGGCGTCACCGAAGTGCGCCGCATCCCTGGCGTGCTGCCTCCCGAGTACTGTGAAGACTGCGGCGCGCCCTACTTCCCGAATCCGCTGGGCGAATTGGTGCATGCCGAACTGCCCGAGGACGCGGAGGCCTCGCCGGCCAAGTTCCACTAGGCCGCCATGCAAGCGGACATCTTCTGCCGGGTCGTCGACAACTATGGCGACATTGGCGTTTGCTGGCGCCTGGCGCGCCGGCTGGCGCACGGCCGCGGCTGGGATGTGCGCCTGTGGGTCGACGACCTGGCCAGCTTCGCCCGCATCCAGCCCGGGATTGCCACGGACAGCCCGCTCCAGCAACTGGCGGGCGTCGACATCGTGCGTTGGTCCGAATCGCCGGATCCGGCGCTGGCCGCGCGGGACGTGGTGATCGAGGCATTCGCTTGCGACCCACCCGAGGCATTCCTGGAAAGCATGCGGCGCGTGCATCCGGCTTGGATCAACCTGGAATACCTGAGCGCCGAATCCTGGGTGGAAAGCTGCCATGGCCTGCCCTCGCAGCGGCCGGACGGACTGATCAAGCACTTTTTCTTTCCCGGCTTCACCCAGGCCACCGGCGGGCTGCTGCGCGAGCCGGGCCTGTCGGCCGAGCGCGACGCCCTGCAGGCATCGCCGCAAGACCAGGAAACCTTCCTGCGGACGCTGGGCGTGCCGCAGGATCTGCTGTTGCGCCGCCGCGACGGTGCGCGCACCGTGTCCCTGTTTTGCTATCCGACTGCGCCGATCACGGCGCTGGCCGGGGCCCTGGCGGCCGACCCGCGCCCCAGTCTGCTGCTTGCCCCCGAAGGCGTAGCCCCCGGACTGGAAGCCGCCTGCGCGGCGCCGGGCGCGCCGTCGGTGGCCCGCCTGCCCTTCGTGGCGCAGCCCGATTTCGACCGGCTGCTGTGGTGCTGCGACCTGAATTTCGTGCGGGGCGAGGACTCCTTCGTCCGCGCCGCCTGGGCCGCGCGCCCGCTGGTCTGGCAGATCTATCCCCAGGACGAAAACGTGCACCTGGAGAAACTGGAAGCCTGGCTGGCACGCTATCCGGCCCCCGAAACCGCCCAGGCGCTGATCCGGGCCTGGAACCACCCGGAAACGGGCGCAACCGCAGCGGCGCTGTCCGCCGCCCTGGCGCCGGCCGCCTGGGCGGACTGGGCCGCCGCCGCGCGGGCCTGGGACGCCAGCCAGGCCGCGCTGCCGGATCTTGCCGAAAATCTGGCTGATTTTTGCGCAGACTTGGCCAAGAAACGTTAGAATAGAGAGTTTTCCGAGCGCCCTGTATTTGTCGGGCCTCAACTATGACGCCTCCCGGGGTGTGCATGAAGCCGCTGTCTGCGGCGGCTTTTTGCAAGCACGGCGAGTGCACCCATCACCCCCGGAGTTTTATCGATGAAAACCGCTCAGGAATTGCGAGTCGGCAACGTGGTCATGGTCGGCAAGGATCCCCTCGTGGTCCAGAAGGCCGAATACAACAAGTCCGGCCGTAACGCCGCTGTTGTGAAGCTGAAGTTCAAGAACCTGTTGACCGCCTCGGCCAGCGAATCGGTCTACAAGGCCGACGAAAAGTTCGAAGTCGTCCAGCTCGACCGCAAGGAGTGCACCTACTCCTACTTCGGCGACCCGATGTACGTCTTCATGGACGAAGAGTACAACCAGTACGAAATCGAAGCCGAAAGCATGGGCGACGCCCTGAACTACCTGGAAGAAGCGATGCCCGTGGAAGTGGTCTTCTACGACGGCCGCGCCATTTCGGTTGAACTGCCCACGACCCTCGTGCGCGAAATCACCTACACCGAACCCGCCGTGCGTGGCGATACCTCGGGCAAGGTGACCAAGCCCGCCAAGATCAACACCGGCTACGAACTGAACGTGCCGCTGTTCTGCGCCATCGGCGACAAGATCGAAATCGACACCCGCACGAACGAATACCGCAGCCGCGTCAACAACTGATCCGGCAAGCAGGCAAGAAAAAGCCAGACCTTCGGGTCTGGCTTTTTTTATTGCCGCGGCGCGCTGGCGTTACTGCAGCCGCTCGTCGTCCAGGAAATCCGGCACCGCCATGACGTCGATGCCATCCTCGGCCAGCGATTCGCGTTCTTCCGGCGTGGCCGTGCCGCGGATCGGGCGGTCGTCGGCATCGCCTTCGTGGATGCGGCGCGCCTCTTCGGCGAAGCGCGGTCCGACGTTTTCGGTGTTGCGCAGCAAGGCGCGCACCTGGCGCATGACGACCGCCTGCAATGCGGCCATTTTTTCCGCATCGGAGGCATTGGCCGGCAGCTGGGGCTGGGCGGCGGGCGCGTGCAAATGGGCGACGTTCAGGCGCGGCGCGGACAGCCGCTTGGTGATGCTGGCCGAACCGCAAACCGGGCACGTGACGAGGCCACGCGCCTGTTGCGCGTCATAGTCTTCGTGCGAACCGAACCAGCCCTCGAAAATGTGGCTGTGTTCGCACTGGAGGTCGAAAACTTTAAGTGCCATGGCGTCTATATGGGGTGCAACTCCCAGAATACAAGAAAGCGCCGGCGACAGGCGCTTAGCCCCTGCGAGCGCAACACCTATTCCCGGCTGGCCAACACAAAGCGGGCCCGCAGGCCCGCTTCTGCGCATGCCCGAAGGTTACTTGCCGCGGTTCTGGGCCGCCGGGTTCCCTACTTGCGCCTGCTGCGCCTGCAAGGCGTCGATCTGGCGTTGCAGGTCGCGCAGCTGCTGGCGCACGTCCTTCTGCTGGTCGGCCAGCGCCGTGGCTTCCTGGCGCGACTGCTCCTGGCGCACAGCGACCTGCTCTTCCTGCTGCAGGCGCACCGCGCGATCGGCCTGCAGGGTGCTCAGTTCGGCGCTGCGGCTGGCCAGCAGCTTCTCGGCGTGCGCGTACTCGGCCTGCATCTTGATGCGCTTGATGTCCACCTCGGCCAGTTCGGCGGATTGGGCGACGAAGGCACGGTAGGTGGCTTCGGCCTGCTTGTCCGACTTGGTCTTCACCACGCGCCAGAAGTCCTTTTGCTGGAACAAGGCGACGTAATAGGTCAGGTCGTCCGGCTTGAACAGCAGGCTGGCGCCGTAGGTGCCGTTGTAGGCCGTGCGCAGCTCCGACACCTGGCGGCTTTGGATCAGGCTTTGCAGCTCCGACAGCGTGGATGCGGGACGCGCGGCTGGCGGCGGCGCGGGGGGAGTCACGGGCGTGGAAGCCGCCTGCGTGTCCTCGACCTGTTTAACCGTGGCCCGGGGCGCTTCGGATTGTGCGCTGGCGCAAGCGGCCAGGCCGGACAGGGCCGTGCCCAGCAGCGCCATGCGGACGGCGCCACGGATAATCTGGACGTTCATGCCTTCCCCAAAAAAATCGTTGCGGAACTATAGCAATTTATTTCGGCCAGGACAGATACGCTTACATGCGCCGGCCGCGCGACTGTCGCCCCCTACGGGGCATTCCCTATTGCGTGTTCACATCGCCGTCTCGGCAATGCCATCGGCAGGCTCGCCCTGACCTGCTCCCAGCTGCA
The DNA here is from genome assembly GCF_029839485.1 of Achromobacter sp. GD03932. Classification (NCBI taxonomy): domain Bacteria; kingdom Pseudomonadati; phylum Pseudomonadota; class Betaproteobacteria; order Burkholderiales; family Alcaligenaceae; genus Achromobacter; species Achromobacter sp. GD03932. Next base: position 39,419 of record NZ_JAOCAT010000041.1, read on the forward strand.
GCTTGCGCATTTTTTCCCACAACACCTTGCGGCTGATGCCCAGCGTGTGGGCGGTATCCTGGCGGCGCCAGCCATTGGCGTCCAGCGCCGCCAGCACGCGTTCGCGTTCGGCGCGCTCGGCGTCGGTGAAAGCGGCGGGCTCGACCCGAGCGGCGGCCGAAGCGGCGGCCGAGCGCAGCGGCTCGGCCAATTGGTCGAAGATGCGTTCGATGCGCGCCTGGTCCCAGACCTGGCGCTGGCGCCGCACAATCGCGACGCGCTCAGCCACGTTGGACAGTTCACGCACATTGCCCTCGTAGCGCGTGCGCGAAACACGTTCCAGCAGCCATTGCGGCGCTTCGTCCTCCACGCCCTGGCGTTGCAGCAAGGCGCGGAAGATCGCCGCCTTTTCCTGCGGGCCGCGCTGTTCCAGGTTGGGAATGCGCAGTTCGATCACCGCCAGCCGGTAGTACAGGTCCGCGCGGAACTCGTCTTGCCCCACCAGCACGCGCAAATCCTTGTTGGTCGCGGCGACCAGGCGGAAGTCCACCGGCACTTCCACGGTCGAGCCCAGCCGCGTCACCGTGTTCTGCTCCAGGACCCGCAAGAGCTTGACCTGCTGGTACAGCGGCAGGTCGCCGATTTCGTCCAGGAACAGCGTGCCGCCGTTGGCCTGCTCGAAATACCCCTTGTGCGCGCCGATCGCGCCGGTGAACGCGCCCTTGGCATGGCCGAAGAAATGCGCCTCGAACAGGCCCTCGGGGATGGCGCCGCAGTTGACCGCCACAAAGGGGCCGTCGAACCAGGCGGCCTGCTCATGCAACAGGCGCGCGATGCGTTCCTTGCCCACGCCGGTTTCACCATGGATCAGCACGTTGCTGCGGCAGTCGGCGTACATGTCGGCTTCCGCCAGCAGGTCCTGCATGGTCGCGGAAACGGCGATCAGCGGCTGCTCGCGCCGGGGCGCGGCGCGGTTGAGCTGGTCCAGCGTGCCCAGCAGCTCATACAGCAGCTTGCGCAGGTCCGCGGTGGTGAAGGTCAGCGGCAACGTGTAGGAGTATTCCGGCGGGTAGTAGCGCGGATCGCGTCCGCGCGCCTCTGCGGCCACCCAGATGACCGGCAGACCTTGCGCCGCCAGCCAGTCGTAGCCGCTGAAGCGCTTGTCGCCCATCACCGACACCGACACCAGGGCCACGGCCGGCCGCGCCAGGTCACGCGGCGGCGGAAACGCGGTGCCGGCGTCCGCGCGCAGCAGCGACACGTCCATGCCCGCCAGGCAACGTTCGGCCCGGCTGGCAATGTCGGAGGTGCCTTCCCAGACGTACACGTCGAATTCTTCGCGCGCGAAATTCTGGCTCATCGCTTGGACCATGCGGGAATGGAAGAGATAGGGGTCACGGGCTTCATCGTCAATACACCAGGCGGGGTTTGCCGCAATCCACGGAAATCAGCGATACGTCGGTCTGCCCCACGCTCAGGCCGAGCGCATTGAGCAGCTGCTGCAGCACCACGGACAACGAACTCAGCAAGGGATCCAGCAGCACCATGACGACCGACAGCACGCCGCCTACCTGCCCGCTGCCGTTCAAGGCCAGCGTGCCGACCGCGTTGACACGGCACTGCCGGATCGCGTCGGGCACCAGCGCCAGGGCGCAGGTCACATCGCTGAGCGGGGCAAACAAGAGCGAATTCAGGATGCCGCCGACCAGTTGCAGCGTACCGCCCAATACCCCCGTCAAGCCGCCCGTGGTCAGGCGCGTGCCGAGCTGGTCCATCGCCGTCTTGGACCACTGCATGTCATTGACGACCTTGGAGATGGTCTTGCCAGCGTTGTTCTTGTCTCCGCCCACCAACTGCGTCGCCAGATCGGTGCGCTGCTTTTCTGTCAGCGGCGTGCCGTTGTTGAACAAGTCCCCCAGGATGCCTCCGATCAGCGCGTCCGTCAGGTTGGCGGCCAGTTTGGAGAGGTCCAGGTTGGTGGCATTGACGGTGGCGGTGGCGTTGGGCGATGGCGGCGCGGTCAGCGTCACCGACACGGGCGCGGAGGAACTGAACACCGGCAACGTGACCCGGGCGCTGAGCGGCAGTATGCCCAGCACGTTCAGTACCTGATAGCGGTCGACGGAGCCGAATGCGCTGGGCTCGCAGCGGTTCGTGAGCGATTGGAAGTTTTTGGATTTGATGTCGGTATTGGACTCCATGCCCGGAAAGCGTCCCAGGCAGACGCTGGCCGCGGCCGACGTCACGTCGATCACCGCCTGGTTTTCGGCCAAGGGGGCCTCGCACAGTTTGCGCAGCGTACCCGTGGATTGCGCCACGTCGATGATGATGGGCAGATCGACCTTGGTGTTCAGGGTGTTGGCCAGCAAGGGCCCGACCAGCGGGATGTTGCTGGTGTTGATGCGCAGATACACGCGGATGCCGGCGCTGACGGCCTGCACGCCCACGCCGCCGACAGCCACTGCAGGCGGCTCGACGATGCGCACCCCCGCATCCAGGCCCAGCAGCGGCACGCTCAGCCCCAGATTGATCAGATTGCTGCCATTGGCGATGACCAGCCCGGTCTCCAGGATGTTGAGCGCATTGACCTGGGCCTGCAAGGCGGCGCTGGGGTCGCCGCCCACCACATCCAGATTCAGCACGCCGCCGTCTCCAAACAGCTTCACAGGCAGGTTCAGCGGCATCAGGTCCAACACCGTGTTGATGGCTCCGCTCAGCAGCCCGACATCGGCATTGGCGGTTTTCTGCTTGTCGATGAGGCTCAGCGTGGCGCGCAGGAGCTGTCCCAGGGTCAGGTTGTTCAGCGCAGTCAATTGCTCGGGCGTGCCCACGCCCGCCGCCACCGACAGCGGCAGGCCCAGCGCCTCCAGCAGGCCGGCCGGCGTAATCCCGACATTGGCCAGGCCGGCGGCGTCCAGCACGTCCAGCTGCGTGGGCGAGGCCCCCGCCGTGGCCAGTAGCTGCGACAGCAGGCCGCCGCGTTCCAGGCGCAATAGCCGCGATCCCACCGAGAAGGCTGCCACAGGCTGCGTGTTGGTCGCCACCGCCGCGACCGACGCCGTGACGCCGCCCACGCCGGGGATGAGATTGGCCAGCTGCTTGCGCGCCGCCACCCGCACGGCGTTATAGGCCTGCCCGCCGGCCGCATCGAAGACGTGCATGCCGGAGGGGTCGGAACGCGTCGGATCCCATACCTTGCATTCCACCGTGAAATCGGCGGCCGTGAACGCGTCCAGGATGTTCGGCACATTGGCCAGCGCGGAAGCCCGGCCGGCGGCGGCGGCCCGGGTGCAATCCGCACTGGAGCCCAGGCTCAGCACCTGGACTGCCGACAGCGCCGCCAGGTCCGCCGCCTTCTGCATTTCGCGCTTCATGTAGAAGCCGTAGCCGAGCTGCAGCACGCCGAGCAGCACCACCCCCACCATCACCGCGAAGACGACGGCGACGGTCATGCTGCCGCGTTGCCGCGACGGCGGGGAAGGATGTGGACGGCCGGCTGACATGCTCTTGCGACTCCATACCCGCACGCGGCGGGGAACAGCAACGCTCCGAACCTATTGGACGTTGGGGATTTCCACATTCCGGTCGAACCACACGGGAATGGGATGCTTGAAGCTCTCCAGGTAGCGGTTCCAGGCCGCCGTGGACACCGGCCCCAGCACGGGCAAGGCATTGCCAGCGCGCCGCCCGTCGGCCTGCGCCGCCAGCAGGCCGCGCGTCACGTCGCCAAAGCCCTCTTGCGCCGCCGGCGCGGCGGCAGGCGCTTGCGGCAGCGGCGTCTGCACCTGCTGCACCACGGCCCGCTCCGGCATGGGGGCCGCGGACGCGGGTTCCGGCGCCGACGCGGCGGCGGGCGCCTGGGCGGGCGGCGCGCTGCTCGCGGCGCCCGACATGCTGCCCGTCAGCGGCGCATTGGATTGCGCCAGCGCGGCCGCGGGCGCCTGCGCCGCAAGCGCGCAGGCCAGGATGAACAAGGCGTGATGGGTCGATGGGGACATGGCAGTCTTCCTTAAAACGGAGTTAGCGCACGATGGGCCCGTTGCCCAGGCCGTCCATCAAGGGGCTCATCAACGGCATGACGGCCTGTTCGCCGCTGGACACCCGGGTGGCAGGCGCAAGGGAAGCGCCCGGCGCCAGGGCCAACTGGCCGCGGATCTCGGCGGCCAGGCGCAGAACCTGTCCGCGCGCCTCTTCGCCCAGCTGCGCCCGCTCCATCAGGCGCTGGGCCTTGAGCGGATCCCCCTCCACCAGCAGCAGCACCGCCAGGTTCGCCAGCACCTTGCCGCTTTCCGGCGTCAATTCGGCCGCCTGCCCCAAGGGCACGCGCGCGCCCGCCGGATCGCCCGCGCGCAGACGCGCATAGCCCAGGTCGCCCAGGATGCGCGCGTCCATGGGCGCCAGCTTGGCCGCCCGCGAGAAGTAATCGGCCGCCTGATCGAACTGCCCGCGCGAACCGGCGATCAGGCCCAGGCCATGCCAGCCCTCGGCCGCCTGGTCGGTGGCGGTCAGCGCGCGATAGGCCTGTTCGCTCAGCGCCGCCTGCCCGGTCTGGCGCAGCGCCTCGGCGCGCAGCACGGCCACGCGCGCGTCATTGCCGTACTTCTGCTGATAGCCGTCGATGTAGGCGAGCGACGCGAAATAGCGTTCCTGGCGTTGCGACTCGACGATCATGGACAGCATCATCTCGGGTTCCTTGGGCCGGCTCTTGCTCTGGGCCTCGTCTTCTTTCTGCCGCAGCAGCGCCTGTTCCTGCTGTTGTTGCTGGATCAGTTGCCAGGCGGATTCCGCGTTGTTGGTCTTGCATCCGCTCAAACCCGCGCCCGCCGCCAGCACCGTGGCGACGAGCGCCCAGCGCCATGCGCGCGAGCTGTTTTCCGTTGCGCCGTTCATTACATCCCCCCCATGCGCGACAAGCCGCGCAACACCGCGATAAAACCGGCCCCGCCCGTCACGATCAACAGCGCGGGCAATAGCGTCACGATCATGACCCCGGTCATCTTGACCGTGGTCTTGCCCACCTTCTCCTTCAGCTCCAGGCGCCGCTTGTCGCGCAGGCGTTCGCCGAAGCGGTTCAAGGGCTCCTGCACCGCGCCGCCGTGCTGGTCCACCTGCGCGATCAGGCGGCAGATGGCGGACAGGTCGTCGTTGTCGAAACCCGTGGCCATCCTGGCCAGCGATTGTTCGCGCGTGCGGCCACGCACATAGAGTTCGGACGCCAGCCGCAATTCGAATGACAGCACCGGCAGCACCTGGCCGAACTCCTTGACCAGCACCTGCAGGCTCTGGTCGATCGACAGGCCCACGCCCTGCAACAGGCGCAGCAAGTCGATCAGCAAGGGCAGCTCATCGGCCGCCTGCCGGCGGCGGCGCGCCAGGCGCCGCTGCACGATCCATTTGGGCAGCATGTAGCCGACCGCGAAGGCCACGAAGGCCGCGAAGGCCGCGACCAAGGCGCCCAGCGGCATATCCGGCAGATGCTTGTGCCAGTCCAGCACGACCGCCGCCACGGGCAGCAGAATCGCCAGCCCGAACCGGATCAGGACGAAGCGCGAGCGCGCGGTGCCGGGGTCGGCATAGCCGGCCATGTCCACCAGCTTGCGGTCCTCGGCGGCCAACAGCGCGTCGGCCAGCCGGCCCTCGCTCAGGCGCTTGCCGAACGTGTCGGCCGCCCGCGCGGCCGCCGCCAGCCTGCCCTGCCCGCCTTCGTTGCGCGCGGCCGCCGGCGCCTTCGCGCCGTCGCGCGCGGCCAGCGCCTGATCCACCACCTGACGGCTGCGGCCCTGGCTGCGCAAGCGCCGCGCCATGCCCAGGCCCAGCACCACCAGGCCGGCCGCCACCAGCATCAGCGCCATCGCCAGCACGGTGGAAGCGTTCCAGGATTGCAGGATGTGCATGCGCCCCCCCCGGTCAGATGGCCTTGGCCATGCGATAGAGCCAATAGCAGCCGCCGATCTGCAGGCAGACCGCGGTCAGCAGCATCCTGAAGCCTTGCGGGTCTTGCCACAGCCCCATGAACAGGTTGTTGTTGGCGACGATGATGAAGCCCGCGATGCCCACGGGCAGCAAGGCCAGAATCCAGGCCGACAAGCGGACCTCGGCCGAGCTGGCGGTCAGTTCATTGCGCGCCTGCGCCACGTCGCGCATGAAGGCCGCCATGCGTTCCAGCACCTGGTCGCTGCGGCCGCCAAACCGCAGGGCCAGCGACACCACCGCCGCCACCATGTACAGCTCCTTCAACCCATACAGGCGCGACACGTGCGCCAAGGCCGCATCCAGCTCCTTGGAGCGGCTCAGGCTGGCCGCCGTCTCCACCACTTCGCGCAAGGGCTCGTCGGCTGCTGCGGCGGCGGTCTGGAAGGCGGCGCCCATGCTGTTGCCGATGGTAAGCAGGCGCACGATGTTGTCCAGGAACGCAGGCAGCTGCGAGATCATGCGCCGCTGGCGCTTGTCGGCCCGCAGCCACAGCAGGAAGTAGGCGAACACGGCCAGCAGCAGGAAGCTCACTGCGCCGGAAAGCGCCCCCAGGAAGATCCACGCCAACGCCGCACCGACCACGACGGGAAGCGCGATGCGCACATACAAGCCCGCGCTTTGCCGCAGGCCGGCCAGGCGCAGCAAGCGGTCCCAGCCGGAAAACCCGCTGCGGAACTGACGCGAGCTCTCGGCGAAAGGCGCGTCGGCGGCGGCCGCGTCGCGGCCCCGCTGCAACTGGCTTTCCAGAAAGGCGGAGCTGGCCGCCCGGCGGGCGCTGCGGTCGGCGTGGCGCCACAGCAGCGCCGCCGCGATGGCCAGCACCGCGGCCAGGCTTGCAAGGACCAGGGCTTCGGGCATCAGCGCCTCCTGCTCCAGAATCCGCCGCTCCCGCCATCGCGGTCGTCCGGCGGGTTGTCGTTGGCGCGCGCCTCGTTGCGCAGCTTGGCCAGCTTGGGCGTGTGAGGATGGATGCCGAGCCAGTTCCAGCGATCCTTCTCCTCGCCGTCCGGCGTCGCATAGGATTCGTGGCGATAGAGTTCCTGCGTGGAGATCACGTTGTCGCCCATGCCTGTGATCTCGGTCACCGACAGCACACGGCGCTTGCCGTTGGACAGGCGGCCGATCTGTACGATGAAGTCCAGCGCGCTGGCTATCTGCCTGCGCAAGCTGTCCTCGCTGCCCTGGAAGCCGGCGAATCCGGCCAGCATCTCGATCCGGTACAGGCATTCGCGCGGGGAGTTCGCGTGGATGGTCGCCATGGAACCCTCGTGCCCGGTGTTCATGGCCTGCAGCATGTCCATGACCTCGGCGCCGCGCACTTCGCCCACCACCACGCGGTCCGGCCGCATGCGCAGGCTGTTGCGGATCAGCTCCCGGATGCTGACCGCGCCGCTGCCGTCAAAACCGCCCTGGCGCGACTCCAGCCGCACCACGTGAGGATGGTTGAGCGACAGTTCGGCGGTGTCCTCGACCGTTACCACGCGCTCCGTTTCCGGGATGAAGAACGCCAGCGCGTTCAGCAGCGAGGTCTTGCCCGAGCTGGTGCCGCCGGACACCAGGATATTGCAGCGGTTCTTCACCGCCTCGTTCAGCAGCCGGTAGATCTCTTCGTCGAAGCTGCCCAGGGTCAGCAGGTCCGCGGGTTTGAGCGGATCCTGGCGGAACTTGCGGATCGACACCATGGGGCCGTCCACCGCCAACGGTTCGATCACCACGTTCAGGCGGCCGCCGTCGGGCAGGCGCGCGTCCACCATGGGGCTGGACTCGTCGAGCCGCCGGCCGATCGGGGCCAGGATGCGGCGCACGATGCGCAGCACGTGCTGGTTGTCGGTGAAGCGCAGCGTCTCGCGGGCCAGCACGCCGCGCCGCGAAACGAAGACATTGTCATAGCCGTTGATCAGGATATCCTCCACGGCCGGGTCCGCCAGCAAATCCTCCAGGGGACCCAGGCCGGCCAGTTCCTTGGTCAGCGCTTCGGCAATGGCGCGCATTTCCCCTTCGTTGATCGGCACCCGGCGCAGGCGCACGAAGCTCGCGACCTCGATGTCCACGAATTCCTGGATCGCCGACCTGGCCCAGCGGCCGAACTCCGCGCCCAGTTCTTCGATGCGGGACAGCAGGTGCTCGTAGGCCGCCGTCTTCACTTCCTGGTAGCGGTCCGACGCCGAAAAGCCTTTGTCGCCATCGCCGCCGAACTCTATCGTCGCTGTCATGATCATGTCGGATCCCGTAGCCGTCCGTCTGTCTGTCCGTCAACCGACCACCATGCGGCGGTGCACGCCTGGCAGCCAGGTGGCCAGCCAGCCTGCCCGCCCGCCAGGCGCGTTCTCTTCGGCGCACAGGCGTTCCGCCAGCGCCTGCACCGCCCGCACGTAGACATCGCGTTCGGCCTCTTCGTGCAGCAGATGGCCGCGGTTCGTGCACACCATCAGCGGCAGCGTGCGGTCCGGCAGCGTGCCCACCAGTTCCAGCTGGAAGCGTTCGGCGATCTGCTGCGCCGTCATGCCGTAGCGTTCGTCATAACGGTTGACGATCAGGCCCAGGCTGCGCCGGTCCACGTGCTGTTGTTCCAGCTCCTGCAGCACGCCGGCCAGCGACACCAGCGCGCCGACGCTCTGGTCGGTCACGATCCAATTCAGCTGCGAGGCGCGCGCCAACCCCGACACGAATTCAGGGTTGCTGAAACCGCCCGCATCGGCCACCACGACCGAGAAGTGCTGGCGCATGCGCTCGAACACCAGCAGCGAATCCGACTGCGACACGTCGCGCATCTGGCCCAGATCGCGCGGCAGCGACAGCACGCTCAAGCCGTTGGCCGTATGCGCCATGGCCGACCCCAGCAGCGTCGAGTCGAGGCGGCGCAGGTTGCGGGCCGCCTCGGCGAAATCGAAGTCGCCGCCGATGTTCAGGTAGAGCTGGCAATCGCCTATGGGCCAGCCCAGGTCCATCAACGCAACGCGGCTGGACAGGGGTAGCGGTTCGCCGGCGGGCTTGGGCGTCTTGGCGCCGCTCGTGGCTGCGCGCTGGCCGTGCGCGAGCTTCAAGCGGTCCTGCACCATCCCCGCCATATGCACGGCCAAGGTGCTGGTCCCCACGCCGGGCCGCGCACCCAGCAGCACGACGCTGCGGCGCGTGCCGTCCATGCGGCCGTCGGATGGCCGGTCGAGCAGGCGCAGCACCACCTCCTTGATCTCCTGCGGCGCCACCGAGGGATCGACGAAATCGCTGACGCCTGCCCGCAAGGCGGCGATCGCCCCCTCCGGCTGGCTCAGGAAGCCGACCGCCACGCGCGGCAACGTCGGCGCGATGCGGGCCAGCAAGCGAGCCAGTTCGGCGGACTTGAACAGTTTGCCGGGTTCGTCGTCGCTCAGTGTGAAGTCCAGGAACACCACCTGCGGCGCAATCTCCGTCAGGCGCCGCGCCAATTCCTCGATGCGCGGCGCTTCCTGGGTCAGCATCCCCAGGTCGCCCAAGGCCTGTCCCAACTGTGCGGCAACCGCGTTGCCCTGGGAGCAGAACAGGAACCGCGTGCCGTTTTGCAGGCCCACCCATTCGCTGGCATGTGTCTTCATATTGCTCACCGTGAAAAGCCCGGCATCTGCTGGCCGCCCACCGGGCCGGTCAGGTAATAGCCCCAAGCATTGAACGCCGTATCCGTTTGCTCCTGCTTGGCTCCCGGCAGCGGCAGGGCCACGCCGCGCGCGATGGGGCGCACCAGGCGCGGCGTCACGACGATGACCAGCTCGGTGTCCTCTTGGGAATAGTCGACGCTGCGGAAAAAGGAGCCGATGATGGGCAGGTCGCCCAGCATGGGCACCTTGTTGACCATGGCCTTGGTCTGGCGCGATACCAGGCCGCTGATCACGAAGCTTTCGCCATCGCCCAGTTCCACCGTGGTGTCGGCGCGGCGCGTGCGCAGGGCGGGAATGATGGTGCTGGTATCCGCGCTGGTATTGATGGCGATGCCGTTGGTGTAGTCGAGTTCGCTGGCCTCGGGCGCGACCTTCAGCGAGATGCGGTCGCGCGACAGCACCGTGGGCGTGACGGTCAGGCCGATGCCAAAGGGCTTGAAGGTCACGTTGACCGTGCCCAGGCCGCCGGCCTGCGGAATCGGCAATTCGCCGCCAGCCAGGAAGCTGGCGCTCTGCCCCGTCAAGGCCACCAGGGTCGGCTCGGCCAGGACACGGGCCATGCCGTTGGTTTGCAGCAGCCGCAGCCGCGCCGAAAAATTGTTGGAGTCGTAAAACAACGAAAAGCCGGATGCCAGCGCGCCGCCCAGGCTGGCCGGCATGGTGGAGCTGCCGCCGCTCCAGGGGCCGTTGCTGGCCGTGAAGCTGATGCCGGCCGCCTTCATCACCGAACGCGACACTTCCACGACCTTCACTTCCACCTGCACCACCCCGCCGCTGCCGGCGGTGGACATGTCCACCACGTTTTTTTCCCCGCCGACGGCGGATGCCGCCATGGTGGCCGACGCGATCTGCCCCAGCTGCGATTCGGCGTGTCCCGACACCACGGCATGGCCGTCGGCGATGTCCACGTTGGCGCCGCCGCCCAGGCCGCGGCTCGCCAAGGCGCCCTGCACGCTGCCGCCGACGCGGACGTTCCATATCTGCGGCGTCGCATTGTTGCCGATCCATACCTGCAGTTGCGTGGTGCCGGCTTTCTTGCCATAGAGCAGCACCGAGCCCGCGCGCTTGCCGGAGGCGGGCAATACCTTCACGTCCGCCACATCCGGGTCGCCGATGGCGATGCGCGTGGGCGCGCCGCCATCCAGCATGAGAGTCTGCTGCCCCTTCACCGCCATCGAGATGTCGCGGACCGGCGCGCTCGCGCCGGCCGCGGGCGCCGCGATCTGAGCCAGGCTGAGACCTGCGTGCGCCATCGCCGCCGCAGCCGACAGCAGGCAGATCATGGTGGTGCGCTGATGTTTCTTCATAGTGCTGGACCCGATGATGGAATAAGTCCGGCTGCGGTCAGCGCCTGGTCCGCCCGCAGCCCCGTTCAATAGCGCACGCGCTCGGATTTCTCTCCTCGGATGATTTCCACTGTCCGGCCGCCGCCGGAACCCTGGGGCCGGCTGGCGGCGCGGGTGGCGGGCGCCAACGCCGCGGCCGTCGTGCCGTCCAGTTGCACCAGACTCTCGCCGGCGTAGGCGCGGTTCGGTCCCGTCAGCAGCGACTCGCGCTGCGCGGGGGTCAGGTCGGTGCGCACCGGCAGCACCGTGCCGCGCCGGGCGAACAACTGCGCATCGGGCATGCTGTCGTCGCCCACCGGGCGCAAGGCCAACTGCAGGCGGCCGGCGCGGCTGGCCAGCATCAGCTCATTGACGCGTTCGACCGGCACGGCCAGCACCGCGGTGCGCGCCGGCTGACCAGGCCCCCCTTGCTGCAGCGCCGACTTTTCATCCGGGCCTTCCACCGTAGCCCTGCCATACGCCAGCACGCGCACCTGCGACTGCAGCAGGCGGGCCTGGCCGACGGCGACTTCAGCGCTTTTTTCGATCATGAAGAACACGTCCACCATGTCGCCAGGGACGATACGATTGCCGCCGCCGATCACTTCGTCCACCGCGATGGCGACGGCGCGCTCGCCCGGCTTGAGCTGGCGCGCCAGGCCTTGCGTCAGCAGGCTGGGCAAAATCGGATCGCCTGCGGCGATGTCGACCTTCGTCACCGCGCCCTCCAGCGGCGCGACGTCGGCAAACCCGCCGGACAGCGCGACCTGCCACTGCGCCACCGTCAGCATTCTTGCGCCGTCGATGCGCGAACCGGCTGGGATCGGCTCTCGGGCCACCACCACCGGATGGAGTTTGAGCGGTTCCGCGGGCGCCGCCGCGACAGGCGCAGGCGTCACGCTGGGCGGAGGACTCGCGGGCGCCGAGGCCAGCCGCCAGGCCACGAAGGCCAGCACCAGGCCCGCCACCAGCAACATGCCCGCGATGATTTTGCTCAGACTGCTCATGGTGTCCCCTGCGATATCTGCACGACAGCCTGCGAATGCAATCTGTTGGGTATCCAGTTCCGGTTCGCGCCCGGCAATGCCGTGATCAGCCCCCGCACGGTCTCCAATAGCGGCCAGGACTGTGTGTTGTAGGTCATGGCGACAGTGGCGCAATCGGCCGGCCTGCCACCTGCCCCCGTCCACGCACAGGGCGCGCGCGTGGCGCTGCACAGCACCGCGGAGCCGGCCGAAAACGTACCCATCGCCGCCAGACAGGCCGCCGCAGGCACATCGGCCTGACCACTGAAGCGGGCATAGACGGCCGCGCGCGCGCCATCGGCCGCGGCGGCGGCCAACTGCTGCTGCATCCAGAACAGCGCGCCGAACCCGACCACGCCGCAAATGAAGAGCAGCAGCAGGGTGAGCGTCAACGAAAACTCCAACGCCGCGATGCCGCGCTGGCGCTTGCGTGGCGTCTGGCTCCCAGGGCGTTGCGCATGGGCTCGCATCTCAGCCTCCCCCGCCCAAGGCATTGCCCAGATGCACCGTGGCGCGCGCGCTCAGCACGCTGGAGGCCGGCATCAGCGCGGCCTGCAGGAGCGGCACCGAAGGGATGAGCGGATGGGCGCCATATGCGTAGGACACGTAGACTTCGATCTGATCCTGCGCCAGGGGCATGCCGCTGCAGGCGCCGCCGGCCGCGCTGCTGAGCGCGCCCGCGCTGCTGCAGACCGCCACCTGGACCGGCGCGGCGGACATCGTGCTGATCCACTCCGCCTGGTACAGCGCCGAATCGCGGCCGGCGTTGGCCCGCGCCGTCAGCGACGCGGAACCCGCCTGCCACTGCAGGACCTTGCGGGCGCCATCCTGTGCGGCCAAGGTCACGGAATGCTGCGCGGCGACCACCAGGGAATACGTCAGGATCCCGTAAAACACCAGGAAGAACACCACGAATACCAAGGCGAACTCCACGGAATAAGAACCGCGATGCCGGCGGCGAGCCCCAGATACGCGGCATAGGGAATCTGGCGCGCCCGGTTGCTCAACGCCCAGACCCGGGACACCGCCAGATACAGCAGGCCATGCAAGCCGGCCAGCACGCTGGCCAGCGCCAGCGTCGCCATCAGCGGCGCGAAGCCCAGCAGCAGTCCGAGCACGGCAATGGCCTTGATATCCCCCGCCCCCATGAGACGCCTGCGCCACAGCGGCAGGAACGGCGCCGCGGCCAAAAAACCGGCCAGCGCCATCAACCATCCCGACCATCGCGGCGGATAGGCCCAGCCGGGCGCCAGCAAGGCTGCCAGCAGCCATAGCAATTGGCCCGCAAGTCCCGCGATGATCAGCCGGTTGGGGACGCGGCGATAGCGCAGATCGGCGTGGATCAGCGCCAGAATCCAGCATGCGAACAACAGCCACCACAGCACTACCCCTGGATACAAGGCTGGACCTTCTGAAAAAACGGATACGACGATGGGCGCGCCCGATAGGCGCGGACTCCTTCAATCAAGCGATGCCATGTTGCGGGTACGCGCCGCGGCGGCGGGGAACACGCCGCCGCCACGGCGCGGACGGGTTGCGGCTCAGGTCGGAGGCGGGGTAGTGGTACCGGTCTTGGCGTTGTCCAGCTTGGTGCCAAGTTCCTCGAACATGCCCTTCAAGGACCCGGTAAACGCCCCCACCGCGACAATGAGGGCTACCGCCACCATTCCCGCGATCAGCCCGTACTCCAGGGCGGTGATGCCGTCTTCGTCATTCCAGAACTGCGCAAGTGTCGCTTTCATGTCGAGCTCCATGGGTCTCGATTGATGAC
>NZ_JAOCAT010000042.1:0-51395 GCF_029839485.1 Achromobacter sp. GD03932
GCGTCGAGACCACGACCGGCACCGAGCCGGCGGCTGGCGCACCCAGGAGACAAGCACAGTGATACGGCTACACGACGTCCGGCGTACCGGTCCGCGCACCGGCAACCTGCCCGAAATGCCCGCCCGACGGCCCTTGTTGCGTCCGGTTCTGCGTCATGTCGCGGCTTGCGTGGCGGCGGTGGCCGCACTGGCCGCACTGGCCGCGAGTCCTGCGGCCAGCGCGGAAACCTGGCCGGCGCGGCCGGTGACGCTGCTGGTCAATGGCGGCCCAGGAAGCCTGCCGGACCTGTTCGCGCGGCCCTTGGCCGAACGCCTGCACCGCTCCCTGGGCCAGCCCGTCGTGGTCGAAAACAAGCCGGGCGCTGGCGGCATGCTGGCAATGCAGCAGCTCAAATCCGCGCCGGCCGACGGCCACACGCTGGCCCTGGTCACCAATGCCCACCTGGTGTGGAATCCCTACATCTTCCCGGTCCTGACCTACGATCCGGCGCGCGACCTGCAGCCCGTCAGTCCGCTGGCGGTCATTCCCATGGCGCTGACGGTCAACGACAAGCTGCAAGCCCAGTCCCTGGACCAGCTGCTGGCGCTGGCGCGCCAGAAGCCCGGCCGCCTGAACTACGCGTCCTCGGGCAACGGCAGCCCGCCCCACGTGCTGTTCGAGATGCTGCGTGAACAGGCCGGCGTCGACATCCTGCACGTCCCGTTCAAGACCGGCACCGCCGCGCTGAATTCGGTGCTGGCGGGCGATACCGAAATCTATTTCGCCGGCACCGCGCTGGTCGAGCCCATGGTCAAGGACGGCCGCTTGCGCGCGCTGGCGATGAGCGAGACCGTGCCCGACGCCGCCTTCGGCAAGACGCCCACGCTGGCCGCCAGCAACTTCCGCGGCTTCGAAGGCGCGGTGTGGCTGGGCGTGGCTGCGCGCGCCGGCACGCCGGACGCCATCGTGCAGCGGCTCAACGAAGAAATCGGCCGCGCGCAGCAGGACGGCGCGCTCAAGCAGATGTACGCCAGCCACGGCTCCTTGCCGTACCATCTGGCGGCGGCGGCCTTCGCCCAGCGCGTTGCGGCCGAGCGGGACACTTCCGGTCCCGTGCTGCGCAAGCTGGGCATCAAGCCCGATTGAACCTCCTACTTCCAACCCTGGTATTCGGGGCTCCGCTTGCGGGGCCCGCAGCAGCTTATGAACCTGATCGAAGAGATTGTTGAAAACTCCCCGTCCATCCGCGACATCCGCAGGGACATCCATGCGCATCCGGAACTGGCGTTCGAAGAGAACCGCACCTCCGACCTGGTGGCGCAGCTGCTGGAAAGCTGGGGCATCCCGGTGCATCGCGGCTTCGGCAAGACCGGCTTGGTGGGTGTGATCCGCAACGGCGACTCCGGGCGCACGCTGGGACTGCGCGCCGACATGGACGCGCTGCCCATGCACGAGGTCAACCAGTTCAGCCACGCCAGCAAGCATCCTGGCGTGATGCACGCCTGCGGCCACGATGGCCATACCGCCATGCTGCTGGGCGCGGCCCAGCACCTGGCGCACCATCGCAACTTCGACGGCACCGTCTACCTGATCTTCCAGCCCGCCGAAGAGCGCGGCGGCGGCGCGCGCGAGATGATGCGCGACGGCTTGTTCGAGAAATTCCCCATGGAAGCGGTCTTCGGCATGCACAACATGCCGGGTATTCCCGTGGGCTGCTTCGCCTCGTCCGCGGGGCCGGTGCTGGCGTCCAACAGCGAATTCCATGTGACCGTGCGCGGCAAGGGCGGCCACGCGGCCATGCCGCACCTGTCCATCGATCCCATCCCTGCAGCGGCGCAGATGATCGAGGCCTTCCAGACCATCATCAGCCGCAACAAGAAACCGCTGGAGACGGCAGTCATCTCCGTGACCACGGTGCAGGCGGGCGGCGTGGTCAACGTCATCCCCGACACCTGCGAGCTGCGCGGCACCGTGCGCGCCTACACCCGCGAAACCCTGGACCTGATCGAGCGCCGCATGGGCGAGATCGCCGAGCACGTGGCCGGCATGTTCGGCGCGCAATGCGAATTCGTCTTCACGCGGCACTATCCCTCGACCATCAACCACGAGGCCGAGACCGCCTTCATGCGCAACGCGCTGACGCAGGTGGTGGGGCAGGAGCGCGTGCTGGTGCAGGCGCCCATCATGGCGGCCGAGGACTTCTCTTTCATGCTGGAAGAGGTGCCGGGCAGCTATTGCTTCATCGGCAACGGCGAAGGCGACCACCGCGAACCCGGCCATGGCGAAGGCCCGTGCCTGGTCCACAACACCAGCTACGACTTCAACGACGCGCTGCTGCCGATCGGCGCGAGCGCCTTCGTGAAGCTGGCTGAGAACTGGATGCCGCGCAAGTAGCGGCGCTACAGCCCCGGCGGCGGTCGCGCCGGGGCCATGCGGCCATCGGCTTCAGTTGCCGGAATCGGCCTGGACCGATAGTTCGTGGTTGCGTGTGCGCACCAGTAGCGCGCTGAGCGCAGCGGCCAGCCCCGCGATCAGGGCGCCCGCCAGGAAGGTCAGCTGATAGCCGCCATTCAGCGCCAGGGTCGGCGCCGCGCCAGCCGCCGCCAACCCGGCGCTGCGCGCTGCGGCCAGGCTGGCCAGCACCGCCAGCCCCAGGGCGCCGCCCATCATGAAAGCCGTGTTCACTACGCCCGAGGCCAGGCCGGACTGGCTGGGTTCCACATCGCTCATCGCGGCCAGCAGCATCGGGTTGAAGGCCACGCCCGCGCCCAGTCCCAGCAACAGCATGGCGGGCAGAACGTCGACAGCAAAGCTGCCGTCCGCCGGCGCGCGCGCGAACAACGCCAGCCCCAGCGCGGCAATGAACAGGCCTATGGCCAGCGGCGCGCGGATGCCAAAGCGCATCACCAGCTTGGCCGACAGTCCCAGCGAGAACGCCGCCATGATGAGGTTGGCCGGCAAGAAGGCCAAGCCGACTTCCATGGGGCTGTAGCCCAGCACCAGCTGCATGTACAGCGCCGACACGAAAAACCACGCAAACATCGCCGCGGCCCATAGCACGCCAACGATGTTGGCCGTGGCCACATTGCGCAGGCGGAACAGCCCCAGCGGCATCAGCGGCGATTCGACGCGCGCCTCGATGGTCAGGAACAGCACCATCAGCGCGGCCGCCGCGCCCAGCAGGGTCAGCGATTGCGTCGACGTCCAGCCGGCCTCGTTGCCATTGACCACCGCATACACGGCCAGCATCAGCGAGGCGGTGACGCTCAGCGCACCGGCCACGTCCAGCCGGGCGCCCGCGGCGGCAGGCGGCGCTGCCGGAATCAGCCGCAGGCACAGCGCATAGACCACCACCCCGATGGGCAGGTTGACCAGGAAGATCCAGTGCCAGGACAGCGCGCTGGTCAGCAGCCCGCCCAACAGCACGCCGATGCTGCCGCCGCCCGCGCAGACAAAGCCATACACGCCCATGGCGCGCGCCCGTTCGCCGGTTTCGGTGAATAGGTTCATGATGAGCGACAGCGACACCGCCGACACCACCGCGCCGCCCAGGCCCTGCGCGGCGCGCGCGGCGATCAGCAGGGTCTGGCCCTGGGCCAGCCCGCAGGCCAGCGACGCCACCGTGAAGACCACCAGGCCCGCCAGGAACATGCGGCGGTGGCCGAACAAGTCGCCCAGCCTGCCGCCCAGCAGCAGGAAACCGCCGAAGGTCAGCATGTAGGCATTCACCACCCAGACCAGCGAGGTCTCGGTGAAATGCAGGTCTTCGCGGATGGAGGGCAGGGCGACGTTCACGATGGTGGTGTCCAGCACGATCATCAACACGCCCAGGCAAAGCACCATCAGCGCCCACCAGCGTTGCTTGCCATGTATTCCGTGCGTCATCGAGTCTTGCTCCGTGAATGGCGGCAGTCGGGTGCGCCGCCTTGTTCCAGGTTCTTAGTGCGAAACGCGCCCGCCGCTGACCATCCAGCGCGTGCCATAGCGGTCTATCAGCGCGCCATAAGCCTCTACCCAGAAAGTCTTCTGCAAGGGCATGGTGATGCTGCCGCCTTCGGCCAGCAGGTCGAAGACGCGTTGCGCGTCCGAGACCGTGGGATAGGCCAGGGACAGCGCCACGCCCTGCTTGCCGGGATAGGGATGCCCGGCGGTGGCGTCGCTGCCCATCAGGGTCTGCTCGTCCAGGCCCAGGCGGGCGTGCATGATACGGCCCGCGTCCTCGTCCGACAAGACCGGCATGGCGGCGTCGGGCGGGGCGTCAGCATAGCGGATCATGGCCTCCATCCGTCCGCCCAGCACGCGCTCGTAGAAGTGCATGGCCTCGGCGCAATTGCCGTCAAAGCTGAGGTAGGCGGATAGTTGGGGCATGATGTCTCCAGGGTGACGGGCGGACAGTGCCAGGAGGGCGGCGCCGCTCTATGATGGAAGCCTGACCCCACGTAAAAAGGAGCCCGGCCATGCTGAAAGGAAGCTGCCATTGCGGACAGATCGCGTTCGAAGTCGATGGCGCACCGTCCCAGGTACTGGAATGCAATTGCTCGCACTGCAGCCGCAAAGGCTATCTGCTGTGGTTCGTGCCCCGCGCCAGCGTGCGCCTTGCCACGCCCGCCAGCGGCATGTCGACCTACCGGTTCAACAAGCACGTGATTTCACACCACTTCTGCGCCAATTGCGGCTGCGCGCCATTCGGTTTCGGCGTGGGCGCCAAGGGCGAAGAGACAGCAGCGGTGAACGTGCGCTGCCTGGAAAACGTGGATCTGAACGCCTGGCCCCGCATCCCGTACGACGGCCGCAGCGTCTGAGCGCCGCGGACCGCGCTACATCATAGGGCAAGGCCGCGCCGCGCGATATGGCGAGTGCGTGACATGTCTTTTCATCGATTTGAACTAGTTTCAGGGAAGCGCCGCATGAGCACCGTAAAACTGCTGTCCGACGAGGAAGTCCGCCAAAACCCGCAAGCCTGGGCCGTGTTCCAAGACATCCGCGCCACGCGCAAGTCGGACTTCGTCAACAACTTCTGGCGCGCCCTGGCCAACGATCCGCCGCAGCTGGAACGGGTCTGGGGCCAACTCAAGCAGGTCATGATGGCCGACGGCGAACTCTCGCCGCTGGTGCGCGAAATGATCTACATCGCCGTGTCCACCGCCAATGGCTGCTCCTACTGCATCCATTCCCACACCGCCGCCGCCCGCGCCAAAGGCATGACCGACGGCCAGCATGCCGAACTGCTGGGCGTGATCGGCATGGCCGCGCAAACCAACGCCATGGTCACCGCCATGCAGGTACCCGTCGACGAGGCATTCATCGTGAAATAGGAGGCCGCCATGTCTCTGATCCCGCTGTTTCCGCTATCCAACGCGCTGTTCCCCGCAGGCGTGCTGCACCTGCGCATCTTCGAGGTGCGCTACCTGGACATGATCCGCCGCTGCATCGCGGACGGCAGCGAATTCGGCGTGGTCGGCCTGTTGTCGGGCCAGGAGGTCCGCACCCCCGAAGGCGTGGAGACCCTGGCCCCCGTCGGCACCATGGCGCGCATCGCAGACTGGGACGCGCCCATGCCGGCCCTGCTGGAGCTGCGCTGCGTCGGCACCAGCCGCTTCCGGCTGCTTTCCAGCGAGGTGGCAAAATACGGCCTTTGGATGGGCCAGGCCGAGCCCATCCCCGACGACCCGCCCGCGCCCGTGCCGGCCGCCATGCAGCCCAGCGCCGACGCGCTGGGACGCCTGGTGGCCCAATGGCAGCAAGATGGCGTGTCCCCCGAAAGAATGCCCCTGGGCCCGCCGTTCCGGCTGGATGACAGCGGCTGGGTCGCCGACCGCTGGTGCGAACTGCTGCCGCTGCCGCCCGACGACAAAGCCGCCTTGCTCGCCATGACCGATCCGGTGGCGCGCCTGGCGGCGATTCAGGACGTGCTGCGGGGGCAGGGGCTGGCTTAGGACAGATGCCAGGGGCCGCGTATTGCTATGGCGTACCGGACCTGGGCGTAACCGTATTTGGACACCATGGAAATCAGGATAGACGAGGGCCTGCGCGCCTACATAGACCCCTTGACCGACGACGAGCGCGAAGCGCTGGAACGCAGCCTGCTCGCCGAAGGCTGTCGCGACGCCCTGGTGCTATGGGGCGACCTGCTGGTCGACGGCCACAATCGCCATGCCCTTTGCATGAAGCACGGCATCCCCTTCGAGACCCGCCAGAACACCTCGTTCAAATCCATCGAGGACGTGCACCTCTGGATGATCGAAAACCACCTGGGCCGGCGCAGCGTGTCGGATTTCCAGCGTGGGGTGCTGGCGTTGCGCAAGAAGGAAATCCTGCAGGCGCGCACCGCCTCGGCGCCCGCGCCTGACGATCCACCCTGGGATGAAGACTCCGGCGAACCGCCGCCATTGCCTGCCGCAGTCGTGTCGCAGGCGCTGAGCCGGCAGGCCCTGGCTCGGGCTGCGCGTATCAGCAGCAATACCTTGGGGCAGATCGAGAAGATACAGAAGGCTGCGGCGCCGGAATTGGTGCGGGCTGTCAAGGATGGGGCTATCTCCATCAATGCTGCGGCGGCGGTGGCGACGTTGCCGCCGGAGCGGCAGGCTGCGGCTGTGGCCGGCGGCAGGAAGGAATTGCAGCAGGCTGCCCGGGAAGTCCGCCAGGCCAAGGCGCCGCCGCCGCGGGAGGCTGTGCCGGATATTCCTATTGAGAATATTGCGGATTTGCCGGCGGAGGTGGCGCGGTTACGGGAGTTGCTGACTCGGCTGACGGATGAAAGGGATCAGTTGAAGAAGAAGGTGATGCATTTGACGGTGGCGCTGGCCGAGGCTAGGAATGCGTCAGGGGGAGGGGATGATTGAAGGCAGGAGCAATTGCCAAGGGCGAGCGTTGCTTCGTGTGGTCTGGCAACCTGGCGATGTAAGCCGTTGATGGACTTGCTCCAACCTTGCGAAATTTCTGCTTTCCGCCAAGAGCGGCGATTTCACGCTTGCGGGTCTATACTCGGCACCCGCCAATTTGCGTGATACGACAAGGCCAAATGAAAGCACGAGAAATGCTCATCGCTACGCTGGGAGCGTTGGTGTTGAGTCAACCATCGCCATCCTTCGCACAAAGCATCAACGGGAAGAATCTCTACACGCAGAGATGCGCGATGTGCCACGGCGCAGATATCAAGGGTACGGGGCCTTTGGCCAAGAAAAGCAATCCTCCCACGCCCGATCTCACAACTGCTGCGTTCAAGAAGCGGCTCAATGACTATCCGGGCGTCATCGTCTCATCGGTAATCCTTCGTCCGAACGGAGACCTGATTCCGAGAACGTTGAGGGAGAACGGCGTGAAGCTGGCACCGCACGCCTGGACCGTTCAGGATTTTCGCGATTTGAACAAATACATGAGCGATGTGATTGCAAAAAGCCGATGAGGGCGCGTTGGCCGTCTGACTGCGCGGCAACTTCGCGATCCGGATCAAAGCGAACAAGACGGTCCGTATCAGATTCGACGGACTGGATGAATTGCAGCGGGATGGGGGCTACCGCTACGCCGTCGTATCGCTTGGCAGGATCGGATTGCTCCTTCCGGGCTAGTTACTTACGACGCGATCACGAATAACCTAGATCCGATTTTAGGCAAGCGTCTAAAGGGAGGGGCTATGCTTGAACGTAGCTATCTCAGCAACCGCTACACCATCTCGGATCCCGATGCGCGGCTGAGGCGAGAAGACAATCTCATGGCTTTCGAAACGGCCAATGGAGAGATTCAAAAAATACCGCAAGGGATCGTCATACGTGTTGACGCGATTCAGCGCTTGCAGACGGGAGCAAAGAAGGTCGCGCTGTTTGCGCATGCCGTCCGAGAAAACGGCGAGCCACTTGGCTGGACCTCGACAAAGAACTTCGAAGGCTCGTTTATCAATGAGACCCTTGATCTGCTCAAACCCGGGGCTGGAAGCGGAAAGTTCGGTCCTAACGCCGCATGGTCGCATGGCGCCTACATTGGCCAGATCGACCTCGTCGAAATAGTCGATTCGACAATGGAGATTGAGCGTCTTTCTATTGATACCGTTACGCCATATCTGGAAATGGTAGGGAAGGCGAAGTCGTCAGGTGTAAACCTCACCATCAATAGCGGGTTCCGATCCTATCCGGAGCAGAAGATGCTGTGGGATGGGTATGTTAAGCGTCTTCCCGGATTCAATTTGGCTGCGAAGCCCGGCAACTCGAACCACCAGAACGGGATCGCCATCGATATCGCTGTCGCGGGCGCGGACGGCAACGAGGTCTATGAGTGGCTAAAACAAAACGCGCCTCGCTTTGGGTTCGTTCGCACTGTCAGCGGTGAGCCATGGCATTGGGAACACGATCCCATACGCGCTCAGCAGGCGGTTCAAAATGGGACCTACAAAATTCCATCTGTGACTGGCTGACAGGGCGAATCTCTTTGGAACTGCCCGTGAAGCCGTAAGCAGAGAAAGGTTCAAACTACGGGCGGTCCCGTCCTAGGTAGCTTCCAGCTTTGCAGTGCGCTTGCGTCGCAGCTCAACCACCTGTTCCGCGCCTACAGCCCGAGCCCGAGCCCGAGCCCGCAACTGCCCACAGCCCCCATCCACATCCTGCCCAGCGCTATTTCTCACCTTGGTCAGCACGCCACGGCTTTGCAGGGAGCGGACGATCTCGTGGATGCGCTCGGTTTCGGGGCGCTGGTAGTCATCCCCTTCAAGGCTATTGAAGGGGATGACGTTGAGTACCCCATATTTGCCTTTCAGCAGACGCACGACCGCATCGAGTTCGTCGTCGCCGTCGTTGATGCCCTTGAGCAGCGTCCACTGATACTGGATCGGATAGTCGGTGTCGCGAGCGTATCTCTCGCCCAGTTCGATCAGTTCTTCCGGCGCAATTTTCGGCGCGCGCGGCAGCAGGTGTGCGCGCAGTTCGGCCTTGGTCGTGTGCAGCGACAGCGCCAGCGCGGGCTTGACGCGTTGTTGCGGCAGGGCCTCGAACACGCGCAGGTCGCCCACGGTTGAGAACACGAGATTTTTGTGGCCGATATTGCCCTCGGTGCCGAGCAGGTCGATGGCTTCGAGCACGTTGTCGAGGTTGTGCGCCGGTTCACCCATGCCCATGAAGACGACTTTTTTCACTACGCGCTGACGCCGCGCCAGCACGACCTGGGCCAGGATTTCCATGCTCGTGACCTGGCGGATCAGGCCGCTCTTGCCGGTCATACAGAAGCGGCAGCCGACCGCGCAACCGACCTGGGTGGAGACGCAGAGTCCGTCGCGCGGCAACAGCACGCTTTCCACCATCTGCCCGTCGGCGAGTTCGACCAGCAAGCGCGAGCCGTCGTTGCCTGCGTGTTCGGAGCGGACGCGGGCGAGGGCGTCCAGCTCCGCCGTCAAAGCCGGGACGGCGTCACGTAGCGCGAGAGGCAGAAAGTGCTCGGCGCTCCGGCGTCGCGTGCCGGTGTCGAGCGCTTGCCCTTGCAGCCAGACGCGCACGAGGCGGCCACGGTGGACGGGCAGGGCGCCGAGAGCGGCGAGGCGTTGGTCGAAGTCGGAGTAGCGCATGGGGGGCGCATTTTACCCTGCCGCTGGAACGAGCTGTCGTAGGGTAGGTGGTCTCGTTGCCGACTACTGCCGAGATTTCGAAGGTCGGTAACTGCCGTTTGGTCTGCTACCGGCAAGTGGCAGTCCTCCACGGATTGCGTCACGTGGGAATCACACCCTGAGGATTTATCCGCGTCATTTCAACGTGCGCGTGCCGCTTTGGGTTTGATTTTGCGCTCGATCAAGTCGCACGTTGCACTTGACCTGGCTCGGGTTTCCCTGGTTAATGTCGCTGCCTATGATTTAGCGGCTCCAGCGCAGGATTATTTCCGTTTCTCCACGTCAAGGTTATGGTTGCATCCACTCTCGTTGCCATGCTGTGTGCACATCTATTGTGCTTTTCGGGCATGTTTTTGCTGATTAGCCGCCGCTTGCCCGGCAACAGGATGGGAATGGACTTTTTCGCCGCGGGCAATCTCCTGCTGGCGTTGGCCTATATCCTGCAACTGGTTGAAGGCGGACCCGCCTGGAGTGTGATGAGCGTCGTTAATCACACCCTCACGCTGGCTGCCCCGATCGCCTACTGGCTAGGCGCCATGCGCTTCTTTGGGCGTCAGGTCCGATTGTGGCGCACGTTGATCATTTTTTCCGTGGTCTATGGCATTGCGCAATGCCTGGTGCAATGGGGCGCAGGACCCACCGCGCGTTACGCAATGCTTGCGGCGATGGCGAGCGTGCTCTTCTTTGCAATGACCATAACCGTGATCTATGGCGTTCGCACTTTCGCGAAAGATCTGCACGGGGAGATGTTCTTCTTCGCGTTCCTGATAGGCGGAATCTGCATTCTGAATGCGCTGAAGTTCTTGAAAATCGTAGATGGCGGCCTGGATGCGCTGCATATGGATAGTCGATTTCAGATGATCTTCTACATCTACATGTCGACCCTGGCGACCATAGTCCCACCTTCCATTGTCTGGCTGGTACTGCGGCGGCTGACGGATAGTCTGCGCAATATGGCGGCGCGCGATCCCATGACGGACCTGCTCAATCGCAGGGGGCTTCAGGAGGCGCTGACCCGGTCTTTTAATTCTCGGAATGCCGGGGCGGCTCGATTGCTGCTGCTGGACGTCGACCATTTCAAGCGTATCAATGACACCTATGGGCATCAAGCTGGCGATGAAGTGATATGCCAAGTCGCGGACATACTTCGTTCCACGGTTCGCAACGGGGACTTGACGGGGCGTATTGGCGGGGAAGAGTTTGTGGCTGTTTTTCTGGAAGCTGATGGGGACCGTGTAATCCACTTGGCGGAACGTCTGCGTGCCTGCGTTGAGAACCGGGCAATCAAAGTGACGGGTTCCGACGATGTGCTGCGCTGCACGGTCACCATTGGAGTTTCACCACCGTTTCATGGTGTGCATGAGTTGGAGGATGCGCTTCGCGAGGCTGATGCCGCTCTGTACAGAGGAAAAGCAGCGGGACGTAATCGGATTGAATCAGTTGATGTCGTTATCAGTGGTTCGGTAAAAAGTCCTGAATCAGCGATCGCGTGAAATAAAAGTGCAGATAGAACTGAAACGAACTAGTCATTTTGTTTGGGGGCTGGGTCGTCTTCAAGCGGTTCAGATAAAATGTTTCTGATTTTCAAAATTAGGGGAATTGAATGGGGTGGGAATTAAATAATTTGGTGGTTGTGGTAGGGGGTGTAGGCGTGACGCTTGGGTACCTTATCTCTTGGCTCAATTCAAGGCGGCACTTAATCGAGGCGAATGCGTTAATGGAGAGAAAATCAGCAGAGCATGCGAAAATCGTATTGTCTGAGTATAAGGATTCCTCCGAATGGACTGCGCTACTTGATTTGCGCTTTAGGGATGGTCATCAAGCTGGCTCTGCTGAGGCAATCAACCAGTACAAGAAATCCGAAGGATATGAAGCTCTTTTTTCTCTGGAGCATTCCAAAGGGAGAGCGGCAGGCATTGATGAGGAGAGAAACCGTTGGCAACTAATTTATACTCCTATCGTTATCAGCGATGATGGATTTTTTAGCTACACGGTGGAAACTGGATATGAGATGCAGATATTTTATGCCGGCTTTCCAATCAATGATCCGTTAAGACGAATTACTGATTATCACAAAAAATCCAAAGATGAGAACATTAATAAGTTTTTTGGTATTGCGGAAAAGGCTGTTGATGTGGCGGTAGCAATTGCTTCAAAAAATAAAATTCCTGTCTCGATACAAAAGCCAAGACAAGAAAAAAAAGCTGAGTAGCCGAAGAAAAAGTGTCGGCCTAAAGGAAAATAGGTGTCCGACTACCATTTTGCTACCTAGGAACAGTGAAATTGCAGTCCGATACTTTTATTTATACGTAGAGACTGCGAAAGTTTATTCTGAAATCTCTTTTCTCAATTGATAAGAAGTCTGGGCGGTGGGCAGCATATTCGAGTGGCGGCTGTCTAGCCAGAATTCACATTCGTACTCTCGGCCAGTATCGCGCGTTCGATTCGAGGTCAGCGCACCGGGCGGGGGGTTAGAAATTATCTCTCTCTTGATGCACTTAATCAGAAACCCTGTTAGAAAGGAGAATTTAATGACCACAATGTGGATGGTACGAGCAAAAGGCGGTCTGCTGTACGAAGAGTTCCGCGACAAGGCCGTTGCCGC
Organism: Achromobacter sp. GD03932; assembly: GCF_029839485.1. Lineage (NCBI taxonomy): Bacteria > Pseudomonadati > Pseudomonadota > Betaproteobacteria > Burkholderiales > Alcaligenaceae > Achromobacter > Achromobacter sp. GD03932. Next base: position 12,172 of record NZ_JAOCAT010000042.1, read on the forward strand.
CATCGGTTGGGTCCGAATCGCTGAGGAAGCGAGCAAGGGTGCAACGCGGGAGCAGCTGGCCGACGCTTACCGACTAGTTTCACCGGGTACCAAGGAGGGAACTATCATCGCGGGCGTGTCGCAAGTGTATCGGTTCATCCATGAAATTAAGAACGATGACTGGGTGGTAACGTATTCGACCGAAAATCGGACGTATCTCGTAGGGCAGGTAAAAGGGCCGTGTGAGTACCACCCTGAATGGACAGATTTGAACATGGCATTGGCGCGACGGGTGGCTTGGTTGCAAAAAGAGGTAGATCGCGACTTGCTCCTTACTAGCAGTAAGAACAGTCTTGGCTCGGTTCTCACTATATTTAAGGTGCCGGAGTCGGCGCAGAATGAACTACTCGCAATCGCGAAAGGGGCGATCCAAATGCCTCAGCCGACAAAAGAGGAACTCGTTGAGGTTGAAGTCAACGACCCTCTGCAACAGACTGAGGTCATCGCATTTGAGCGCATCAAGGACCAAATCAACAGGCTCGATTGGGACGAAATACAAGAACTCGTTGCTGGGATCTTGCGGGCGATGGGTTACAAGACCCAAGTGTCCCCTGCAGGTCCTGACAGGGGGAAGGACATCCTCGCTTCCCCGGATGGATTCGGATTCCAACAGCCGCGTATCGTGGTGGAGGTAAAGCATCGCGATGGGAAGATGGGAAGTGCACAACTCCGAAGCTTCCTTGGCGGCAGGCATAAAGACGACCGAGGCCTTTACGTCAGCACCGGTGGGTTTACGAAGGATGCATTATATGAAGCTGACCGGGCGGCGGTTCCTCTCATGCTCTGGAGCTTGGACGAAATTGCGCGAGCACTGACGGACAACTATCAGGCCGCTGATACCAAAACCAAGCAACTGATGCCGCTGCGATACTTTTACATGCCGGCGTAGATTCGGTGCGGCGAGGCGAACTTCTCTGCAATTCGGACGCGAGAGCAGCGATGACGCCAATAGTGCGGAGCGGGATCTGCTTAGTTGCACGGTAGACATATTCCGCGCCAAGTGGATTCACCCCCCTCATCGATGTGAGGGCGGAGGTACGGCCGGAAACCGCTCATCGAGGATGGCGGGGCGTCGCGTTTCGAATTGGCTCGGTCGTGGTCGGCGACGCGCATTACCGCTTCTGCGCAAGACGAGACAAAAGCGGCCCGCCGTTATCGAATGGCAGGGAAGGGGTGGAAGCGGCCCGTCACCAGCGTCGGTTCGTGGCAACGAACGATCATTCGGAAGACATCGCGGAAACCGGTCATTCGCCAGCATTGACCTGCATAGCCAAAAGCCGCTAGGATCGTAGACATGACTAATCGCTCCAAATCCCTCTTTTCGCTGGTCCGTGCATGTTGTCAGAACGTGCCCGGGGGGAACTGCGCCTAGCAATTAGCTATACGTTGAATCAATCGCCTCTGGCCGCCCGTTGCAAAACCGGCGGCTTTTTTGTTTTTTGCCTGCACCCTTCGATACGGAGAGAGTTGATGCCACTTGCGTTGTATGACACCTGGTCGCGTACCGTGCGCCCGTTCACGCCTATCCACGCTGGCCACGTCGGCATGTATTGCTGCGGACCCACCGTCTACGACCACGCGCATATTGGCAATCTAAGAACTTATGTGTTTGAAGACATTCTGCGCAGGGTACTCATACGCAATGGCTACGAGGTCCGTCATGTCGTTAATATCACCGACGTCGGTCATCTGACTTCGGATGCCGACGAAGGCGAAGACAAGATGGAAAAAGGTAGCAGGCGGACCGGGGAGTCCGCCTATGCTATTGCTCAGCGCTACACCGAGGCCTTCGTTGCCGATTGGCATGCCCTCAACTTGCTGGAGCCGACGGTATGGTGCCGCGCGACCGATCATATCGCCGAACAGATCGCATTTATCGGCGAGTTGGACCGGTCCGGCTACGTGTATAGGACCGACGACGGTCTTTATTTCGACACAAGCAAGCAGGATGACTACGGCTTTCTGGCGCGGCTCGACCGTGCCGGTCTGCAAGCGGGCAAGCGCGTAGCACTTGGCGCGAAGCGGAACATCACGGATTTTGCGCTATGGAAGTTCAGCCCGGAGGGCGTAGCGCGGCAGATGGAATGGGATAGCCCATGGGGGCGTGGATTTCCGGGCTGGCATATTGAGTGCTCGGCCATGTCGGCGAAACATCTCGGCATCTGGTTCGACATCCACTGTGGCGGAGAAGACCATATCGCCGTGCATCACAGCAACGAAATTGCACAAACACAGGCAGCTTACGGCACTCGCCTTGCGAACTTCTGGATACACGGACATTTTCTGACGCTCAATGCCGACAGCAAGATGTCGAAATCGAGCGGGGATTTTGTGCGCTTGCAGACCTTGCGCAGTCGGAACATAGATCCGCTTGCCTACCGCTACCTGTGCATGACAGCTCACTACCGGAGCAAGCTGCATTTCAGTTGGGCGTCTCTTGGTGCAGCGCAGACCGCGTTGAACCGGCTGCGGCAGCTCTATTCCGGCTGGTCGGACGGTGGCCGCATCGATCCGGATTTCGCCGCGCGCTTCAACGCCGAATTGAATGATGACTTGAATCTGCCGAGGGCATTGGCCGTGCTATGGGAACTCGTCAAGAGCGAGCTCCCGCCTGCCACCTTGAAAGCGACTGTGGACAGCTTTGATTTGGTACTGGGCCTCGGGCTACGCGATTGGAGGCCAGTAGCGTCTGACATTCCGGAAAGTATCCGGGCGCTGCTCGGTGAACGCGCTCAAGCCCGAGAGGCAAAGAACTGGGCAAGAGCCGATGAGATACGGAAGGTGTTAAACGCCCGAGGCTGGAGAGTCGAGGATGGCAACGACGGGCAACGCCTGACTGAAATCGCCACGCCCCTCACCGATATCGCAAGCTAGTGGTGACAGCATGGGCGTCGCGTACTTAAATGGGTGTCAGACTACAATTCTCATCGAGGTTCGACCGCAGCCGCCGAAATCAAGAAAGGCCACGGAAACGCAAGCGGCTGCGGGGGCGATCATCCGACGATCGGAGCGGAAACCGATCACCCCCGGCGAGGGCGTTCAGGCGGTCAGGAAGCGCAAGACTTCGGCCCAATCGTTCGTCGACAGGGCGACGTCTTCGTAGTCGCCAGCTTCTTCGTCGTAGCGCGAAACGCAGAAGCGCTGGCTTCTGCCGGATTCGCGGTCGGCGTAGTTGGCGTAGTCGACATAGACTTTCAAGCTGCGCTCCTCGTTCTCGAATGAGGGAGCAGCGTCGATGTAGCTCGATGTATCGAAATACCCTTCGGGCAGGGGCGGCAGGGTTGCTATGTCGAAGTCGGGAAATTCGCGGCGCAGTCGTTCAAGGTTCATAAGGGAAGCAAGTGGAGGCTGGAGACCTGACATTTTACGTTGCTCCGTGTCAGTCGCCACGATGGCTCCCGAAACCGAGTTTGGAAATGACGTTTATGACCGTCCAGACAGAAGCCGTTACACGAAAATCTCGAACATGACAGGCAGAACTCTCAATCAATCAGAGCTCGACTTCTTCCATGGCGAAGGGTACTTACGATTGAGCGGTGCACATTCCAAGCGCTGTCTGACGCCGCTTCGGGAGCGCATTCTGCGAGAGCTATCGCGGCTCAAGGTCTGGGCCGGCGGAAAAAGTCTTGGCAGTTCACTGAACAATTTGTCGCCGTTTCAGCAGATCGCAAAGCTATCCTCGATGGTGAAGATTGCGGATCTGGATGAAACGCTGAACACGGCGGAAATTCGCAGCGCAATCGCTGACCTTACCGGCAGAGTCCCGCAATCCAGCCTGGGCACGCAGCCCTTGCTGTCGCTGCCTCATCAAGGACCATGGTCTCTGGGCAGCCTGAACTGGCACGTTGACCTGGCTGCGAAATCCGGCGCTGAGATCCCCGGCATCCAGGTGTTCTATCTGATCGACGACGTTGTTGAACACGGGGGCGCAACTTTAGCGCTGGCCCGTTCTCATCGCGTGGCGGGTGTAGCGGCTGGGAGGCTTCGTGGATCGTTGAAATCGCCAGGGGATCTCGAAGCTGTTCTCAGCACGTCCGACGTCAAGATCATCGAGATGTCGGGACGGGCTGGCGATGTTTTCTTGATGGATATGCGCGTGCTGCACACCCCATCCGTCAATTCGTCCAGCCGTATCAGGATGATGGCCACGACGCGTTTCGGTCTGCGCACGAGCAGATAGGGCGGGATCTGCTGGGAGTTGCGGCGTCAACCGCTCGTCTTTTGTGCCGGGAAAAATTGGTGTCAGACTACAATTTCGATGTTCATGCCCGCGTTCGGTTTTTGCATTACCAAAGACCAAGTCGGTGAGTTGACGGCGTGGCTAAATAAATCCGGCGATTTCGCAATGATCGCAAGCGACGGGCAGGGACGATGGCGTGCCGTGCAGCCCGTGACCTGGACCATTGGGAAACGCCTATGCCTCTGGCACACGCCCGATGGGCCCTTGCCACTCCTCCCGGCAGACCCACGCCAGAAAAAAGGTACCGTACCTGACCCCTGGCCCGGGTGGGCGGAATTGCGTTCGCGCGATCGCAGCCACTTGCCACCGGAATACCAAGCGGGGCAGTTGATGCCGAGGCCGACGCGGACATCACTTTCTCCTTCCGACAGTGGTGTTGGCGGAGGTGCGCAGTCCCAACGGCGGCGACCAAACGCCGAAGTGCGAATAAGGGATAACCCTATCCACCATCATCCACGAATAAAATTCCTACATAACCGGGAATTTATATCGTTTTGAGGAACACCCCCTGGGGCCTTGTAATGCGTGTTCGCTTAACGCTGTCCACGCATTTACCCCAGACTTATGAATCCCATCGGATACCGCATTCTTCCCCGTACCGGCCCGGCCGTCGCTGCTGACGTGCTGGCCGGTTTCGCAGCCATCGGCTCGGCCCAGATCAGCGATTGCATGAACCGCCTGTACGGCGTCAGCGGGCTGCGTCCGCTGCATGCCTGCAATCAGCGCACGGTGGGCCTGGCGCTGACCGTCAAGACCCGGCCGGGCGACAACCTGATGATCCACAAGGCGATTTCGCTGGGCGGCGCGGGCGACGTGATTGTTGTCGATGGCGCGGGCGATACCAGCAATGCGCTGGTGGGCGAGCTGATGATGATGGATGCGCAGTCGCGCGGCATTGAAGGTTTTGTGATCGATGGCGCGGTGCGCGATCTGGATGTGTTCGCGCAGGGCGAGTTCGGTTGCTATGCGCGGGCCGTGTCGCACAAGGGACCGTACAAGGATGGTCCGGGCGAGATCAATGTGCCGGTATCGGTGGGTGGCCAGGTGGTCAACCCGGGCGACGTGGTGGTGGGTGACGCGGATGGCGTGGTGGTGATTCCCGCCGAGCATGCGGCGGCCGTGCTGGCTTTGGCTCAGAAGAAGGAGTCCGACGAGGCGGTGGCGAAGGAAAAGCTGCGCGCCGGCACCTATACCAAGCCCTGGCTGGAGAAGACTTTGGCCGAGAAGACGGGAGCCGCGAAATGAGCCAGACCCCGAGCCAAACCCAAACCCCGCAGCCCACCAGCATCGTCGCTGACCGCATCAAGCGCATCAAACTTTCGCCCAGCGTCGCTGCGCGCGCCATCATCGCCGAACTGCGCGAACAGGGCCGTCGCATCATCGATCTGACCATCGGCGAGCCGGACTTCTCCACACCGGAGCACATCCGCCTGGCAGCCACCGCCGCCATGAACCGCGGCGAAACCAAGTATCCGCCGGCCCAGGGCACAGTGCCGCTGCGCCGCGCCGCCGCCCAGCATTTGCTGGAAGCGACGGGCGTCGATTATCCAGCGGGGCGCATCATCGTCAGCACGGGCGCCAAGCAGGTGATCTTCAACGGTCTGGCGGCGACGCTGAATGATGGCGACGAGGTGCTGATCCCGGCGCCGTTCTGGGTGTCGTACCCGGACATGGTGCTGGTCAATGGCGGCGTGCCGGTGGCGGTGGAGACTACGCCGGCGACGGGTTATAAGGTCACGCCCGAGGCGCTGGAGCGCGCGATTACGCCGCGCACCAAGTGGCTGATGATGAACGCGCCCAGCAATCCGACCGGCTCGGTCTACACTGCGGACGAGCTGCGCGGCCTGGCCGAGGTGCTGAAGCGCCATCCGCATGTATGGCTGATGACGGACGATATCTACGCCCGCCTGAATTTCACGGACGAGCCGACGGTGCATCCGCTGCAGGTCGCGCCGGAGCTGGCGGCGCGCACGCTGGTGGTCAATGGCGTGTCCAAGGCTTATGCCATGACGGGCTGGCGCATCGGTTACGGCGCGGGTCCTGACGAGTTGATCAAGGCGATGGCGATTCTGCAGTCGCAGAGCACGTCGGGCGCGTCGTCGGTGAGTCAGGCGGCCGCGCTTGAGGCCTTGTCGGGTCCGCAGGATTGCGTGGCCGAGTTTGCCCAGGTGTTCCGCCAGCGCCGCGATCTGGCGATTGCGGAATTGGCGGGTACGCCGGGCCTGGAGATCGTCGTGCCGCAGGGCGCGTTCTACGTGTTCCCGGACTGCTCGGGCCTGTTGGGCAAGAAGACGCCGGCGGGCGACGTGATCGCGACCGATACCGACCTGACGCACTATCTGCTGCGCGAAGCCGGCGTGGCCGTGATCGACGGCCATGCCTATGGCGCGCCGGGCACGTTCCGGCTGTCGTTCGCGGCGTCGCTGGACGATATCAAGCAGGGCTGCTCGGCCATCCGGGAAGCCTGCGCCAAGCTGGCCTGAGGGCAGGGCGGGCATTCCGTACACCACACAACCACACAACCACACAAGGGGAATCAAGCATGAAACGCCATACTCTTTTCGCTGCCTGCCTGGGCCTGGCTACGCTGGTCCTGGGCGCCTCGGCCCAGGCCGACCAGGTGGATGACATCAAGGCGCGCGGCGAGCTGATTTGCGGCACGCTGGGCACGTCGCAGCCGTTCAGCTTCCAGGACGCGGCGACGCGCCAGCTGGTGGGCTACGACGTGGATGTCTGCAAGCTGGTTGCGGACAAGCTGGGCGTGAAGATCAGCTACAAGCTGCTGTCGGTGGCGGCGCGGGTGCCGGAATTGAATGAAGGTCGGGTCGACATCCTGGCGGCCAACCTGGGTTTTTCGCCCGACCGCGCGCAGCAGATCGCTTTCAGCCACGCCTACTACGTGAGCCCGCAGAAGCTGCTGGTGCGCAAGGATTCGGGCCTGGAGACGGTGGAATCGCTGAACGGCCGCCGCATCGGCGCGACCAAGGGTTCCAGCTCGGAACGCGAGATCAAGCGCATCCTGGATAAGTCGCAGGTGATTGGCTATGGCGACAGCTCGGCCACTTATCTGGCCCTGCAGCAGAAGAAGGTGGACGCGCAGTTCGCTTCCGAATTGGTGTTGGTGCGCCTGGTGCTGCAAAGTCCGCCCACGGCGCCCGTCAGCGTGATCGCCAAGTCGGTGTTCGACGAGCCTTGGGGCCTGGGCGTGCGCAAGACGGAGCCGCGCTTCCTGGAAACGGTGAACCAGGCGCTGGACGAGGCCGAGGCCTCGGGCGTGGCCGCCAAGCTGTTCGACAAGTGGTTTGGTCCGGAGACGCCGTACAAGCTGGAGCGCGGCTTCAAGATCGGCCCGATCGCGGGCTGAGCAGGGTCCGGAAGTACCACCGCGAGTCCCACGTCACGGGTTCCGGCGCCGCATCCAGCGGGCGGCCGGAACCCGTGGCGTTTGGCCTGAGCCTCGCGATAGCAGGAGATTGATTGTTTTATGAGCCTACTTGACGCTTCCCAATACCAGCTGCTGCTGAGCGGCATGGCGGTGACCGTACAGCTGTTCCTGGTTGCCTGGGTCATGGCCTTTGCCATCGCGGTGACGCTGGTGGTGGTGCGCGCGACCAATCTGGCGCCTTGCCGCTGGCTGGTCGACGCCTATGTGGAATACCACCGCAACGTGCCGTTGCTGGTGCAGGTGTTGTTCTGGTACTTCGGCATGCCCGAGCTGCTGCCGGAAGGTTTCCGCATGTGGCTGTACCAGCACAACGCCGAGATGTCGCTGGCGGCGATTGCGCTGGCGCTGGGGTCGGCCGCTTATATCGCGGAGGACATCCGCAGCGGTTTGCGCGCCATTCCCTTTACGCAGTTCGAGGCTGCCCGCGCGCTGGGTGCGAGCTATCTGCAATGCATGCGTTTCGTGATCGTGCCGCAGGCGGTGCGGATTTCGATTCCCCCGCTAGTGGGGCGCGCGCTGCTGCTGTTCAAAAACACCAGCGTGGCCATGGCCATCGGCGTGATGGAGCTGACCTACCAGGCGCGCGAGATCGAAAACGAAACCTACCGCACCTTTGCCACCTTTGGCGCGGCCACGATCATGTACCTGCTGGGATCGTTCCTCATCATGCTGATTGGATCGCGCGTCTATGACCGCTATCGCCTGAACCGGGGAGGCCACGGTGCTTGATCTACTGTCTCAATACTGGCCCACGCTGCTGGTCGGCCAATATCCCAACGGGCCGCTGGGCGGCCTGGCGCTGACGCTGATCCTGGCCGCTTGCGGCCTGGCCCTGTCGCTGCCGCTGGCGCTGTTGATTGCGCTGGCCCGGGTCAGCCCCTACGGCTGGCTGCGTACGGCCAGCAAGGCGCTGGTCAACGTGGTGCGCGGCATGCCGCTGCTGATGCTGATCTTCTGGGCGTACTTCGTGGTGCCCAAGCTGACCGGCCAGGTGATCAGCGGCTTCTGGACGCTGATCTTCGCGCTGGTGGTCTATGAAAGCGCCTATCTGTCGGAAGTGATCCGCTCAGGCATCGAGGCGGTGCCGCGCGGCCAGATCGAGGCCTCGCGCTCGTTGGGCGTGGGCTACTGGACCACGATGCGCCGGGTAGTGCTGCCGCAGGCGCTGTTCAACGTGCTGCCCAGCATGACCAGCCAGTTCGTCTCCACCATCAAGGAGACGTCGCTGGGCTATGTCATCAGCGTCAACGAGCTGACCTTCGCGGCCAATCAGGTCAACAACCTGGTGCTGACCAAGCCGCTGCAGGTTTTCGGCATCCTGGCCATCATTTATTTCCTGGTGTGCTTCAGCCTGAGCCGCGGGCTGAGCTGGCTGGACCTGCGTATCCGCCGCTCGCGCGCCATGGCTTGAAGGAACAAAACATGATCAATCTTGAAAAAGTGAACAAGTGGTACGGCGCGCATCATGTGCTGAAGGACGTGGATCTTTCGGTGGCGCGCGGCGAGGTGCTGGTGGTCTGCGGCCCGTCGGGCTCGGGCAAGTCGACCATGATCCGCACCATCAACCGGCTGGAGCCGATCGAGAAGGGGCGCATCCTGATCGACGGCAAGGACATCTACGCCAAGGGTTCGGACCTGAACGCGCTGCGCCAGCAGATCGGTTTCGTGTTCCAGCAGTTCAATCTGTTTCCCCATATGAGCGTGCTGGAAAACGTGATTTTTGCGCCGGTCAGCATCCGCAAGCAGCCGCGCAAGGCGGCCGTCGAATTGGCGCGCGGCCTGCTGGCGCGGGTGGGTCTGGAGCACAAGATCGACGCCTATCCGGGTTCGCTGTCGGGCGGCCAGCAGCAGCGCGTGGCGATCGCCCGGGCGCTGGCCTTGCAGCCGCCAGTGATGCTGTTCGACGAACCGACCAGCGCGCTTGACCCGGAGATGGTGGGCGAGGTGCTGCAGGTGATGAAGGGCCTGGCCAAGGACGGCATGACCATGGTGTGCGTGACCCACGAAATGGGCTTTGCGCGCGACGTGTGCGACCGGGTGGTCTTCATGGACGCGGGCGAGATCCTGGAGATGGACACGCCCGAGCGCTTCTTCAGCGCGCCCTCGCATCCGCGGGCGCAGCGCTTCCTGGCCGACATCCTGCATCCGCGCGGCTGAGGCGGGGGCGGCGGGCGTTGCCATGATGGTAAGGTGAGGGTTTCCATGCGCTTCGCATCGACCGCCGCGATGTACACCCTCAAACAGCTAGAGGCTTTCTACTGGAGTTCCCAGCTGGGCAGCTTCAGCGCGTCTTCCCGCAAATTGCACACCACCCAGTCGGCGGTCGCCAAACGGGTGGGCGAACTGGAAGCCTTCGCCGGCGCGCCGCTGTTCGAGCGCCGCGCCAAGAAGCTGATCATGACCGCGCAGGGCCGCAAGCTGTACGAGCTGGCGCGCGAGATGCTGGACCTGAATAGCCGCATCGTGCAGAACATGGCCGATCCGGCCAGCTTCGAAGGCGTGGTGCGGCTGGGCGTGACGGAACTGGTGGGCATGACCTGGCTGGCGCGGCTGATCAGCCAGATCAGCCTGCGCTATCCGCGCGTGCAGCTGATGCCGGAGATCGACGGCGGCATCACGCTGTACGAAAGGTTGGAGCAGGATGAACTGGACCTGGCCATCATGCCCGGCCCGTTCTGGGGCTACCAATACGATTGCGTGCACCTGGGCGCGGTCACCAACGTCTGGATGGCCAGCCCGGCCCTGGACATCGATTTTTCCGCGAAGCTGACGCCGCAGGACCTGGCGCCGTATCCGGTGATTTCGCAACCCACCAATTCGGCCTTGTCGCATCTGTACGATGCCTGGTTCGCGGAACAGGGCCTGCCGGTCAAGCGCGTGCTGACCTGTAATAGTTTGGGGATGATGGCGCAGCTGACGATGCTGGGCCTGGGCATCAGCTATCTGCCGGGTGCGTATTTCGCGCCGCTGGTGGAGCGCGGCGCGCTATGCCAGCTGGACGTGCAGCCCGACCTGCCCACGATCAATTACTACGCGGTGCACAAGAAGAACATCGTCAACCCGGTGGTGGCCCGGGTGATCGATATTGCGCGCGAGGAATGCGCTTTCGAGGTGGCGGGGGCATTCCTGCCCCATGTGCCGCCGGCGGTCGGGCCGCCGCAGGCGTAGCGCGGGGCCGGCGTTGCACCGGCCCCGCCTTTGGTCATCAACCGCAGCGAATCGCGGTCATGACGTCCTTATCATCCACGATCAAATTCAAGCGCGTAGCGTTGTACTCCATCGTGACCAACTGCCCTGGACGCAGCATGCGCGCAGTGCTGCTGCCGCTGCGGGTACGCAGGTCTTCCATCACGGACGCAGTGGCTTTCTGGCCGATCTGGGATTGCAGCGAAGATGCGTCGCAGGTCTTGCCGCCGCCCATGGACGACGAAGAACCGTAGGACGACCCGCCATAGCTGGTTCCGGCGTCAGCAGCGGACGAGGAGCTGGAGGAGCTGGACGCTGCCGGCGCGCTGGATGAGCGCGGGGCGCCGGTGTTGGCGCACGCGGTCAGGCTGGCGACCAGCAGGAAAGGGATCAGCTTTCGGATCATGTAACGCTCCTTACAACAACACGTCTGAAAAAAGCCATGATAGACCAGCGCGGGCGCGCTGTGACCGACGCCGGGCAGGGCCGCAAGCGCCATTCCTGAGCGCGGCTTCGATGATCCAAATTTTGCATTGACACTAAAGTTTCATGGGAATATATTTCTGAAACCATAGTTTCATAGACGGGATCATCATGACTTCGGTGTTGCAGGAGCGCATCCTCGCGCTGCAGGACAGCTTCACGGACAGCGAGCAGCGGTTGGCCAGCGTGACCCTGGAGTGCCTGGGCAATATCGCGGCCTATTCGGGCGCCGAGCTGGCGCAGAAGGCGGGCGTGTCCAAGGCGACGGCGGGGCGGTTCTTCCGGCGCCTGGGCTACGAGAACTTCAACGAGGTGCGGGCGCAGGCGCGCGACGAGGCCGACCGTGGGTCTCCGCTGTACGAGATGGCGGGCGTGCGTCCGCCGGACGCGACGGGGGATGCGTTGGCGGAGCATCTGGCCACGGACTTGCAGAACCTGGCGCAGACCTTCGAGCGCCTGGACAGCCGCGACGTGGAGCGGGCCATCGAGCTGTTCGCTGGCGCTCGCCGCATCTGCATTGCGGGCTTTCGCAATGGGCGGGTGCTGGCGCAGTACGCCTGGGCCTTGCTGACGCAGCTGCGCGACGGGGTCGCGCTGGTGCCGGGCGCGGGTTTGAACCTGGCGGAGGATCTGGCTGATCTGGGGCCTGACGACGTGCTGCTGGTGATGGATTTCCGGCGTCGCGTCACGCTGCTCAAGCCCATTGTCGAACATGCGAACCGGGTGGGCGCGAAGGTCGTGGTGTTGACCGATCCCACCGCCACCGAATTGCCCGCGCGCTCGGACCTGGTGCTGCGATGCGTGAACAGCGGCGCGGCCGTGTTCGATTCCTACGTCGCGGCCACCAGCGTCATCAATCATCTGTGCTCGGCCCTGGCCCGAAAACTCGGGGCGGCCGCGCGCGAACGTCTGCAGAACATAGAACGCCTGCACGAACACTACGGCGACTTGCATCGCTGAATTCCAAGAGGAGACTGACTTGAACCATCCCATTCCGAACGTCCGGCTGCAGTACGCGCCCAATCCGGCCTTCGAACCCGCCGCGCCTTACGGCCAACGGCAGCTGGACGTGCTGGGCGGCCAGGCCTATGCGCAGGCCGAGGCGCAGATCCGCCGCTGGCCCGGCTATCAGCCTACGCCGTTGCGCGATCTGTCGGGCCTGGCGCGCGCCGTGGGCGTGGCGGGCATCCGGTACAAGGACGAGGGCGGCCGCTTCGGGCTGGGCAGCTTCAAGGCCTTGGGCGGCGCCTATGCCGTCAGCCGCCAATTGCTGCGGGAATTGGCGGTCAAGCTGGGGCGCGACGATCTGTCGGTGGACGACTTGCTGTCCGGCCGCTACCGGGAGCTGACGCAGGCCATGACGGTGACCTGCGCGACGGACGGCAACCACGGCCGTTCGGTGGCCTGGGGCGCGCAACGCTTCGGTTGCCAGTGCGTGATCTACATCCACGCGACGGTCAGCGAAGGCCGCAAGCGGGCGATCGAGCAATACGGCGCGCAGGTCGTGCGTACGCCGGGGAACTACGACGACTCGGTGCGCCAGGCGGCGCAAGACGCGGCGCGGCTTGGGCGATATGTGGTCTCGGATACGTCGTATCCCGGCTATATGGAGGTGCCCAAGGACGTGATGCAGGGGTACGCCGTGATGGCGGACGAGGCCTTGCGCCAGTTGCGCGAGGCGGGCGATGGCGAATTGCCGACGCACGTGTTCCTGCAGGGCGGCGTGGGCGGGCTGGCCGCCGCGGTCTGCGCGCATTTCTGGGAGCAATTGGGCGAGCGCCGTCCGCGTTTCATCGTGGTTGAGCCGGACAAGGCGGCCTGCCTGTACGAGAGCGCCCGCGCCGGCAAGCCGGTGGCGGTGCACGGCGATCTGGATACCGTAATGGCCGGGCTGGCCTGCGGGGAAGTGTCGCTGCTGGCGTGGGAGGTGCTGCATCCCGGCGCGCAGGCTTTCCTGACGGTTGACGACGAGGCGGCGCTGGAGACGGTGCGTTTGCTGGCAAGCGGCAAGTATGGCGACGCGCCCATCGTCGCGGGCGAGTCGGCCGTGGCGGGGCTGACCGGCTGCCTGGCGGCGCTGGCCGATCCGGCGGTGCGCGATGCGCTGGGCCTGGACGCTGACAGCCGCGTGCTGGTGTTCGGCAGCGAAGGGGCGACCGACCCGGAACTGTATCAACGCATCGTCGGCCGGAGCGCCGCCGAAGTCGAAGCCGAGGCCATGGCATGACTGGCGTCACGCTTGAGGCCGGCCGCGAGGCCGTGCGGATCGATGGCGCCCGCCTGTTGCGCCGCATCGCCGATCTGGCGCAGGTCGGCGCCATCGAGGGCGGCGGCGTGTGCCGCCTGGCGCTGACGGACGCGGACCGGCAGGGACGCGACCTGGTGGTGCAGTGGATGCGCGAACTGGGCCTGGCCGTGACGGTGGACGGCATCGGCAATGTGGTGGGCCTGCGGGCCGGGCGCAAGGCCGGTCCGCCCGTGATGACGGGGTCGCACATCGACACGGTGCGCACCGGCGGCCGCTATGACGGCAACCTGGGGGTGCTGGCGGGGCTGGAAGTGGTGGCGGCGTTGAACGACGCGGGCGTGGTCACTGAAAGGCCGATAGCGGTGGCGTTCTTCACCAACGAGGAAGGCGCGCGCTTTGCGCCGGACATGATGGGCAGCCTGGTGTTCCAGGGCGACCTGGCGCTGGAGGACGCGCTGGCCACGGTCGGCATAGACGGCACCTCGGTGGGTGAGAACCTGGCCCGCATCGGCTATGCCGGGACGGCCCCGGTAGGCAATAACCAGGTGCATGCCTTTGTCGAACTGCATGTGGAGCAGGGGCCGGTGCTGGAACATGAGGGCTACACCATCGGCGCGGTGACGGGCGTGCAGGGCATCCACTGGATCGAGTTCACCGTGCGCGGGGTGTCCAACCATGCCGGCACCACGCCGATGGCGTTGCGCCATGACGCCGGCATCGTGGCGGCGCGCATCGCGTGCTTTGCGCGGGATCTGACCGTCGAGTTCGGGGCGGGCCAGTTGGCGACTGTGGGGCAGGTGAATCTGTTTCCCAACCTGATCAACGTCATCCCCAACCGCGCGACCTTCACGCTGGACCTGCGCAACACCGACGGCGCGGCCTTGCAGGAGGCGATCGCACGCTGCATGACGTATGCGGCGCAGGTTGCTGCGGATGAAGGGGTGGAGCTGAGCCATCGGGTGCTGGCCGATTTTGCGCCGGTGGCGTTCGACGAGGCCATCGTCGGCCGGGTCGAGGACATCGCCCGCAGCCGCGGGCACCGCGTGCGGCGGCTGCCCAGCGGCGCCGGGCACGATGCCCAGATGCTGGCGCGCATGTGCCCGACGGGCATGGTGTTCGTGCCCAGCGTGGGCGGGCTGTCGCACAACGTCGCCGAATTCACGCAGGACCAGGATATCGAGGCGGGCGCCGGCGTGTTGCTGGAACTGATGCTCGAACTCGCAGAACAATGAAACCGTAGGAGACTGAACATGTCACGCATCATCAATGTCGCGGCCGCGCAGTTGGGGCCGATCCAGCGCAGCGACACGCGTCGCGACGTCATCGAGCGCCTGCTCGCGCATCTGCGCCAGGCCCATGCCATGGGCTGCCAGCTGGTGGTTTTCCCGGAGCTGGCGCTGACGACTTTCTTTCCGCGCTGGTACATGGAAGATCCGGCCGAGATCGACGCGTTCTATGAAAGCGAGATGCCCGGTCCGCAGACCCGGGTGCTGTTCGAGACCGCGCGCAAGCTGGGCATAGGCTTTTACCTGGGCTATGCGGAGCTGGCGGTGGAGCAGGGCGTCAAGCGCCGCTTCAACACGTCGATCCTGGTGAACCAGAACGGCGACATCATCGGCAAGTACCGCAAGGTGCATTTGCCCGGGCATGCCGAGCACGAGCCGTGGCGCGCTTTCCAGCACCTGGAAAAGCACTACTTCGAGCCGGGCGACTCGTTCGACGTCTGGCGCGGCTTTGGCGGCGTGATGGGCATGGCCTTGTGCAATGACCGCCGCTGGTCCGAGACCTATCGGGTCATGGGCTTGCAAGGCGCGGAAATGATCCTGCTGGGCTACAACACGCCGGTGCACAACCCGCCGGCGCCCGAGCACGACGACCTGTCCATGTTCCACAACCATCTGGTGATGCAGGCGGGCGCCTATCAGAACGGTACCTGGGTGGTGGGCGTGGCCAAGGCCGGCAAGGAAGAGGGCTGCGAGATGATAGGCGGCAGCTGCATCATCGCGCCGTCGGGCGAGATCGTCGCCGCCTGCTCGACCAAGGGCGATGAGCTGGCGATCGCGCGCTGCGACCTGGATCTGTGCCTGTCCTACAAGAGCACGACTTTCAATTTCGACCGCCACCGGCGTCCCGAGGCTTACGGCCTGATCACGGAACGCAGAGGCGCGGTGGAACCTGCGCCGGAGGCGGCGGTAACCGCCTGACCTGCGGCGCGGCCAGCGCGGACGGTCGATAGACCGTCCGCATAACCGGCCCGGACGTTCCCTTCCCATAAAAAACAGCATGCGGGCGCCCCGAGCGCCTGCAGGGGAGCGTTCGGCCTAAAAAAATACAGACCCCAAGGTGAAAATATGGACCAGTCAGTCGAGAGCATTGCGGCGCCTCCGGTTGCCGCAGACAAGGATCCCCTGGCGGCGCGGGATGATGCGCTGTATCGGAAGGTGGCGTGGCGGCTGCTGCCGTTCTTGATGGTGTGCTACATCGCGGCGTTCCTGGACCGGGTGAACGTCGGCTTTGCCAAGCTGCAGATGCTGGACGACCTGAAGTTCAGCGAAACGGTGTACGGCCTGGGCGCGGGCATTTTCTTCATCGGCTATTTCCTGTTCGAGGTGCCGAGCAATGTGCTGATGCACCGCATCGGCGCGAAGAAGACGCTGGCGCGCATCATGATCCTGTGGGGCATCATCTCGGCCGCCATGGCCCTGACGCAGACGCCGACGCAGTTCTACATCCTGCGCTTCCTGCTGGGGGCGGCCGAGGCCGGGTTCTATCCCGGCATCATCCTGTACCTGACCTATTGGTTTCCGTCGAACCGGCGCGGGCAGATCGTGGCGGTGTTCATGACGGCGGTGCCGTTTGCCGGCATCCTGGGCGGGCCGCTGTCGGGCTGGGTGATGGAGGCGTTCCATGACACGCACGGCATGGCCGGCTGGCAGTGGATGTTCATCATCGAGGCGATTCCTTCGGTGCTGCTGGGCCTGGCGGTGTTCTGGTACCTGGATGACCGCATCGACGACGCGCGCTGGCTGTCGCCCGCGGAGAAGTCGCGGCTGGGCCAGAACCTGCAGAGCGAGAAGACCGCCAAGACCGAGCACGTGTCCATGCTGACCTTGCTCAAGGACAGGCGCGTCGTGCATATGGCGCTGATCTGCTATTGCACGGTGTCCAGCTTGTCGGGCCTGGCGTTCTGGATTCCGTCGGTAATCCGTTCGACCGGCGTGGTGTCGCTGCTGGACATCGGCCTGTTGACGGCGGTGCCGAACGTCTGCGCGGTGATCTCGATGGTGCTGGTGTGCCGCCATTCGGACGCGGTGCGGGAGCGCCGCTGGCACATGATCGTGCCGTTTCTGGTGGGCGGGACGGGCCTGGCGCTGAGCACGCTGTTCAGCCATAACCCGATGCTGGCCGTGGCCATGCTGTCGGTGGCGGCCGCCGGCTGCATGGTGTGCTCGCCCTTGTTCTGGAGCCTGCCGACGGCGTTCCTGGAAGGCAAGAGCGCGGCGGCGGGCATAGCCGGGATCAATTCCTTCGCCGGCTTGGCGGCCTTTGTCAGCCCGTATGCGATCGGCTGGATCAAGGACCTGACCGGCTCGACGGATTGGGGCATGTACTTCCTGGCCAGCTTCACGCTGATCGGGGCGGTGCTGGTGTACCGCGTGCCGAAGAGCCTGGTCAACCGCTAGGCGGCTTCTCTACATCGGCGGGCGCGCCGCGCCCGCCACTTTCAGACAGGAATGATGATGACTCTGGACGTAGTTGCGTTGACCCAGGCCATGGTGCGTATTCCCAGCCTTTCCGGCAAGGAAGGCGAGATGGCGGCGCTGATGGCCGCGACGATGCGCGAGGCGGGTTTCAGTTCGGTCACGACCGATGGCAATGGCTCGGTGCTGGGGCTGATCGGCCCCGCGGACGCGGACGTGGCCTTGCTGTTCGACGGACACATGGACGTGGTGCCGGTGGCGGGCGACTGGCGCTTCGATCCGTTCGGCGCCGAGATCCGGGATGGCCGGCTGTATGGGCGCGGCAGCACCGACATGAAGGGCGGCATCGCGGCGGCGATCTGCGGCGTGGCGCAGGCGGCGCGGGACGGCTTGAAGCGCCGCGTGGCGGTGTCGGCCAGCGTGCTGGAGGAAGTCATCGAAGGGCATGCGCTGGCTTCGGTGCTGGACATCTGCACGCCGCAGGCGGTCGTCATCTGCGAGCCCTCCAAGCTGCAGATCAAGGCCGGCCAGAAGGGGCGGGTGGAACTGCTGCTGACTTTCCACGGTAAGCCGGCGCACGCGGCGACGCCGCATATCGGTGTCAATCCCCTGCACGCGGCGGCCCGGGCGCTGAACGCGCTGGAGAGCCTGTCGCTGCCGCATGACGAGGTGCTGGGCCAAGCGCTGCTGGTGCCGACGGACATCGTGTCGCATCCCTATCCGTCGATCTCCATGATTCCGATTTCGACGACGATACGCTTTGACCGGCGTACCGTGTCGGGCGAACGCCTGGAGGATGTGCTGGCGCAGATCCGCGCGCATCTGGCGGCCCATGGCTTGTCCGATTTCACCCTGCAGGTCAGCGAGGATCAAGTGGCGACCTATACCGGGCAGCACGCCACGCCGCCGCGCTGGTTGCCGGCTTGGCGTTGCGATGCGGAGGCCGGGTTATTGCAGGCTGCGCGCGCGGCCGTCAGCGCCAGCGGCCGGGATCCGGTGGTGGGCAGTTGGGCGTTCTGCACCAATGGCTCGGAATCGGCCGGACGCCGCGGCATTCCGACGATAGGGTTGGGGCCGGGCAACGAGGAAGATGCGCACACGATCGACGAGTCCATCGCGTTGGAGCAGTTGGAAGGCGCGCGCGACATCTACCGGAATCTGGTGCGCGCCGTCTGCGGTTAGGGCGTTTGCATGCCGGGCAGGCGCGCCAGCCGGTCATTGAGGAAGTCGATCAACAGCCGTGCCCGCAGCGACTGGTAGCGGCGCGACGGGTAGATGAGGAAAGCCTCCTGCGGCGTGGCGCTCCATTTGGGCAGGACGCGCAGCAGTTCACCGCTGGCGATCAGGTCCTGCACCAGCCAGGCAGGGCAGAGTCCGATGCCGGCGCCCATGGCCAGGCTTTCGCGGATGGCCAGGGCGTTGTTGACACGGAAGCGCCCTTGGGTCTGGACCGTGGCGAGGGTGGCGCCCTGGTGCAGTTCCAGGGTGTCGCCGGCAGCCAGCCAGGCAAAGCGCACGTACTCGTGCGCGGCCAGATCGCGGGGCGCGCGGGGCTTGCCGCGCTGTGCCAGGTAGGAGGGGGCGGCCACCAGGTAGCGCGGCGACATGGCCGCCTTGCGGGCGATGGCGTTGGGCGGCAGGTTGCCGCCCAGGCGCAGCGCCACGTCCACGCCTTCTTCCACCAGGTCCACGAACCGGTCGTTCAGGATCAGTTCGACCTGGATGTCGGGATATTCGTCCAGGAATTCGCGGACCAGCGCGTTCAGGCGGAACTGGCCCAGCGCCACGGGCGCGTTGATGCGCAGGAAACCGGCGGGCTTTTCGGTCTGGCCGCGGGCGTCGGCGACGGCCTCGGAGTATTCCTCCAGCACGCGGGTGGCGCGTTCGTAGAAGCGTTTGCCTTGTTCGGTGGGCACGACGCGCGTGGTGCTGCGTTCCAGCAGCCGCACGTTCAGGTCCTTTTCCAGCGCGGCGACGATCTTGCTCAGGGCAGGCTGGCTCAGCGCTTGTTCGCGGGCGACGGCCGACAGGGTGCCCAGCTCCACGGCGCGGACGAAGGCCCGCATGGCGCGCAGGGTGTCCATGGTCATTCCTTTTTGGAAGAAGTGGTATGCAGTTTAGGGTTCTACCGGTGGAATTGAGAAGAACCTATCGTGACGTCACTTTCTCTTTTTCTGGAGTCGTCATGAATCGCTTCAATCTTCATTCCCTGGTTTCGGCCGTTGCGTTGGCCGGCGGCCTTGCGGTCCTGGCCCCGTCCGCCGCCATCGCGGCGCGGCCTTCTGTTCAAGCCGATGCCGCGCGTTCCAACTGGGTCAGTTCCTGGTTCGCCAGCCCGCAACCGCTGTGGGAGGATTCCTTCGTGCTGCCCACGGAAATGCCGGCCGAATTGCGCGGCCAGACTCTGCGCCAGACCTTGATGCTCAGCGTGGGCGGACCGCGCTTGCGGGTGGTGTTGTCCAACCGCTATGGCACGCAGCCCCTGGAGATCGGGGCGGCCAGCGTGGCGCTGGCCTCGGGCCAGTCCAAGATCCGTCCGGCGTCCAGCCGCGGGCTGGCCTTTGGCGGTCGGCCGAGCGTGACGGTGGCGCCGGGGGCGCAGGTGGTCAGCGATCCCGTGGACCTGCCGGTATCCGCGCTGGCCGAACTGGCCGTCAGCCTTTACTTCCCCCAGGCGACGCCGGTGACGACCTTCCATTGGGGGGCGCAGCAGACCGGCGCCCTGGTCCGGGGCGATGCCACGGTGGCGGCGGAGCTGCCTGATGCGCAGGCGCTGCAAGGCCGGGCCTTCCTGGCGGGGATCTGGGTCGAAAGCCCGTCGCGCGCGCCGGTGGTGGTGGCGTTTGGGGATTCCCTGACCGATGGCAACGGCTCGACGCCGGGGGCCAACCGCCGCTGGCCGGATTTCCTGGCGCGCCGCCTGGCCCCGCAGGGCATGGGCGTGGCCAATGCAGGCATTTCGGGCGCGCGGGTCTGGGGCGACAAGATGGGGGTGAACGCGATGGCGCGCTTCGATGCCGACGTGCTGTCGCAGCCGGGCGTGCGCACGGTGGTGATGATGATGGGCATCAATGACATCGGCTGGCCGGACAGCGGCTTCGCGCCGGCGGACGCGCCCATGACGGCCGCAAGATTGACCGAGGGCTACCGGCAGCTGGCGGAGGCCGCCCGCCTGCGCGGCGTGCGCATCGTGGGCGGCACCATTGCGCCGTATGAAGGTTCGCTGCATGGCACGCCGTTGTCGGGCCACTACAACCCGGCCAAGGACGCGGTGCGGCGGGAGGTGAACCGCTGGATCCGCGAAAGCGGCGTGTTCGACGCGGTGGTGGATTTTGACGCGGTGCTGCGCGATCCGGCGCATCCGGCGCGGCTGCTGCCCGCGTATGACTCGGGCGACAACCTGCATCCCAACGATGCCGGCTACCAGGCCATGGCGCAGGCCTTGGATATGGCCACGCTGTTCGGCGATTGAGAAGCGTCCGGGACGGTTAGTGGAAATTGCGGCTCTGGGTGTTCAAGTCGCCCAGCAGCTCGGACAGGTCCACCAGCCGTTGCGCGATCAGGTGGCGCACGCCGTCCACGCTTTGCCAGGACCCGTAGACGCCCAGCAGCGAGGCCCCCAGCAATTCGCGGCGCTGGCGTTCGATGAGTTCCGTACGCACGACCACGTTGACGGGACCGGTCTCGTCTTCCAGGGTGACGAAGATCACCCCCTTGGCAGTCTGCGGGCGCTGGCGCACGGTGACGATGCCGCAGGCGCGCGCGACGCGCTTGTCGGGGTAGCCGTTGAGCACCGAGGCGGGCTGGAAGTTGCGCGCCGCGAGCTGGGGGCGCAGCAAGGCCACGGGGTGGCTGCGCAGCGTCAGGCCCACGCTGCGGTAGTCGGCCGCCACGGTCTGGCCTTCGGAAGGGGCGGACAATTGCGGCGCCTGGGTTTCCTGGATGGCGGCGTCGCGCAGCAGGTCGCGGCTCTGCACGCTGGCGGCCGCTTCCCAGCTGGCCTGGCGGCGATGGCCGGCCAGGGTGCGCAGGGCGTCGCCGGCCGCCAGCGCGTTGAGGTCATGGCGGGTGAGCGCGGCGCGGCGGGCCAGGTCGCCGGTGTCGGCAAAGGGCGCGGCGGCGCGCGCGTCTTCGATGCGCCGGGCGGCGTCCTCGCGCATGCCCTGGATCAGGCTCAGCCCCAGCCTGACGGCGGGGCGGGAGCCGTCGGTGGCGGGCGCGTGCGGATGCGCGGTCCGGCGGGCGCCGGGGTGGCCTTCGGGCAGGGTTTCCAGGGCCGAGTTCCAGCCGCTGACCGTCACGTCCGGCGGCAGCACGCAAACGCCGTGGCGGCGGGCGTCCTGCACCAGTTGCGCGGGGGCGTAGAAGCCCATGGGCTGGGAGTTGAGCAGGGCGGCCAGGAAGGCTTCGGGCTCGTGCCGCTTGAGCCACGAACTGGCGTACGCCAGCAGCGCGAAGCTGGCGGCATGGCTTTCGGGGAAACCGTATTCGCCGAAGCCTTCGATCTGGCGGAACAGCGCCTCGGCGAAATCCAGTTTGTAGCCGTGGGCCAGCAGGCCGCCGACCAGCTTGGTACGGTACTTGTCCACGCCGCCCTTGCGCTTCCAGGCTGCCATGGAGCGGCGCAACTGGTCGGATTCGCCCGGCGTGAAGCCCGCGGCCACCACGGCGATCTGCATGACCTGTTCCTGGAAGATGGGCACGCCCATGGTGCGGCTGAGCACGCCGCGCACTTTTTCGCTGGGATAGGTTTCGGGCTCCTTGCCCTGGCGGCGGCGCAGGTAGGGATGGACCATGCCGCCCTGGATCGGGCCTGGGCGCACGATGGCCACCTGCACCACCAGGTCGTAGTATTCGCGCGGACGCAGGCGCGGCAGCATGGTCATCTGGGCGCGGGATTCGATCTGGAACACGCCTACGGTGTCGGCGTCGCAGATCATGTCGTAGGTGGGCGCGTCGCTGGGGGGAATGTCCTGCAGCCGCAAGGGCTGGCCGCGGCGCTGGCCGGCCAGTTCCAGCGTGCGACGCAGTGCCGACAGCATGCCCAGCGCCAGCACGTCCACTTTCAGCAGGCCCAGCGCGTCCAGGTCGTCCTTGTCCCATTGCACGACGCTGCGGTCCGCCATGGCGGCGTTTTCGATGGGCACCAGGCGCGACAGCTTGCCGCGTGAAATCACGAAGCCGCCGGGATGCTGCGACAGGTGGCGCGGAAAGCCCATCAGGGTCTGCGCCAGCGCCGCCCACTGCCGCGCCACCTGCGATTCGGGGTCCAGTCCGCAGGCGCCCAGCGTGCGCAGCATTTCTTTCTTGCCGTCCCACCATTGGTGGGCGCGCGCCACGGCGTCGATGACGCCCGCGTCCACGCCCAGCGCGCAGCCGGTATCGCGCAGCACGCTGCGCGGCCGGTAGGAAATGACCACGGCGGTGAGCGCGGCGCGTTCGCGGCCGTATTTGCGGTAGATGTACTGGATGACTTCTTCGCGGCGCTGGTGCTCGAAGTCCACGTCGATGTCGGGCGGCTCGTTGCGTTCCTTGCTGATGAAGCGTTCGAACAGGTTGTTGCCGCGCACCGGATCCACTTCGGTGATGCCCAGGCAGTAGCAGACCGCGGAGTTGGCGGCGGACCCGCGGCCCTGGCACAGAATGCCTTCGCCGCGGGCGTACTGGACGATGTCGTAGACCGTGAGGAAATAGGCTTCGTAGTGCAGGTCGGTGATCAGCGCCAGCTCTTTTTCGATCTGCGTGGTGACGCTGTCCGGCGTGCCGGAAGGAAAGCGGCGGGCGGCCCCGGCCAGGGTTTCCTGGCGCAGATAGGTGGCCGGCGTGTGGCCGCGCGGAATGATCTCGTCCGGGTATTCGTAGCGCAGCTCGTCCAATGAGAAGGCGCAGCGGCGGGCTATGGCCAGCGTCTGGGCCAGCGCTTGCGGCGGGTACAGGTTGGCCAGGCGCATGCGCGTGCGCAGGTGCTGTTCGGCGTTGCCGGACAGTTCGTAGCCGCACTGCGATACGGGCTGGCGGGTGCGAATGCCGGTCAGCGTGTCGTGCAGCGGTTTGCGCGAGCGCAGGTGCATCTGCACCTGGCCCAGCGCCACGATGGGCAGTTCCGCGGCCTGCGCGGCGTGTTCGACCGCGGCGCGGTGCAGGTCGTCGCGCGAGCGGTGCAGCAGGGTCAGTCCGACCCAGGCGCGGTGGGGGAAGACGCGCGCCAGCCAGCGCGCCTGCTCGGCCATGCGGTCGGCGTCGGTGCCGTAGGCGGGGCTCAGGATGGCCAGGCATTCGGGCAGGTGGCGCAGATGGGCGTGGCCCGCGGGCGGGTGGGTAAGGTCTTCGGGCGCCAGCTGGTATTCGCCCTTGGGGGCGCGGGTGCGGGCCAGGGTGATCAGTTCGGACAGGTTGCCGTAGCCCTCGCGCGTCTGCGCCAGCAGGGTCAGGCCCAGCGGCGCGGCGTCGGGCGCGGCGCGCAGTTGGAAGGTGGCGCCGATGATGAGCGGCAGCTTGCGGGTCTTGGCTTCGACGTGGGCGCGGACCACGCCCGCCAGCGAGCATTCGTCGGTGATGGCGAGCGCGGCGTAGCCCAGTTCGGCGGCGCGTTCGACCAGTTCCTCGGGGTGCGAAGCGCCCTGCAGGAAAGAGAAATTGGACTGGCATTGCAGCTCGGCGTAACCGGGCAGCTGCGCCAGGAGGCCGGGGGTGTCGTCGTCCATGCGCATGACGCTTCAGGCGTAGAGCCCATGCAGGAACCAGCGGGCGTGCTCGTCGTCGCGCTCGCGGTAGATCCAGTAGCGCGCGGCGGCGGCGTCCTCGGCGACGAAATAGTCGCGCACCGTCAGGGCCGGGTCCCACCAGCCGCTTTCGATGCGTTCGGGGCCGCGCATCAGGCGCAGCGCCTGGCCGCCGTATTGCGGCCGGTGGCCGGAAAGCTTCAAGGGGAGCGGCGGGTCCAGCAGCCAGAAGGGGCGGTCCAGCAGGGCGGGCAGGGGCGCGGGACGTTGGGGCGGCGACAGCGCGTCGCCCCAGGCGTTGGCGGCCTCGGGGCGGTGGTCGGGAACCGGGTGGGCGTGGCGCACCTGGTCGCGGCCCAGCCGCGCCACCAGCAGGTCCAGCAGCCGGGCATGGTCGGCGGGCGTGCCGCCGGGCTCGGGGAACAAGGTAGTGCTGGCGGCGGGCTGTTCCACCGTGTCGGGCGCCAGCAGCGCCACGGCGATCACGGGCGCTTCCAGCGTGAAGCGGGCCAGCTTTTCCCGCAGCAGGTGGAGGATCTGCGGCGCCTGCCAGACCGGCTGGGCCAGGGCCAGTTCCAGTTCGGTGGGCGGCCGGGCGTGGCGGCCGCGTTCGTGTTCCATGCTGAGCACCACGCGGCGCACCGCCAGTTGCCGGGCGCTGAGCCAGCCGCCCAGCTGTTCGGCCAGCCGGCGCGCCACCGCCAGCACCGCGTCGGTGTGCTCGACGTAGTCGGTGAGTTCGATGCGGCGCGAGAACTGGTGCGGCGGCTCGATCCAGCGGTGGAGCTCGGGCGCCAGGCCGTAGGCGGCGTCCAGGGCCTGCAGCAGTTCGGGCGCGCTGCGCCGCTGCAGGCCCGCGCGCGGCAGGGCGCGCAGGTCCGCCAGGGTATGGCAGCCGATGTCGTCGAGCCAGTCGCGGCGGGCCTGCGCCTGCGGCAGCAGGGCCAGCGGCAGTGCGTCCAGCCGCCGGGTCAGCGTGGGCAGCGTCAGGGTGCGCCGGGGTGCGCGCCGGCCGGGGCTGCGCGCCAGCAGCCAGGCGCCGGCGGCGGTCGGCGCCATGCCTAGCGAGACGCGCAGGTCCAGGGCGCGCAAGGTGGCGGCGACCCGCCGGTGCAGCGCCTTCGGACCGCGGAAGAGCATCAGGCTGGCGCTTACGTTCAGCAGCAACGTGTCGCCGTCGGCCAGGGCGATTTCGGGTGTGTATTGCAGCAGCGCCAGCGCCGCGCCCTGCAAGGCTTCGGACTCGGCCAGGACATCGCGGGGCAGCAGCTCGACCTCGGGGGCGATGGCGGCCGCGCCCGCGCGGCGCATGCCCGGCTTGACCCCGGCGCGGCGGGCGGCGGGCGTCAGGGCGGCGACGCGTTCCTGTTCCAGGACCGCGAACGCCTGCCCCTCAAGCGGCCAGTGCGGGCGCAGTGCGTCCAGCGGCAGGCAGCGCAGGAAGGCGGCGATCCAGAGGCGCATGGCGGGGAGAAACAGGTGTGGTGGCGCCCGGTTCCAGGCCCACGTATAGCGGCGTATCGCAGGCGGGCCCGCGGCGCTTCAGGATGTGGACGGACAAGCCGCCCGCGGCCGGCGCGAGCGCCAGCCGCAAGGGCGCGGGCGTGGCGTTTTGCGCCGCGCTGCTGGGGCGCACCGCGATGAACAGCAGGTCGCTGGCCTGGGCGGCCAGGTGCAGGCGGCGCAGGGATTCGGGGCGCACATGGGGCAGCCAGCAGATCAGGGCGCCGCAGCTGCCGTTCTTCAGGATCTGTTCGGCGGCCCAAAGCGCGTCCACGGGTTTTTCCGGCGCCACCCAGAGCAATTGGCGCGGATCCAGCCGCCAGCTCATCCAGCTGGCGATGTGGGGCGCGTGCGGCGGCTGCACCAGCGCGATGGCGCGGCGGGTTTCCAGCTGGGCCAGCGCCGGACGCAGCAGGCGGATTTCGCCGATGCCGGGGTGCGGCACCAGCAGTTCGGTCAGCGAACCCAGCGGCCAGCCGCCGTCCGGCAGCTCGGGCGAAAGCGCGGCATGCCCGGTGGGCAGGGTGCGGGCGGCGCCTTGAGCCAACTGGGTGGCGCGCCACAACGCGGGATGGATACGTTCTGGGGACTGCATGGCGATCGGTTCCGGCTTGCGGGGACCCGGGGTAGTGGCCGATGCGTCATTATAGCTGTATATATATACAGTATTTAAAAGGGGCAGAGCGCGCCGCGAATAGTTTTGCGCCGGTAACGCGGTAGCCCAAAAGAAAACCCGCCCGTACACCTTTCGATGCAGAGGAGCGGGCCGTGTTGAACACGATTTTAGCCGCTTCAGGCAGGCGGATCGCAATCAAGCGCGGGCGTTCTGCGCAGTAGATACCGAGGCCTCCACACCCGCCGCGCGATCCAGATCCAACCCATAAAACCGCATATCCTCGTACCGGATCCAGTGCGACTTGCGCACCAGCCGGTGGCCGATCCACAAGGCCAGGAACAGCGGGATCGCCAGGTAGGTGGAGATCACGCCGATCCAGTCGATGCGGTCTTGCAGGAAGGCCTGGTAGTTCTGGCCCAGCGTGACCGCCAGGCACAGGACGAAGGCCAGCAGCGGGCCGAAGGGGAACAGGCCGGCCTTGTAGGGCAGGTCGGCGGTGTCGTAGCCGTGCTTCACATAGCCCTGGCGGAAGCGGTAATGGCTGACCGCGATGCTCAGCCAGACGATGAATTCGGTCATGCCGGCGAAGTTCAGCAGCCAGATGTAGACGGCCTTGGGGCTGTACACCAGGCTGAACAGGCACAGGCAGGCCAGCAGCGCGGTGGCCATCAGCGCGTACAGCGGCACGCCGCCGCGGGTGACGCGCCGGAACAGGGCGGGCGCCTGGCCCTCCACCGCCATGTTGAACAGCATCCGCGTCGCCGCGTACATGCCGGAATTGCCGGCCGACAGCACCGAGGTCAGGATCACGGCGTTCATCACGGTAGCCGCCGACAGCAGCCCCGCGTGCTGGAACACCAGCGTGAAGGGGCTGACCGCGATGTCTTCCACTTCGTTGCGCAGCAGCTGCGGGTCGGTATAGGGCAGCAGCAGGCCGATGATCAGGATGGCCAGCACGTAGAACAGCAGGATGCGCCAGAACACGTGGTTGATCGCGCGCGGCACGTTGCGGCGGGGATTCTCGGATTCGCCGGCGGCCACGGCCACCAGTTCGGTGCCCTGGAACGAATAGGCCACCACCATCGCCACGCCCACCCAGGTGGCCGCATTGCCCACGAAGGGCGCGTCGCCGACCGACCAGTTGACCAGGCCCACGGGCGTGCCGCTGTGGATGATGCCCACCAGCATCGCCAGCCCGACGCCGATGAAGCACAGCACGGCCACGACCTTGATGATGGCGAACCAGTACTCGGCTTCGCCGAAGCTGCGCGCCGAGAAGGCATTCAGCCCGAAGGTCAGGGCCAGGAAGGCCACGCTCCATATCCAGCCGGGCGTATCGGGGAACCAATAGGCCATGACCAGTTGCGCGGCCACCACGTCCACCGCCACCACCGTGGCCCAGCTGATCCAGAAGTTCCAGCCCAGCGCGAAGCCGAAGCCGCCGTCGACGTAGCGCGAGGCATAGGTGCAGAAGGAACCCGATACCGGCATGAAGGTGGCCAGTTCGCCCAGGCTGGTCATGATGAAGTAGACCATCAGGCCGATGGCCAGGTAGACCAGCAGCGCGCCGCCCGGGCCGGCCTGGGCGATGGCGGCGCCGGAGGCCACGAACAGGCCGGTGCCGATGGCCCCGCCCAACGCTATCATCGTGAGGTGGCGCGCCTTGAGCACGCGATGCAGCTGGTTCTGGCCGGCAGGCGTGGCGCCGGATTCTGTTGTCGGAGTTTGCATTACTGGGGTAGGAAGTTGCCGCGGCGGCGGACCATCAGGCACGGGCGTGCGGGCCTGCCCGCCAGGCAATGCCGCGCAAGCCAGCCGGTCCGTGGCGGTGCGGCAAAGGTTGCTTCAAGGCGCGCATTTTACAATGCGGCTATTCCGGGGCCGTTCGGCGGCCCCAGCCAGCACGGAGCAGTTTCATGGCGTCTTCCACTTCTATCGAGTTTCTTCCCAACGCCGGCGTCGACGTGCGCCAGCTGTTTATCCTGCTGCACGGCGTGGGCGGCACCCCCGACGACATGGAGCCGTTGGCAAAAGCGGTGCGCGCGGCGTTCCCCAGCGCGGCGGTGCTGGTGCCCCAGGGGTTCGAGCCCTACGACGGCGGCGGCGACGGCCGGCAGTGGTTCTCGGTGCGCGGCGTGACCGAGGAAAACCGCCCGGAACGCGTGGCGCGGGCCTTGCCGCCCCTGGAAAACTATGTGCGCGAGGCGCAGGCGCGTTTCGGCCTGCTGCAGTCGGACACGGCGCTGGCGGGCTTTTCGCAGGGCGCCATCATGGCGCTGGAACTGGTGCAGGCGCACGACGGCATCGCCGGCCGCGTCATCGCCTTCTCGGGCCGCTACGCCCAGATGCCCAAGCTCGCGCCGCAGTTCACCACGCTGCACCTGCTGCACGGCGCCGCCGATCCGATCATGAACGTGGAGCTCATCCAGGCCGCCCAGGCGCGCCTGACCGAGCTGCACGGCGACTCGACCATCGACATCGCGACCCAGGTGGGGCACGCATTGCACCCGGCGCTGATCGAGCGCGCCATCGTGCGCTTGAAGACCTGCGTGCCGTTGCGCAGCTGGGAGGCCGCGCTGGGTCTTAACCAGACGCCGCCCGACGGCACCCCGGTGCATTGATCATTTTTCCCAGCCGCCGCCCAGCGCCAGGAACAGCGCGATCTGGTCGCTGCTGAGGTCGGCCTGCGAAGCCGCCAGCGCGCTTTCGTTGCTGGCCAGCGTGCGCTCGGCATCCAGCACGGTCAGGTAGTCGGTCTTGCCGTACTGGAACAGGCGGCTTGCCTGCGAGGCGGCCTCGGCGCTCTGGTCGCGCGCGGCGCGCAAGGCGGTGTCGCGATCCAGTTGGCGCGCGTAGACCACCAGCGCGCTCTCCGTTTCCCGCAGGGCATTCAGCACGGTGGCGTCGAAACGCGCCGCCGCGGCCTTGGTGCTGGCCTGCGCCTCGGCGATGCGGGCCTGCGCGGCGCCGGTGTTGGGTATGGTCCAGGAGATCAGCGGACCGACGCTCCAGCTGAAGGTGCCGCGGTCGCCGAACATGGCAGCCGGGCCGCCCGAGGCCGCCGACAAGCCCAGCGAGATCTTCGGATACAGGTCCGCGGTAGCCACGCCGATGCGCGCGGTGGCCGCGGCCAGCGTGCGTTCGGCCTGGCGGATGTCGGGACGGCGGCGCAGCAGTTCGGCGCCGTCGCCCACGGGGATGGTTTCGGTCAGGCGCGGAGCCTGGGCGCATTGCAGCAGCGCGGGCGGGATTTCGCCCGGCGTCTGGCCGGTCAGCGCCGCCAGGCGGTACAGCGCGGTGCGCTGCTGGGCCTGGAACGGCGGCAGGTTGGCCTGCAGCTGTTCAAGCTGGCTGCGGGCGCGGGTCACGTCCAGCGTGGTGCCGCGGCCGGCGCGTTGC
Source organism: Achromobacter sp. GD03932 (assembly GCF_029839485.1). Classification (NCBI taxonomy): domain Bacteria; kingdom Pseudomonadati; phylum Pseudomonadota; class Betaproteobacteria; order Burkholderiales; family Alcaligenaceae; genus Achromobacter; species Achromobacter sp. GD03932. The sequence goes on from NZ_JAOCAT010000042.1 coordinate 41,754, forward strand.
AGCCGGTCCACCGCGTCCAGCGATTGCTTCTGCACCTGCACCGAATGCTGGGCCGAAGCCAGCTGCATGCCGGCCGCGCACATATTGGCGTAGGCCCGGGCGGTCTCGGCGGCCACGGTGACGCGGGTGGCGTCATAGGCGGCCTGCGCGGCCTGCTCGTCGCCGCTGGCCGCTTCCACGGCGCGGCGGATCTGGCCGAACAGGTCCAGCTGGTATGCCACGCTGGCGCCCATGGAGTAGGACCAGCGGTTGGGCGGATCGATGCCGGGCTGCAGTTCCTGCAGGCCGGACACGTGGCCGAAAGTGGGCGAGGCATTGACGCCGATGGACGGCTGCTGCTGCGCCTGCGCTTCGCGCACGGCGGCCTGGGCGCGTTCCAGGTTGGCGCTGGCCACGCGCAGGTCGGTGTTGGCGGCCAGGGCTTTTTCCACCAGACCATCCAGCACGGGATCGTCGTACAGGCGCCACCAGTGGCCAGGCACCGCATCCTGCCGGAACGCCGCCTCGCGCGCCTGCGTGAAGGGCGCCTGCGCGCTCTGCCGCTCGGCCGCCGATCCGGCGGGCACCTGGTAGTCCGGGCCCACGGCGGCGCATCCGGCCAGCGCAAGGGCCAGCGTAAGAGGCAGGAGGTATCTGGTGTTCATGGCGGTTACGGCTGTGCGTCGATAAGAGAGTAGGGGTGGAAGAAAGGAACGATCAGGACGGCTGGCGCGCCCCGGCCTGCGAGTGGGACGGGCCGGAATCCACCGACACGGTGGCGGTTTGTCCCGCCACCAGGCGCACGCCTGCGGGCACGTCGTCGATCTTCACGCGCACCGGGATGCGCTGCGCCAGGCGGACCCAGTTGAACGTGGGATTGACGTTGGGCAGCAGGTTGGCGCCGGTGCTGCGGTCGCGGTCGGCGATGCCCATGGCAATGCTCTCCACGTGGCCGCGGATATGGTGCGAATCGCCCATCAGCGTCACGGTGACGGGGTCGCCTTCGTGGATACCAGGCAGCTTGGTTTCCTCGAAATAGCCTTCGACGTAGAACGAACTGGAATCCACCAGCGCCATCACGCCGCGGCCAGCGGTGGCGTAGGAACCCGCGCGCAGGTCCAGGTTGGTGATGCGGCCGTCATTCACCGCCAGCACGCGGCTGCGTTCCAGGTTCAGGCGTGCGGTATTGAGCTGCACTTCGGCCTGGGCCAGCGCGGCTTCGGTCTGCTGCAGCTTGGTCTGGCTTTGTTCCAGCGCCTCGGCGGCCACCAGTTGGCCCAAAGAGCGGTTGCGCTTGGCGTCGCGCACGGCCTGGTCGCGCGCCACTTGCGCGGAACGCACCGAGGCCTGGGCCTGGTCGTAGGCCAGCTGGAAGCGCGCGCGGTCGATTTCGAACAGCACGTCGCCGGCCTTCACGTCCTGGTTGTCGTGCACCGGCACGCTGGTCACCAGGCCGGAGACATCGGGCGCGACCTGCACCACATAGGCCTTGACGCGGCCGTCGCGGGTCCAGGGTTCGACTTCATAGTGCACCCAGAGCTGCCAGCCGGCGTAGGCGGCCGCGGCGACGACGACGGCGGTCACCGCGAACTTGCCGATGGCTGCGGGGCGCAGGGCGTTGGGGAGTTTCATGCTTATCTCTGGAGTAAATAGGGGGAAATGAGGGATACGCCGTACAGCAGCACCACGAACAGCGCCAGGTCGAACAGCGCGGGGTGCCACACCAGGCGGTACAGCCCGGCGCGGGCCAGCACGCGTCGCACTGCCCAGGCCACGCCCAGGGTCACCACGCCGAGCACCAGCAGCCAGGGGAAATAGACGCCGTAGAGATTGAATTCGCCGATCATGATGCTTGGCCCTCCAAGGTGGGATGGGCGGGTTGGTAGTCGGGCGCGTCGGGGAAGAAGGCGCGGCGCAGGCCCACCAGCGCGACCACGGCGCGGTCGCGGGCGGCGGCGCCCGGGGGCGTGGCCGTCACGCTGGCCAGCGCACGGTCGATCTGCGCCAGGAACTCGGGCGTCTTTTCGCCGACCTGCCAGGCCGAGCGCGCGTGGAAGAATTTCGCCAGTCCGTCCAGCACTGGCTGGATGGCGGGTTCCGCCATGGGCAGGTGACGCCGGGCGCGCTGCAGTTCGGTGATGTCGCGGCCCACGCGCAGGTCTTTCAGCGCGTCGGCGGCGACCAGGTCGTCGGGCCGCTGGGCCAGCGCCAGACGCGGCTGCAACAGGCCAATGCGGTCCAGCATGCGGGCGGCGTAGGTGTGGCGCGAAGGCGCGCGCGGCGAGCTTGCCAGGGTTTCCAGTTCCTTCCAGTTGGCGGCCTGGATGCGGCGTGCGCTCCAGTCGGCGCTGACGGTGCGGAAGATGGCGGCGATGATGGCCGCGGTGGCAACGCCCATGCACTGCGCGACCTGCGTGTCGATGAAGGACACGATGTCGGCGGTGTTGGTGTCCTGCAGCGCCATGGTGCCCAGGAAGCCGAACAGCATCGCCATGGCCTTGCCGGCGGTGGCGGGCCGGGCAATGAAGATGCCCAGCACGAAGGTGGTGGGCAGCATGGCCAGGGCCAGCATCTCGAACGAATGCAGGGCGGGCATGATGCCCAGCAGGTACAGCGCCGACAGCGGAATCGAATACACCGTGTAGGTCAGGAACTGCATGATGCCGGGGACCGGATTGTCCTGCGACGCGAAGAAGCAGCTGAAGATGGCGGCCATGAGCGCGGCGGTGGCGCCGTTGCTCCAGGCCGTGCCGATCCAGAAGGCGCAGCAGACCGAAATGGCCACGCCGGCGGCCAGGGCCGACAGCAGCGCCATGCCGCGGTCGCGGTGCAGCGCGGTGTTGGGCGCGGGATTGGAGCGCGGCGCGCGTAGCGGCGCGCCCGCCAGGCCTGCGCGGATCTCGCGGCGCAGCGCCAGGCATTCGTCATAGGTGTCGACCAGTTCGCGCAAGCGCGTCATCAGGCTGGCCAGCAGCACCTCGCGCCAGCTGGAGCGGCTGTCGATGTCGGGCGTGAGGCGGGTGGCGGCGGCGCGCAGTTGGACCGCGGTCTCGTGGGTGGCCTGGGCGCCGGCGTTGATCCATTCGGAGATGTCGGCGAGCAAGGCCGTGACGGCTTCCGGCAGTGGCTGGCCGCCGGCCTGCAGGGCGCGCATGCGGTCTTCCACGGCGGACACGGTGGGCGTCAATGCCGCGATCTGGTCCTGCATGGCGCGCACCGCGCCCGAGGTCCAGCGCAGGTTGCTGGTGTCGAAAGGCACGTGGGTGGACATCAGGCGCAGCTGCGTGATGTCGTTGGCCAGCACGCGGCGGTCGCGGTCCTTCTGTTCGGTGGCCTGGCCGCTGAGCGTGTCGTGCATCCAGTTGCGGGCGTCGCGCACGGCCTTGTCCAGCATCAGCGTCAGGGCCGGGGCCAGGCCGCGCGGCAGCACGATGCTGTGGATCAAGGTGGCGCAGACGATGCCCAGGCTGATTTCCTCGACGCGGGCGAGGGCGGTGTCGAACACCTGGGCGGGGGCGGTCACGCTGGGAAAGCCGATCATGGCGGCGGTATAGCCCGCCAGCATGAAGAGGTACGAACGCGGCGTGCGGTCCAACACCGACAGGTACAGGCAGGCGCCCACCCACAGCACCATGGCGGCGGTCATGACCACCGGGGAATTCGATAGCCGCGGCACCAGGTAGACGGTGGCGGCCGAGCCGAAGAAGGTGCCGGCCAGGCGGTACAGCGCCTTGGAGCGCACCGCGCCCGACCAGGGTTGGGCCACGACGTAGGCCGTGGTCATGGCCCAGAACGGACGCGGCAACCCCATGCTGTAGGCCAGGTAGAGCGCCATGATGGCGCTCAGGTAGCTCTTGAGCGAGAAGATGGATTCGCGGACGTTGGGGAGTTTCACGCTTGTTCGTCCTGTGGCTGGGTGCCGGCGCCGCCGCGGCCCAGGGTGACTTTCAGGCTGTCGAAGACCCGCAGGCAGGCTTGCAGGTCGGCTTCGCTCACGCCCCGGAACAGGCGGCGGCGCAAATCGACCAGCACATCCTCGACCTTGGCGCGCAGCGCCTGGCCGGCGTCGGTCAGGTGCAGGGTCTTGGCGCGGCGGTCGTGCGGGTCTTCGCGGCGTTCCATCAGGCCTGCGGCGACCAGGTGGTCCAGCACCCGCACCAGCGAGGGGCCTTCCACGCCCAGCGCCTCGGCCAGCGCGCCTTGGCGCACGCCGTCTCCCAGGCGGCCGGCCAGGATCACGGGCCAGGCGGTGGCCTGGGACAGGCCGTAGTCGGCCAAGGCCTTGTCGGCGGCGCCGCGATAGGCGCGCGACAGGACCATCAGGGCGGAGGTGGTGGCCATGAGCTGGGAGTCGGTGGGCGTGTTCATGGAATAGATTGTATCCTATCTATTAGCTTACTAATAATTGAAAATGGCGATTATCTCCATGGATTTTCTCAATCGGGAAAATAGAGGACGGTTGTTCCAGCTATGGAAAACCAGGGACAGCGTTCTGGGATTCTCGGCGTCGCGGGGAGCGACGCGGGCGCGGCGGCGGCGGCCGCGCCCCGGCGTTCAGCCGTTGCAGTCCGCCCAGCAGTTGGGCGTTTCGTACAGGCGCACGCGGGTCAGGCGCAGTTCGGCGCCATAGTGGCCGTGATAGTGCGGGGCCAGGGTCTGGAAGACGATGGCGGCCAGGTTTTCGGCCGTCGGGATGCGGTCCAGCACCACGGTCTTGTGGCCGGGCAGGCTGTCCAGGAAGCCGCGCACGGCGGCGTCGCCCTCGTACACCAGGAAGGCATGGTCCCAGACGTCCACGATGTGGGTCTTGGCGATGTGCTTGATCTCGGAGAAATCCATCAGCATGCCGTTGTCGGATTCGCCGGGCGCCTGCACCACGTCGCCGGTCAGGGTGATCTCCAGCACGTAGCGGTGGCCGTGCAGGTTGCGGCACTGGCTGCGGTGGTCGGGAATGCGGTGGCCGGCGTCGAATTCCAGCCTGCGGGTCACGGAAATCATGGCGCGCTCCGCAGGGGGCTAGGGTGAATCATGGAATGCCTATGTATTTGTGGGTCTGCAGGCTGAGCCGCCATTGCGGATGCTGCATACAGTACTGGACGGCCTGTTCGGTGTTGGCCGCGCGCGCGGGGCCGTCCATGGGTTGCAGGAAGAAGTGGTCGAAGTCCAGGTGCGCGAAGGCTTCGGGCTGCGCGTTGGCTTGCGGATAGACCAACTTGAGCTCGTCGCCGCGCTCGAGGACCACGGGCGCGGTGCCCTTGGGGCTGACGCAGATCCAGTCGATGCCGGCCGGCGGCTTGATGGTGCCGTTGGTTTCGATGGCCACCGTGAAGCCGCGCGCGTGCACCGCGGTCAAGAGCGGCGCGTCCAGTTGCAGCAGCGGTTCGCCGCCGGTGAAGACCACGTAGCGGTCGTTGGCGCCGGGGCCCCAGGCCGCGGCGATGGCGTCGGCCAGCAGTTCGGGCGTGGCGAACTTGCCGCCGCCGTCGCCGTCGGTGCCGATGAAGTCGGTGTCGCAGAAGGTGCAGGCGGCGCTGGCGCGGTCGCTTTCGCGGCCGGTCCAGAGGTTGCAGCCGGCAAAGCGGCAGAAGACCGCCGCACGGCCTGCGTGGGCGCCTTCGCCCTGCAGTGTCTTGAAGATTTCTTTGGCGGAGTAAGTCATGGTGGTGCCGGCGGTCGGATAAGGCCGGACCCCGGATAAATCAGGCAAAAGCGCATTATTTTACTTTGCGCGGCGCATCTATACTTGCGGGCTATGTTTCACGTCCAAGATTCCATCTACCTGGATGAACGCGATCTCGCGTTCACCATGATCCGCGCCCAGGGCGCGGGCGGCCAGAACGTCAACAAGGTGTCCAGCGCCGTGCACCTGCGTTTCGACGTGCGAGCCTCCAGCCTGCCCGAGGAAATCAAGGAAGCGCTATGCGCCCTTAGCGATCACCGCGTCTCCAAGGACGGGGTCATCGTCATCAAGTCGCAGACGTTCCGCAGCCAGGAAAAGAACCGCGCCGAAGCCATCGAGCGCCTGATCGCCATGGTGCGCGCGGCGGCGCGCACCGACAAGCCGCGCCGCCCGACCAAGCCCACCCGCGCCTCGCAACGCCGGCGCGTGCAGCGCAAGGTGCTGCACGGCGAGGTCAAGCGCTTGCGGGGGCGGGTCCAGGGGGATTGAGGGGGGCCCGCGTGAGGGCGGCCCGCGGCCCGGCCTGGGCGCGGCTGTGCAGGCGCTGCCGGAACAGGTCCGCCATGGTGGCCGCCGCCAGCGACAGTGGCGTTCCCCGCAGCGTCATGATGCCGATGCTGGCGACCGGCATGGGCGCCTCCGTGCGGATCTGGCTGGCTTCGGCGCCGTAGGGCGGGATCTCGAGCATGCCCGCCGGGCAGACGATCAACGCGTCGCTGCGGACCATCAGGTTCCACATTACGCCGAACGTATCGCAATCGATGACGCGTTCGGGCGATTGCAGGCCGTTTGCGCGCAAGCCTTGCAGAAAAGCGTCGGTGTGGCTGCCGCCCGAGGTGTTGAGCAGCCATTCGCAGCCCGCGATGTCTTGCCAACGCGTGGCGCCCGCCAGCGGATGACCGCGGCGGCAGGCGACCATGAATTCCAGCGGCCGCAGTTCCTCGAAATCGAATTCCTGCCCGCCATGGTTCCCGGCCATGCCGGATGCCAACGCGAAATCCAATGAGCCGTTGCGCAATGCCGGCAGCACGGCGGCCAGCAGGCCTTCCGAGACCTTGAGCTTGGCCGCGGGCATGCTCTGCCTGAAATCGTTCAGCACGTCGGGCAGCACGCTCAGCATCACCATGGGCGTCACGCCCACCGCCACCCGCGCCTGGGCGCCGCTGAGCAGTTGGCGGATGTCCTGGCGTGCCAACGAGAGCTGGGCCTGGGCAAGCTGCGCCCGCACCGTCAGGTGTACGCCGCACTCGGTGACCTCGATGCCCTGGGGGCTGCGCGTGAGCAGCGGCGCTTCCAGTTCCGTTTCCAGTTCCTTGATGGCCTTGGTCACGGCGGCCTGGCTCAGGTGCAGGCTGCGCGCCGCAGCCCGGATGCTGCGCAATTCGGCGACCTTCAGCCAGGCCCGCAGATGGTGGTCTTTCATATGCCTTCCCCGATGGTGACAACTGCTAGTTGTCACCTTAACAAAGAAATAGCCTTATGCGCAGCGCGGGCGATCTCTAAGCTTCACGACGACCAGACCATGCAGTCCCGTACTTCAGGAGCAAGCCATGCAGATCTTTCCCCGTCGTGTACGCCAGACCCTTTCACTGTGTTTTGCCTTGCTGGGCGCGGCAGGCGCCGGCGCGGCGCAGGCGGATTGGCCCCAACGGCCGGTCAAGCTCATCGTGCCGTATGTGGCGGGGTCCGGTCCGGACGTGGTGCTGCGCCCGATCGCGGACGCCCTGGGGCGCGAACTCGGCCAGCCGGTGATCGTCGACAACCGCGGCGGGGCGGGGGGCATCGTCGGCACCCAGGCGCTGGCCGCGGCGGCGCCGGACGGCTACACCATCGGTTTCGGCAACCTGGTCACGCTGGCGATCAACAAGAGCATGTATTCGAAGCTGCCTTACGACCCGCAACGCAGCCTTGCGCCCATCAGCCTGGCCATCAGCAATGCCCTGGTGCTGATCGCCCGCAACGACTTCCCGGCAAGCAATGTGCAGGGCCTGGTCGACTATGCCAGGCAGCATCCGGGCAAGGTCAGCGTCGGCTCGTTGGGCGTGGGATCGAGCGCCCATCTGGCCGGAGAAATGCTCAAGAGCGAGACGGGCACGACCATGCTGCACGTCCCGTACAAGAGCGGCCAACAGGCGGTGGGCGACATCGTGGGCGGGCAGCTTGACGTGATGATCGACAACGTCGCGGGCGTGCTGCCCTTCATCCGCTCCGGCCAGGTCAAGGTGCTGGGGGCGACCAGCCTGGCGCGCGTGCCTGTCCTCTCGGACGTGCCCACCCTCGACGAATCCGGCTTGAAGGGCTTCGAAGTGGTGTCCTGGGGCGGCATCGTCGCGCCCGCCGGTACGCCCAAGCCCATCATCGACAAGCTCAATCGCGCCATCGCCAAGGCGCTGCAGGACCCGGCGGTGCTCAAGCTCAACGAAACGCTGTCCGTCGACGCGACGCCGTCCACGCCTGAACAGTTCGCCAACCTCATCGCCACCGAGATCCCGCGCTGGGGGGAGATGGTCAAGCGCTCCGGCGCGTCGGCCGACTGAGCGCGTTCAGCACCCGCGTTCAACACCATAGGGAGCCATCATGACGAACGAACTCTGGCGCTGGAGCGCCGTCGACCTGGCCCAGGCCATCCGCAAGCGGGAAGTTTCCAGCCGGGAAGCGGTGCAGAACTGCCTGCAACGGGCGGAACGGCTCAACCCCATCTTCAACCCGCTCACCGAGATCTGCGCCGACCAGGCCCTGCTGGCGGCCGACGTCGCCGACGCCGCGGTGCGCGCGGGCGCGCCGCTAGGCATCCTGCACGGCGTGCCGGTGACGATCAAGGCCAATGCAGATCTGGCCGGATCGGCCACCACCAATGGCGTCGTCGCGTATCGGGACCTCATCGCAAGCGAGAACAATCCCGCCGTCGACAACTGGCTCAAGGCCGGCGCCGTGGTGATCGGCCGCAGCAACGTTCCGGCATTCTCCTGGCGCTGGTTTTCGGACAACGACCTGCATGGCCGCACCGTCAATCCGTTCGACGCCGCGCGCACGCCGGGCGGCTCCAGCGGCGGCGCGGCCGTCGCCGCAGCCCTGGGCATGGGGCCGCTGGCGCACGGCAGCGACCAGGGCGGATCGATCCGCTACCCGGCCTACGCCTGCGGCGTGGCGGGGCTGCGGCCGTCGCAAGGCCGGGTGCCGGCCTACAACGCCAGCCAGAAGTCGGAGCGCCCGGTGGCTTCCCAACTGGCCGCGACCCAGGGTCCCTTGGCACGGAACATCGCCGACCTGAGACTCGGGCTGGAGGCCATGTCGGCGGGCGATTCCCGCGATCCGTGGTGGGTGCCTGCGCCGCTGGACCTGCGCCAGCCCGGGGACTGCCGGCGGGTGGCGCTGTTCTGCGGCACCTCGGCCTTCAAGCCCGATCCCGCCGTGCTGGACGCCTTGCTGCGCGCCGCAAAGTACCTGGAAGACGCGGGCTACATCATCGAAACGGCAGCGCCGCCCCGTTTCGAGGAAGCGGCCGAGCTATGGCGCAACGTATTGATGAACGAAGCGTCCGGCTCCATGGGCCGCGAAATCGAGCGCGCCGGCGACGCTGCGATACAGCGCGCGTATCGCAGCATGCTGGCGCACACCGCGCCGCTGGACAAGGACGGCCTGGTCCAGGCGCTGGCGCTGCGCACCACGATACTGCGGGAATGGGGCGGGTTCTTCGACCGCTATCCGCTCGTGCTCATGCCGGTGTCGTTCGAGCTTCCATTCGCCATTGACCAGGATCAGCAAGGCGACGCAGCCATGGGCGACATGCTGCGCGCGCAGAGCCCGCTGGTCTCGACCGCGATACTGGGCTTGCCCGGCCTGTCGGTCCCTGTGGGCCTGGCGGACGGCGTGCCGATGGGCGTCCAGCTGGTGGCGGGGCGGTTCCGGGAAGACTTGTGCCTGGCCGCGGGCGAAGCCATCGAGGCGCGCGCGGGGTGGTCGGTGCAGGATAGGCTCTTGGC
>NZ_JAOCAT010000043.1:0-48985 GCF_029839485.1 Achromobacter sp. GD03932
GCGGCTTCGATGGTGTTGACCAGCAGCATGGCGATGGTCATGGGACCCACGCCGCCCGGAACGGGGGTGATGGCGCCCGCCACTTCCTTGGCCGAGGCGAAGTCCACGTCGCCGCACAGCTTGCCGTCAGCGCCGCGGTTGATGCCCACGTCGATGACGACCGCGCCGGGCTTGATCATCGAACCGTCGATCATGCCGGGCTTGCCGGTGGCGACCACCAGCACGTCGGCGCGGCGGGTCTGGGCCGCCAGGTCGCGGGTCTTGGAATTGCAGATGGTGATGGTGGCGCCGGCCTGCAGCAGCAGCATCGCCATGGGCTTGCCGACGATGTTGCTCGCGCCCACGATCACGGCTTCGGCGCCACGCAGCGTCACGCCTTCCGATTCCAGCATCTTCATCACGCCATAGGGCGTGCAGGGGCGGAACAGGGGCTGGCCGGTCATGAGCAGGCCGGCGTTGCTGATATGGAAGCCGTCCACGTCCTTCTCGGCCGCGATGGCCTCGATGACCTTGTGGGAGTCCATGTGCTTGGGCAGCGGCAACTGCACCAGGATGCCGTGGATGGTCGGGTCCTGGTTCAGGATGGCGATGCGGGCCAGCAGCTCGGCCTCGGTCATGTCCGCGGGGTACTGTTCCTTGACGGAATGCAGGCCGGCCTTTTCGCAGGCCGCCACCTTATTGCGGACGTACACCTGGGAAGCGGGGTCTTCACCCACCAGCACCACGGCCAGGCCGGGGCGGGTACCCTTGGCGGCCAGGGCCGCAACGCGTTGGGCAGCTTCTTCGCGAATGCGCGCCGACAGGGCCGCGCCGTCGATAATCCTTGCAGTCATTCGGCGGCCTCCGCGCTACGCGCTGCGGTATTCGCCTTGGGATCGGCCCGGCGGCTCATGCCGTCGCCTCGGGTTTGGCCAAGGCCACTTTCATCAAATCAGCTACGGTGGTCACTTCAAGTTTTTCCATGATGTTGGCGCGGTGCGCCTCTACGGTCTTGATGCTGATGCCCAGGTCGTCGGCGATCTGCTTGTTCAAGCGGCCCGCGACGATGCGCTCCAGCACCTGCTGCTCGCGCGCGGTCAGGCGCGCCAGCATGGCTTCGTGGTCTTTCTGGGCCTGGTGCTTGCTCACGCGCTGCGTGGCCTGCTCCAGCATGCGCGCCACGATCTCGCGCAAATCGGATTCATTGAAGGGCTTTTCCAGGAAGTCGACCGCGCCTTTCTTCATGGTGGACACGGCCATCGGCACGTCGCCGTGGCCGGTGATGAACACGATGGGCAGCGGGGCATTGCGGGCGATCAACTGTTCCTGCAGTTCCAGGCCGCTCATGCCGGGCATGCGCACGTCGGCGATCAGCACGCCGATCTGGCTGGCGTCGTAGTCTTCCAGGAAGGACTCGCCGCTGGCGTAGGCGCGAACGCGATAGCCATTGGCCTCCAATAGCCAGCGCAGCGAATCGCGGACCGCTTCGTCGTCGTCAACAATGAAAACCGTGCTCGACAGGTGGGGCGTGTTCATGCGTGCAACTCCTCGGACTGATCGTTCTGGGCCTGCGACTGGGGTGCAGCGCAGGGCAGGGTAAAGCGGAAAATGGTGCCGCCGGCGGGATTGGGATCCGCCCACAAGCGGCCATGGTGCGATTCAATAATGGTACGGCAGATGTTCAGCCCCATGCCCAGGCCCTGGGTCTTGGTGCTGAAGAAGGGTTCGAACAGGCGTTCGGGTTCGGCCAGGCCGTGGCCGCGGTCCACGACCGCGACCTCGATGTGCTGTTCGTGCAGGATCACGGCGACCTTGAGTTCGTCGGATTCGCTGTTTTCCATGGCCTCCAGCCCGTTCTTCAGCAGGTTCAACAGCACCTGCTCGATCAGGATGGGGTCGGCCAGCACGTCCGGCGCGTTCGACGGCACAAAGCGGTCGATGCGGATGCGGCGCTTGCGGGCGTCGATCTCGGCGAAGCCGATGGCATTGTCGACGATCCGGCTGATGGTCACGCGCTGGCGGCGGGGCTCGCTGCGCTTCACGAATTCGCGGATGCGGCTGATGATCTTGCCGGCGCGCTCGGCCTGCGAGGCGGCCTTTTCCAGGGCCGGCAGCAGCATGTTGGGGCTGGTGTGGCCGGCCTTGACCAGGGCGACCGCGCCCATGCTGTAGTTGGCGATGGCGGTCAGCGGCTGGTTCAGTTCATGCGCCAGCGAGGAGGCCATCTCGCCCATGGTGGTCAGGCGGCTGGTGAGCTGGATCTTTTCCTGCTGCACGCGCGAGGCTTCCTCGTGCACGCGGCGCTCGGTGATGTCGCGCGCCACCTGCATGCGCACGCGGCGGCCGTCGGTCCAGGCCAGCATGCGGTGGTGCACTTCGAACCAGCGCTGAACCGAGGGCGCGAAGACTTCGACGGATTCGTCGGTGAAGCGGCCGCGGCGGCCGGCCAGCAGCTCGTCGTGGCCGCCGGTCTGCGCGCCGAACACGCGGCGGTAGGTGCGGTTGGCGAACAGCAGCTCCAGGCCGTCGTGGGTGTCGGCGGTGACCGAGATGGCGTCGTCCAGGCCTTCCAGCACCGTCATGAAGCGTTCGTGCGCGGCGGTCAGGGCCTCGCGGATGCGCTTGGGCTCGGTGATGTCGGTCATGGAGGTCATCCAGCCGATCTGGTTGCCGTTCGGGTCCAGCAGCGGGGACACGTACATCCGCGCCGTGAAACGCGAACCGTCGCGGCGCTGCGCCTCGACCTCCAGGCCGCTGCTGGGCGTCTTGCCGGACATCAGCACGTCCAGGGTGTGCTGATGCTGTTCGTGGCGACCCGGCACCCAATAAGGGAAGGGCGGGCTGCGGCCGATCAGGTCGGCCTCGTTCCAGCCGATCATGCGGCAGAAGGCCGGATTCACGTAGGCGATGCGGCCTTCCATGTCCAGCACCCGCATGCCGGTGGACATGGAGTTCTCCATGGCGCGGCGGAAGCCCGTCTCGGCGATCAGGGCGGCTTCGGCCGCCGAGCGGAAACGGGTATAGCGCCACAGCATCAGCAGGCTGATGACGATCACACAGGACAGGGCCAGCACCACCCAGATCAGGCGCTGTTGGCGCATTTCCTGGTCGATGGTGACAAACATGACGCTGTCGTCATGGATGCGTTGCAGCCAGAAGAACACCGCCATCACACAGATATAGAGGATCAGCACCATGGCTGGCGTGACCCAGTACACCCCGCGTCGGCGAGTGCGGGCGTGATCGTGGAACGGCGTAGGAATATTGGACTTGGGCGCGCTGGACATGGAATTCGGGCCGGATAGACCGCGCATTTTAGTGCGTGTTGGCAGGGATTTGCCGGGAATCGACTCGTCCTTTTGGAGTCCCTGGGTAAAAGTATGACGCCAAAGCGTTCAGCTTGCTTTAAATTTTTCGTATTATGAAATGCCGTACCGCAACATGAAATTTTGCTTGCGACCGGTTAACCTTCTTTCTTAGAATGCCCGCTGATAGGGAACCGACCCAGTAGCAGGTCTCTAGAACAACCCGACCCCATGCCTTGCATGGTAGCCCGGATGATCCCGGCTACCATGCAAGGTCCGCGAGTAGATAAGTAAGCGGGTGCGGTCACGAACAATCCAACAGGAGACACACGATGTCCTCTTACGCCCAGGCTGGCGCCGTACAGGCTGCCAACGACGAAGACACCCTTGAAACCCAGGAGTGGCTCGAAGCCCTGGCGGCTGTCCTTGATCGTGAAGGACCGCAGCGCGCCCACTATCTGCTCGAACGCCTGATCGACGAAGCCCGCCGTTCCGGCGCGCATATCCCGTTCTCGCCCAACACCGCCTACGTCAACACGATTCCCCCCGGCCTGGAGCCGGCCCACCCGGGCAACCTGGAGCTGGAATCGCGCATCCGCTCGTACGTGCGCTGGAACGCCATGGCCATGGTGGTCAAGGCCAACAAGCACAACCCGCCGGACGGCGGCGACCTGGGCGGCCACATCGCCTCCTTCGCCTCGCTGGCCACCATGATCGGCTGCGGCCAGAACCATTTCTGGCACGCCGAAGACGAAAACCACGGCGGCGACCTGGTCTACTTCCAGGGCCACACCTCGCCCGGCATGTACGGCCGCGCCTACCTCGAAGGCCGCCTGACCGAAGACCAGCTGAACCACTTCCGCCAGGAAGTGGACGGCAAGGGCCTGTCCTCGTACCCGCATCCGAAGCTGATGCCGGACTTCTGGCAGTTCCCGACGGTGTCGATGGGCCTGGGCCCGCTGATGGCCATCTACCAGGCCCGCTTCCTGAAGTACCTGCACGCCCGCGGCATCGCCGACACCAGCAAGCGCAAGGTCTGGGTGTTCTGCGGCGACGGCGAAATGGACGAACCCGAATCGCTGGGCGCCATCGCCCTGGCTGCCCGCGAAAAGCTGGACAACCTGATCTTCGTCATCAACTGCAACCTGCAGCGCCTGGACGGTCCGGTGCGCGGCAACGGCAAGATCATCCAGGAACTCGAAGGCGACTTCCGCGGCTCGGGCTGGAACGTGATCAAGCTGATCTGGGGCGGCTACTGGGATCCGCTGCTGGCGCACGACAAGGAAGGCATCCTGCGCAAGATCATGGAAGACACCGTCGACGGCGAGTACCAGGCGTACAAGGCCAACGACGGCAAGTTCGTGCGCGAACACTTCTTCGGCAAGCATCCGAAGCTGCTGGAAGCCGTGTCGCGCATGAGCGACGAAGACATCTGGCGCCTGAACCGCGGCGGCCATGACCCGCACAAGGTGTACGCCGCGTTCAACGCCGCCGCCACCCACGAGGGCCAGCCCACCGTCATCCTGGCCAAGACCATCAAGGGCTACGGCATGGGCCACGTCGGCCAGGCCAAGAACCCGACCCACCAGCAGAAGAAGCTGGAACTGGACTCGATCCGCGAATTCCGCGACCGTTTCGGCATCCCCATTCCGGACGACCAGCTGGCCGACCTGCCGTACTTCAAGCCGGCCGAAGACTCGCCCGAAATGAAGTACCTGCACGAGCGCCGCGCCGCGTTGGGCGGCTATCTGCCGCGCCGCCGCGCCAAGGCCGACGAGCACCTCAAGGCTCCCGCCCTGGACGCCTTCAAGGCCGTGCTGGAACCCACCGCCGAAGGCCGTGAAATCTCCACCACCCAAGCCTTCGTGCGCATCCTGAACCAGGTGCTGCGCGACAAGGAACTGGGTCCGCGCGTCGTGCCGATCCTGGCCGACGAATCGCGCACCTTCGGCATGGAAGGCCTGTTCCGCCAGATCGGCATCTACGCGCCGGAAGGCCAGAAGTACACCCCGGTCGACAAGGACCAGGTCATGTACTACAAGGAAGCGGCCGACGGCCAGCTCCTGCAGGAAGGCATCAACGAAGCGGGCGCGATGAGCTCCTGGATTGCGGCGGCCACGTCGTACTCCTCGAACAACCGCATCATGATCCCGTTCTTCATCTACTACTCGATGTTCGGGTTCCAGCGCATCGGCGACCTGGCCTGGGCGGCCGGCGACATGCAGGCGCGCGGCTTCCTCCTGGGCGGCACCGCCGGGCGCACCACGCTCAACGGCGAAGGCCTGCAGCACGAAGACGGCCACAGCCACATCCTGGCGTCCACCATCCCGAACTGCGTCTCGTACGACCCGACCTTCGGCCACGAACTGGCCGTGATCATCCAGCATGGCTTGAAGCGCATGGTGGAAGACCAGGAAAACGTCTACTACTACCTGACGGTGATGAACGAAAACTACCCGCAGCCCGGTCTGACCCAGGGCGACGAGGAAGGCATCATCAAGGGCATGTACAAGCTCAAGTCGCACGGCAAGGGCAAGAACCGCGTGCAGCTGATGGGCTCGGGCACCATCCTGCGCGAAGTCATGGCCGCGCAAGAACTGCTGGAAGCCGACTGGGGCGTGGCTTCGGACCTCTGGAGCGTCACCAGCTTCACGGAACTGCGCCGCAACGGCCTGGACGCCGAACGCCACAACATGCTGCACCCCGACGAAAAGAAGCCGCAGGTGGCTTACGTCACGGAACAGCTGGCCAAGACGGAAGGCCCGATCATCGCGTCGACCGACTACATGAAGCTCTTCGCCGACCAGATCCGCCCGTTCGTGCCCAAGGGCCGCGAATACAAGGTGCTGGGCACCGACGGTTTCGGCCGCTCGGATTTCCGCTCGAAGCTGCGCGAGCACTTCGAAGTGGACCGCCACTTCGTCGTGGTCGCCGCGCTGCGCGCGCTTGCCGACGAAGGCAAGGTGCCGGTTGCCAAGGTGGCTGAAGCCATCAAGAAGTACGGCATCAATCCGAACAAAGCCAACCCGCAATACGCCTGAGGGTAAAGAGACATGAGCAACATCGTGCAAATCAAGGTTCCCGACATCGGCGACTTCAAGGAAGTGGAAGTCATCGAAGTGCTGGTGGCGGTGGGCGACACGATCAAGGCCGAACAAAGCCTGATCACCGTCGAATCCGACAAGGCCTCGATGGAGATCCCCGCGTCGCAAGGCGGCGTGGTGAAGTCGATCAGCGTCAAGGTGGGCGACAAGGTTGCCGAAGGCACGGTCGTGCTGGAAGTGGAAGCGTCGGGCGCGGGCGAAGCTGCGGCCCCCGCGGCCGCGCCGGCCAAGGAAGAGGCTCCCAAGGCCGAAGCCAAGGCTGCCGCGCAGCCGGCCGCTGCCGCCGCTGCGCCGGCCGCCTCCAGCGGTCCGGTGAACATCGAAGTGCCCGACATCGGCGACTTCAAGGAAGTCGAAGTCATCGAAGTCATGGTCGCGGTGGGCGACACCATCAAGGCCGAGCAAAGCCTGATCACCGTCGAGTCCGACAAGGCCTCGATGGAAATCCCCGCCTCGCAAGGCGGCGTGGTCAAGGAAGTGAAGGTCAAGGTCGGCGACAAGGTCGCCAAGGGCTCGGTCGTGGTCGTGGTGGAGGGCGCCGCGCCCGCCGCCGCTGCCGCCGCGGCCCCGGCTCCTGCCGCCAAGGCGGAAGCCGCTGCCGCGCCCGCCGCCAAGACCGAAGCGCCGGCGCCCGCCGCGCAGCGTCCGGCTCCGGCCGCCGCGCTCGAAGACGCCAACCTCAAGCCGGGCCAGCTGCCGCACGCGTCGCCCTCGGTGCGCAAGTTCGCGCGCGAACTGGGCGTCAACCTGAGCAAGGTCAAGGGCTCCGGTCCCAAGGACCGCATCACCGCCGACGACGTGCGCGGCTTCGTCAAGCAGGCGCTCGCCGCCGGTCCGGTGGCCGCTACGGGCGGTTCGGCCGATGGCGCCGCGCTGGGCCTGTTGCCGTGGCCCAAGATCGACTTCACCAAGTTCGGCCCGATCGAAGCCAAGCCGCTGTCGCGCATCAAGAAGATCTCCGGCGCGAACCTGCACCGCAACTGGGTCATGATCCCGCACGTCACCAACAACGACGAAGCGGACATCACCGACCTGGAAGCGCTGCGCGTCACGCTGAACAAGGAAAACGAGAAGTCGGGCATCAAGGTCACGATGCTGGCCTTCCTGATCAAGGCCGTGGTCGCGGCCCTGAAGAAGTTCCCCGAGTTCAACGCCTCGCTGGACGGCGACAACCTGGTGCTCAAGCAGTACTACCACATCGGCTTCGCCGCCGACACGCCCAACGGGCTGGTAGTGCCGGTGATCCGCGATGCCGACAAGAAGGGCATCCTGCAGATCGCCCAGGAAATGACCGACCTGTCCAAGAAGGCGCGCGACGGCAAGATCTCGCCCGCCGAAATGCAAGGCGGCTGCTTCTCGATCTCGTCCCTGGGCGGCATCGGCGGCACCTCGTTCACGCCCATCATCAACGCCCCTGAAGTGGCGATCCTGGGCGTGTCGCGCTCCGCGCACAAGCCCGTGTGGGACGGCAAGCAGTTCGTGCCGCGCCTGATCGTGCCGCTGTCGCTGTCGTACGACCACCGCGTCATCGACGGCGCCTCCGCCGCGCGCTTCAACGCCTATCTGGGCGCCTTGCTGGCCGACTTCCGCCGCATCGCGCTGTAAACGGGGAGCCCCATGAGCAATACCGTTCAAATCAAAGTGCCGGACATCGGCGACTTCAAGGAAGTGGAAGTCATCGAAGTGCTGGTGGCGGTGGGCGACACGATCAAGGCTGAACAAAGCCTGATCACCGTCGAGTCCGACAAGGCCTCCATGGAAATCCCCGCGTCGCAGGGCGGCGTGGTGAAGTCCATCAACGTGAAGGTCGGCGACAAGGTCGCCGAAGGCACGGTCGTGCTGGAAGTGGAAGCTGCAGCGGGTGCCGCAGCCGCCGCCGCGCCTGCCGCCAAGGAAGCGCCCAAGGCCGCCGATGCGCCCAAGCAGGCTGCCACGGCGCCCGCCGCCGCGCCCGCCGCGGCCAGCTTCAAGGGCTCGGCCGACGGCGAGTACGACATGCTGGTGCTGGGCGCCGGCCCCGGCGGCTACTCCGCCGCCTTCCGCGCCGCCGACCTGGGCCTGTCCGTGGTCCTGGTGGAACGCTACGACACGCTGGGCGGCGTCTGCCTGAACGTCGGCTGCATTCCGTCCAAGGCGCTGCTGCACAACGCCGCCGTCATCGACGAAGCCCGCGAACTGGCCGCCCACGGCATCAGCTTCGGCGAGCCCAAGATCGACCTGGACAAGCTGCGCGGCTACAAGGACAGCGTGGTCGCCAAGCTGACCGGTGGCCTGGCCGGCATGGCCAAGGCGCGCAAGGTCACCGTGGTGCATGGCGTGGGCGAGTTCGCCGACGCCAACCACCTGACCGTCAAGGCCGCCGACGGCAAGACCCAGACCCTGCGCTTCAAGCAAGCCATCATCGCCGCCGGCAGCCAGTCGGTGAAGCTGCCGTTCCTGCCCCAGGACGACCGCATCGTCGACTCCACCGGCGCCTTGCTGCTGCGTGAAGTCCCCAAGAAGATGCTCATCATCGGCGGCGGCATCATCGGCCTGGAAATGGGCACGGTGTACTCCACGCTGGGCGCGCGCCTGGACGTGGTCGAAATGCTGGACGGCCTGATGCAGGGCGCCGACCGCGACCTGGTCAAGGTATGGCAGAAGAAGAACGCCTACCGCTTCGACAACATCATGTTGAAGACCAAGACCGTGGGCGCCGAAGCCAAGAAGGATGGCATCTACGTCAGCTTCGAAGGCGAAGGCGCGCCCAAGGAGCCGCAGCGCTACGACCTGGTTCTCCAGGCAGTGGGCCGCAGCCCCAACGGCAAGAAAATCGGCGCTGACAAGGCTGGCATTGCCGTGACCGACCGCGGCTTCATCGGGGTCGATCGCCAGATGCGCACCAACGTGCCGCACATCTACGCCATCGGCGACATCGTCGGCCAGCCCATGCTGGCGCACAAGGCCGTGCATGAAGGCCACGTCGCCGCCGAAGCCGCCGCAGGCCAGAAGTCCTTCTTCGACGCCCGCGTCATTCCGTCGGTGGCCTACACCGATCCGGAAGTGGCCTGGGTCGGCTTGACCGAAGACGAGGCCAAGAAGCAGGGCATCAAGATCGAGAAGGGCGTGTTCCCCTGGGCCGCCTCCGGCCGCGCCATCGCCAATGGCCGCGACGAAGGCTTCACCAAGCTCATCTTTGACGCTGAAACGCATCGCATCCTGGGCGGCAGCATCGTCGGCACCCACGCCGGCGACCTGATCAGCGAACTGGCCCTGGCCGTGGAGATGGGCGCCGACGTCGTCGACATCGCCAAGACCATCCACCCGCACCCGACCCTGGGTGAATCGGTGGGCATGGCTGCCGAAGTCGCAGAGGGCGTCTGCACCGACTTGCCGCCGATGAAGAAGAAGTAAGAGGCGCGGCGGCCATGCCGCCCGTGCAAAGCAAAAGCGCCGGCCCTGGACAGGGACCGGCGCTTTTTCTTGTGCGCTTGGGTGTGACGTTCAGGCGTGCGTATCGATGCGCGAACCCAGCGTCGCGTCCACGGCCAGCGCGGGCAGGGATTGCATCAGCGTCAATGCGGTATCCGCTTGCGCATTGATGGCTTTCTTCAGCACGCGGGCCTGCACTTCCTGCATGACATTCGCGTCCTGCAAAGCCAGGGCGTTATTGACGGTGTTGCTGATCGATGCGTCCATGCTCGGGGTGTCCTAGTGTGTGGATGGTGATTCAGGCCGACAGTGGATTATCGCGTGGACGGCGGCGCAATGCACGGAATTCGTGGCTGCGTAACCTGATATTCATGCAGCGACGGCGATACCCGGATCCAGCAACACGTTAGCCCTGCCTGGGGGATGTTCCTTGTCATTGCGTGCTTCTGCCGGACTCGTACTGGCCCAATACGCAAGTCCTGGCGCCTCACGGCCGGGTAGGACATTCCTTGACGGTGCCCCAGGCGCGATTAGGCTCGCAGAATTGCGTGCGCGCGGCCCAGGAACAGTCGGGGCGTTCAAAGAAACCGAGCGTTGCACAACGCGCCAGCTCGTTCTTCAGCTCGCCGACCCAGGCCATGGGGTCTTCTGCGGGTATCTCGGTTACACGCAGGGTGGACCTGGGAGTGGCGTCCGCCTCGTCCGTCGTGCTTGCTGCCGCGCGCGGCGCCGTTGCGTGCTCGGGCTGCGCAGGGGGGGCAGATTGAGATTCGGCAGACGTGGGCTCTGAGGCGGAGTGGGATCTAGACTGGCGTTCCGCCGAGTCCGAGCCCGAACCCGAATTCGAACCTGGACCGGGATCGGAACCCGGGACGGGCACTGGCGCCGCCGCAGGCGTCAGTTGTTGCTGGCTGAGCGCGGGTTCTGTGTGCGGAGGTGGAGCGGGCGTCAGGGGGACTCGTACCGGACCGGCAGCCGTGGCGCCGGAAACGGTCGTGTTCGGTGAACTCCACGAAACCACCAACAGCACCAGCGCGCCGTAGATCGCCAGCGTGTAGAGCACGGTCAATGTGGCATAGCCGACACGTTTGCCGGTAATCGGCCGCGCGTCTTCGCGTCCCACCAGGGCGCGCCAGCTGACCAGCGCGGCGCCAGGCGCGGAAATCAGCCACCAGAACAGCCGCCGCAGCGGACCGGGTTCCTGTGGTGGGGGCGTGGCCTGCGCCTGCGCAACCAGCAATTCACGCAGAGCGCGGTTCTCTTCGCGCAGACGCAAGGTCTGCTCGTCCATCGGCGCCTGGGTATCGGGATCCGTGGTGCTGCCGTGCTGCGTAGCGAGTGGATCGGGAGGCGTCGCGGTCATTTTGTGAAAAATATAGATACAAAAACGTGCAAGCGCGAGTATGAGGCAATCGGAAGAAGTGAAAAAGGGGAATAGTCTGAAAAAAATGGGCTTGATTGGGACTCGGACGACGAGAGGATCAGCGACACGCCCGCAACCGCCTTGCGCGGTTTCGCCGCCATGCCGGTAAGGGACGGCGGGGCTGGCGGGAGGAGTAAGTCACGCATCCCCCGAAAAGAAACAAGCCGGCGTATGCCGGCTTGTTGGTCTCGACGAGGGCGTGAGGGCCCTCGGTCGGTATCGGGAGGGCAGGGCCTTGCGGCCCTGCGTCTGCCCGACCGTCAGGCGTTGCGGCGTGATTAACGCAGCAGCGACAGAACGGTTTGCGGCACTTGGTTGGCTTGCGCCAGAACCGAGGTACCAGCTTGCTGGAGGATCTGAGCCTTCGACATGTTCGACACTTCCGTGGCGTAGTCCGCGTCTTGAATACGCGAGCGAGCCGACGACAGGTTGTTCACGACGTTGTTCAGGTTGGCGATCGTCGATTCCAGACGGTTCTGCACGGCACCCAGTTCACCCGTCAGCTTGTCCAGCTTGGTGAAGGCAGCGTCCAGGGTCTTCAGCGGGTCGGTAGTCTTGTCGCCCTTGCTGGTGGTTTCCGTGGTCAGCTTGCCCTTGGAGTCGACATACACCTTCGAGCCCACTGCAGCCTCGTAACCGGTGGTGGTGCCGCCGCTGGCGACAGTAATCGTGCCGTCAGCTTGGTTCAGGGAATAGTTGGTGGTGTACTTATCAACCTTCGTGAACTCGCCCTTCCCGTCGACGTACGTCAACGTCGTAGCGGCGATTGCGCCGTCCGCGGCCAAGGCGGCGGAGTTGCCAGCGGTGAAGCCGACAGTTGCCGAAAGCAAGCCGGAGCCGAGCGTGATGCGGCTGTCGGCGGCGGCGGCCGTCGTCATTGCAAGAACAACGTCCTTAGATACCGTTTCCGTGTAGGTCAGGTTATTGGCACCGGTAGCGAAGGTGCTTTGCGAGTAGACGGTATCGCCCAGCTTCAATGTCGTGCCCGCATTCTTGTAAGCCGTGTTGCCGGCATTTTCTGCCAGCACTTCATCGGTGAGGTTGGTGAGCGTCGCTTGAGTAAGCTGACCACCAGCACCGTCCGAATCGTTGGTGGTCAGGTTGCCGTCGCTCGTCAGGTACGCCTTGGCACCACCGACGGTGAGCTTGCCGTCGCTGGCGACTTCAAAGTTGGTGGAACCGTTCTTCGTCGTGTAGGTGCCGGCTTGCGTCTTGCCTGCTCCGGGGGTGTTGTCGGTAGTGACCTGGGCTGCAGTAGCTTTGGTGCCGTGCGTGAACGAGCCGGACGCGGCGTCATAGGTGTAGGTTTCAGCGGCGGCGCCGGTACCGATGCGCACCGTGTTGCCAGTTCCAAGCTTCTTGAAGGCATCCGCCGTCGTCGCAGCGTCGAAGTCGGTGGTGATCTTGTAGGTGGTACCCGACACCAACGAGCCGCCAGCGCTGGTGATGTCGTTGATCGTTGCCGAGCGATTGTCAATCGTGCCAGAGCCATTCAGATTGAAGCCGTTCAGGCCCAGCGTCTTGACGCTGATTTCCGACAGATTCAGGGTGATCGTTTCGCCGTCGTTGGCGCCGACTTGCAGCGTCAGCGGCTTGGCCGAGCCCGACAGGACCTTCACGCCGTTGAAGTCGGTTTGTTCCGAGATGCGGTCGATGTCAGCCATGCGCTGGTTGATTTCGTCTTGCATCGAGTTCAGCTGTTCCTGCGAATAGCTGCCGTTACCGGCTTGCACGGCCAGTTCGCGGATACGCTGCAGGTGGGTGTTGACTTCGCCAGCGGCGCCTTCGGTCGTCTGAGCCAGCGAGATACCGTCATTGGCGTTACGAGCGGCTTGGGTCAGGCCCTTGACGTTCGCGGTGAAGCGGTTGGCAATGGCCATACCGGCGGCGTCGTCCTTGGCGCTGTTGATGCGCAGGCCCGACGACAGGCGTTCGATGGCGGTACCCAGGGCGGACTGGGACTTGTTCAGGTTGTTTTGAGCAACCAGCGACAGGTAGTTGGTATTGATGACTGCAGCCATGTTTAGGCTCCCAAGGAGAGAAAGGCTTCTTCAAACCGGGCAGCTAGGCCGCCCAACTGTAACGAGAAGGTATCGACGTTGTTGCTGAAACTCTTCCGTTGCCAGGATAACGACAGCCTCAAACCAATCTTTAGGCCAAATTTGCGAAGGCCGCACGATTTATTGTTTTTGCCTTTTTGTGCGGGCTTTCAGCGAAACGGAGGCTCAAGGCCTCCGTCAGCGTGTTACAGGATGGAGCTGGGTAGGGCTGCGCTTATCGCAGCAGCCCTTGGCCACGCAAACCCGCCAGCACGTCGTTCAACAAGGTTTGAGCCACTGGTTCAAGGTTGCGAACCCGTTTCATCGACTTGCCGGAAGGATGGGCAATATCGCCTGCCGCCAAGGCATCGCGAACCAGCGTGCGCAGATCGGAAGTGGAGTGTTTCCCGTCGATGTGGCGGATGATGAACTGAGCGGCCTCGTCGCTGGGTAGCTGCGCGTTTTGATGCCAGAGGTTGTACAGGCCTACGGGCAGATTGCCCTTTGCGGCGCGATCGCGCAGATGTTCCAGTCCTGGGATCCACTCGGGCTTGGGCGCGGAGGCATCATAGGCGACGCGCTCGAATCGATACTCAAGCGCGTTGACGTTCAACAAGGTTATCAGGTGGTTGAGGACGAGTTCGCTCAGTTGGTCGGGCGGCGTGGCCTTTTTCACCTTTGCTCGGGCGGCTTCCAGGAGGTCGCCGTACGCAAGGGGTTGGGGCCAGGCGTCACGGAGCGCATCGGCGACCGCGACGAAGGTCGGTTCGATCGAGCCTATGCCAGTGCCTGCCGTGGTGCGGTAGTGGCGCTCTTTCTGGCGAGCATTGGCGGGAGACTTTTGTGCAAAAAGGCGTGCCGCCAGATGCATGCTTTCGAATGCGTTGGCTTCCGGGCGTTCCAGTATGGCGCCGGCCCTGTCTGCATGGACCAGAAGGCTCTTTCGAAATTGACGGCCAATAGCAAAGTCCAGATATTGTTCGCGCATTTCCCGAGCCGCATCAGCAGACAGGGCGTTTTGCAGTATGGCGACGTTGTCGCCGTAGTTTGATGCAATCGAGGACTGGGGTTCGGCGTCGGCCAGATATGCCAGACCCGCTTCCTGTGCTGCGGCAACAAATTCCAGGAAGTAGCACGGCGCGTTGACGGCTTCCAGGTGTTCGTGCATCAGGTAATAGTCGGACTGCTTGCGCAGTTGGCGTACCGCCTGTTGCAAGGCGGAGCCCATGGGATTGCCGCTGGATAGCCCATGTTCCAGCATGCTAAGCACATCCTTGGCCCGCTTAAGGCGTTCCTGCGGGCCATTGGCGCCAAAGCTATTCAGGATCATCGCATCCCGGACGATGTCCGATGCCTTCCAGCCCGGGTACGTGTTGTAGCTGATGTACGCGACGCCCTCGGGCGTCAGATTTTCGCGGCATACGCGCATAATGGCCTGCCGTACTTCGGGAGGCACCCAACTGAAGACGCCGTGGACGATGATGTAGTCGAACTGGCCGAATTCCGGGGTGATGTCGGTGATGCTCATGGCCCGTAGTTCGAGATTCTGCAGCCCCATCGCCTTGACGATGGATTGTCCCGCCTCGACCTGCTGGGGCGACAGGTCTATGCCGACGATGCGGGCGTCCGGGTGGGCGACTGCGAAGGGCAGCAGATTGCCCCCGGCGGCACATCCCAACTCCAGCACGCGAGCGTTCTCCACCGGAGGGGCGCTCAGTCCATACAACGCTGCGATCGCACGCAAGCGTCCCGGTGCACTGATCGAGAAAGCGTTCGATTGATAGGGGGTCTCGTCGTAGGCGTCAGAGAGAGCCTGGTTGAGCACATCGGTGTCGGACATGGGAATTCCTGGGCTTGATGGGGCTGAACCGACGTCTTCATCATGGGCGGTTCAAGTCATGAATGTTGCAGGCTACCCGCAATGGTTCGCGGGAAATGGGAGGAATAGGGCGGAAATTCGGTCGGATATCCGCCAGGCAAGGCATGGCGCCGCTGTCCAGCTCTCGGACTAAATTACCTGCGCAATTTGCCCCTCCTGGGGCAACTCCTGCCACGCCTGTTCCTTCAGCTTCGCGCGTATCCGCGCCGTCGCCTGCGACCTCAGCTGACACACCCGCGCCTCGGTCACATTCAGGATCGCGCCGATTTCCTTCAGGTTCAGTCCCTGCTCGTAACACAGCGACAGCAGCAATTTTTCGCGCTCGGGTAGGGCGTCAATGGCGTGGATCAACGCCTGACGGAAGTCGCCGGCCAGGAGCGAATCCAGCGGATTGCCGCCGGCCGCCCCATGGTTCAGGGTGGCGGCCCAGTCCGATTGGCCGCCGGCGGCGTCGGGCTCGGTGGCGAAATCTTCGTAATGCACGATCTGCACGCCCTGGGCGTCGTGCAGCAGCGTCTGGTATTCGTCCAGCGGCATGGCCAATTGTTGCGCGATCTCGGCTTCGCTCGGGGCGCGCATCAAACGTTGTTCGAGCTGCTGGATGGCCTGTTCGATCTTGCGCGCCTTGGCGCGGACGCTGCGCGGCAGCCAATCCTGGCCGCGGAGTTCGTCCAGCATCGCGCCGCGGATGCGGGTGGTGGCGTAGGTCTCGAATTGGGCGTCGGCCGTTTCCTGGTAGCGGCGCACGGCATCGAGCAGGCCGATCATGCCGGCCTGAATCAGGTCGTCGAGTTCTACGCTGGCGGGTAGCCGGGCGAGCAATTGCAGGGCCAGCTTCCGCACTAGCGGGGCATATTCGACCAGGCTGTCATCTGCGTGAGGCATTGCGGGAGTGTCGGGCGGTGTCCATCGTGGCGCGCTGTCTGTTGTTGTCAATTTGCGACATTGTCGACAAACGCGCGGCGGTGCTAAAGCTAGGTGGATTTAGTGATCTGCAAGTTGCCATTGTCGGCAAACAACACCGTTTCATTCCTCAAAGTACGCAATGTTTTGAATGCTTATTTGCCAAATTGACGTAAAGTTGGCTGAAATTTATATGTCAAGGTGTATCGAAAAAGGTAAGTTGCGCAACATCAACAAAGTTTTGTCATATAAGTCATAGAAAATGACATTAGCTGTGGTAAATTTTACTTAAATTGCGAACAAATGATACATTTCGCATCAAAGCGGAATGCATCGAACGCAATGGCAACGGAGTTCCGGTGCTTTTGCTTACACAAGCCCCCGTCGGCGGGATAGGGAATAGGGAGTTGGGCGTGCAACAAGTCGAAAATTCATTGCTGACAGACATTCGCGAAGTGAATCTGTCATATTTGTTACTGGCGCAACGTATGTTGCGGGACGATTACGCGGCATCGATGTTCCGCCTTGGATTCAGCAACGAAGTTGCCGATATCCTGATGCGTCTTTCGCCCGCTCAGCTGGTCAAGCTGGCCAGCTCCAGCTCGCTGCTGTGCCGGTTCCGCTTTGACGATTACAGCCTGCTGTCCGCGCTGACCCATGACGTTCTGGGCGGTGCGTTGCAGCAAGCGCACGCCACCATCCTGCTGGCCAAGCAGCCTGTCGAAGAATTGGCCTGACGGCCTGATCATTCCATCCGGAAGCACGTGTAATGGCCACCAAGAGCGTTTCGCAGGAAGCGGATGACATTCTGCTAGCCAGCTCCATGATCACTTTGGGAGCCCGGCTCCAGGTGCTGGAGGCTGAAACCAGCCTCAGCCACGACCGCCTGGCACGCCTGTACCGCGAAATCCGCGGCTGCTCGCCACCCAAGGGCATGCTGCCCTTTTCGGTTGACTGGTTCATGACCTGGCTGCCGAACATCCATTCCTCGCTCTTCTACAACGTGTATTCGTTCCTGAATACGCGTACCAGCAGCAAAGGCATACGCGCCACCATCGACGCCTATCGTCTCTATCTTGAAAACGCCGGCACCGATGCCGCTGAAGGCGCAGAGCCCGTCCTGAGCTTCACGCGCGCCTGGATGCTGGTGCGTTTTTTCGATAGCGGCATGCTGCAAATGTCCGCCTGCCGCCAGTGCGGGGGGCATTTCATCGCCCATGCCCACGATCCCCAGTCGGATTTCGTGTGCGCGATCTGCCGGCCGCCACCCCGCGCCGGCAAGACGCGCGCTGCGGCCAAGGCGCGCTCCGGCACCCGCCCCGCACCCGTTGCGAATGCCGCCCGGCTCTGACCGGCGGTATTCAAATACATCAAAAGCCCTGGAAAACCCCCCGTAACCCGCCTTTTTGGGTCGAGGGGAACAGGGGATCATTGACGCCAGTTTTAGACTTCGTTGGCAGGGGCCTGATGTGTTGATTGTTATCGGTTTTCTCGTGGTGGCCGTGTCGGTCGTCGGCAGCTTCATAGCGCTGGGCGGCCATTTGGGCGCGCTATACCAGCCGTTCGAGCTCACGCTGATTTTTGGGGCGGCTTTCGGCGCCTTCCTCGCCAGCAACAGCAAAAAGTCGCTGATGCTGGTCAAGGCCGCCTTGCCCGACGCCTTGAAAAGCTCGCGCTACGGCAAGGACGTGTACATGGAGCTGATGGCGCTCCTGTATGTGTTGCTGAATAAGGCGCGCCGCGAGGGCCTCATGGCCATCGAATCGCATATCGAAGACCCGGAATCCAGTCCGATCTTCAGCGAATATCCCCGTATCGCCAAAGACGCCAAGCTGATGGAGTTCATTACGGACTACCTGCGCATCATGATCAGCGGCAACATGAGCTCGTTTGAAATCGAGACGCTCATGGACGAGGAAATCGAAACCTACCGCCATGAGCGCGAAGTTCCCGTGCGCGCCCTGCAGCAAATGGCCGATGGCCTGCCGGCCTTCGGTATCGTGGCCGCCGTGCTGGGCGTGATCAAGGCGCTGGCCGCCGTGGACCAGCCTCCGGCGATCCTGGGCGACCTGATTTCCAAGGCCATGGTGGGCACGTTCCTGGGCATTCTGCTGGCTTACGGCTTTGTCGGTCCTCTGGCCTCGCGCATCGATCGCCGAAGCGACGAGGCCACCAAGGTCCTGGAGTGCATCAAGACCACGCTGTTGGCCAGCATGAATGGCTACCCGCCCCAGTTGGCGGTGGAATTCGGCCGCAAGGTGCTGTTCTCGGCTGTGCGCCCGACCTTCGGTGAGCTGGAAGAACACGTCCGGCAAGCCAAGTCCGCCACGACCGGCAAGGCCTGACGGAGCAGGCCATGAGTACGGTAAACAATCACCGCGTGGTGATCCGCCGCAAGAAGGGGGGGCATGGCGGGGGGCACCATGGGGGCAGCTGGAAGATTGCGTACGCCGACTTCATCACCGCGATGATGGCGTTCTTTCTGGTGATGTGGCTGATCAGCGTGGTCCCGCGCGAAGAACTCAAGGGCATTGCGGAGTATTTCCGCATGCCGCTGCGCGTCGCCATCACCGGCGGGCCCAGCAGCTCGGCCGAAACCAGCGCGGTGCCGGGAGGCGGTCGCGACCCCTTGCGCAGCGAGGGCGATGTGCGCCGCGCGCAGGGCAATCGCGTGGAGGCCCAGCCCATGGGCGACGCCGAGCGTCGCGAACAGCATCGCTTGGAAAACCTGAAGAAGCGCATTGAAAACGTCATAGAGACCAGTCCGGTGCTGAAAACGTTCAGGCCGCAACTGCTGATCGACCTGACCACCGAAGGCCTGCGTATCCAGATCATCGACAACCAGAACCGTCCGATGTTCGCCACCGGCCGCGCGGAAGTGCAGCCCTACATGCGCGACATCCTCAGGGAACTGGGCCCGGTCCTGAACGAATTGCCCAACAAGGTCAGTATCTCCGGTCACACCGACGCCTCGCAGTACGCCCGCGGAGAGCGCGCCTACAGCAACTGGGAGCTGTCGGCCGACCGCGCCAACGCGTCGCGCCAGGAGTTGGTGGCGGGCGGCATGAACGAAAGCAAGGTCCTGCGCATCCAGGGACTGTCGTCCAGCATGAGTCTGGTTAAAGATGACCCGTATGCGGCCGTTAATAGACGTATCAGCCTTGTGGTGCTCAATCAGAGCACCCAGCGGCGCATCGAAAGCGAGAACGCCGCGGCTGCGGACGTCAGCGCCAAGGATGCCCGCGAGGTAGGAACGGCAGTGGAAGCGGCGCAAGCCGCGGCCCAGGCCACGACGGCAACCAAACCAGGCGAGGCGGAGAGCAACCCGCCCGCGGAAGGGGTTCGATAGCAATGGCTGCAACGATTCTTGTGGCGGACGACTCGGCGACGATGCGGATGATCGTCCAGGCGACGTTGACGGGCGCGGGATGGAAAGTCCTGACGGCCGGCAATGGCCAGGAAGCGCTGGAATTGGCCAAGAGCCACCCGGTGGATCTGGTGGTCAGCGACTGGAACATGCCGGTCATGGGCGGCCTGGAGCTGATCCAGGGACTGCGCCAGGAAGACGAGTACCTGGACGTGCCGGTGCTGGTGTTGACCACCGAGGACGACGTGGACAGCAAGATGGCCGCCCGGGATCTGGGGGTCTGTGGCTGGCTCTCCAAGCCGGTCGATCCTGATGTGCTGGTGGAATTGGCGTCTGAACTGCTCGACGAGCAGGCCGGCGCGTAAGCAAGTTCATTTTTGAAGGCGTACGGGTCATGAGTTCTGGTTTGGACCTCAGTCAGTTTTACGAGACCTTTTTCGACGAGGCGGACGAGCTGCTCGCGCAAATGGAGCAACTGCTGCTCGAGCTGGATGTGGGCGCGCCCGACATCGAACAGCTCAACGCGATCTTCCGCGCCGCCCACTCGATCAAGGGCGGGGCGGCCACGTTCGGCTGTTTCACGCAGCTGGCGGGCACGACCCATTTGCTGGAAAACCTCCTGGATGCGATCCGTCGCGGCGAAATGGCGCTGCGCACGGACATGATCGATATTTTCTTGGAAACAAAAGACGTGCTCAAAAGCCAACTGGATGCCTATCGGGCCTCCGAAGAGCCCGATGAAGCCGTGTTTGAGCGTATCTGCGCCGTACTGAGGCAGCTTGCGCTGGAGCATAAGGATCCCGCCGCGGCAGCCGCGCCGGCCGAGGCCCCTGCAGCCGTGGCAGCGCCGGCTCCGGCCCCCGCACCGGTGGTTGCCCCGGCGCCTGCCCCCGAGCCCGCAGCGCAAGCGCCGGCCGCGGAAGCGGGCAGCCTGCCTCTGCGTGTGCGGATCACCAAGGTTTCGGACAAGGACGCCGCCTCCCTGCTCGAGGAAATGGGCAATCTCGGCAACGTCAAGGCCAGCGAACGCGCCGACGGCGCCCTGACCGTATGGATGGACAGCACCTGCACGCCGGACGATATCGAGGCCGTATGCTGCTTCATCGTCGACGGCGACCAGCTGGAAATCAGCCGCGAAGCCGCTCCGGCGGGCGTGACGCAGGCTGCAGCGCCGGTTGCGGCCGCGACGCCTGCGCCGGCCCCTGCGCCTAAGGTAGCCGAAGCGCCCGCCGTGGCCGAGTCGGCCGCGGCCGCCGAGGCCATCACACAATCCGCCCGCGTGGCGCGGCCTGCCGCGGCGGCTCCGGCGCACGCGGACAAGGAATCCACCTCGATCCGCGTCGGCGTCGAGAAGGTCGACCAGGTCATCAACCTGGTGGGCGAACTGGTCATTACCCAAGCCATGCTGGCGCAGACCGCTTCCACCCTGGATCCGGTGCTGCACGACCGCCTGCTCAATGGCATGGAACAGCTTGAACGCAATGCCCGCGACCTGCAGGAAGCGGTCATGTCCATCCGGATGATGCCGATGGACTACGTGTTCAGCCGCTTCCCGCGCCTGGTGCGCGACATCGCCAGCAAGATGGGCAAGCAGATCGAACTGCAGACCCACGGCCGCGCGACGGAACTGGACAAGAGCCTGATCGAACGCATCATCGATCCGCTGACTCACCTGGTGCGCAAC
Organism: Achromobacter sp. GD03932; assembly: GCF_029839485.1. Classification (NCBI taxonomy): domain Bacteria; kingdom Pseudomonadati; phylum Pseudomonadota; class Betaproteobacteria; order Burkholderiales; family Alcaligenaceae; genus Achromobacter; species Achromobacter sp. GD03932. The sequence continues at coordinate 21,095 of NZ_JAOCAT010000043.1, forward strand.
AGCCTGGACCATGGCATCGAGACGCCCGAAAAGCGCGTTGCCGCTGGCAAGGACCCCGTCGGGCAACTGGTGCTGTCCGCCCAGCATAACGGCGGCAACATCGTCATTGAAGTCAGCGACGACGGCGGCGGGCTGAACCGCGACAAAATTCTGAAAAAGGCGATCGCCCAGGGCCTGCCGGTCAACGAGAATTCGCCGGACGACGAAATCTGGCAACTGATCTTCGCGCCGGGCTTCTCCACCGCCGAAAAGGTGACGGATATCTCCGGCCGCGGCGTGGGCATGGACGTGGTGCGCCGGAACATCCAGGACATGGGCGGCCACGTGCAGCTGTCGTGCGAGCCGGGCAACGGCACCACGACGCGCATCGTCCTGCCGCTGACGCTGGCCATTCTGGACGGCATGTCGGTGCGCGTCGGCGAGGAGACCTTCATCCTGCCGCTGAATCACGTAACCGAATCGCTGCAGCCCACCAATGACCAGATCTACTCGGTGGCGGGCAATGAGCGCGTGATGCACGTGCGCGGCGAGTATCTGCCGCTGGTCGAGATGCACCGGGTGTTTTCGGTCGGTGACGCCCAGACCGATCCCACGCAGGCCATCGCGGTCATCATGCAGGCTGAAGACCGCCGTTTTGCGCTGCTGGTGGATCACCTGATCGGCCAGCACCAGGTCGTGGTGAAGAATCTGGAATCGAATTACCGCAAGGTGCCGGGCATTTCCGCCGCCACCATCCTGGGCGATGGCAGCGTGGCCTTGATTGTCGACGTATTTGCGCTTGCGCGCGCCAACCGCGAGCGTTGGTCGCAGCCCGAAGCCATTCTGAATTGACGGAGAAATAAACCTCATGGCAGCTAACCCGCAAACGCAAGCCCGACGCAAGGAAGATGTCGGCAGCGAGTTCCTGGTCTTTACGCTGGGCGACGAAGAGTACGGCATCGATATCCTGAAGGTGCAGGAGATCCGCGGCTACGACGCCGATTCGGTCACGCGCATCGCGAATGTGCCGCCGTTCATCAAGGGCGTGACAAATCTGCGCGGCATCATCGTGCCTATCGTCGACCTGCGCATCAAGTTCAATCTGGGGCGCGTCGAGTACAACGAACAGACCGTGGTCATCATTCTCAACCTCGATCGCCGCGTCGTCGGCATCGTGGTGGATGGCGTGTCTGATGTGTTGATGCTCAATTTGGGGCAGATCCGCCCGGCGCCGGAGTTTGGCGCAACCCTGTCCACCGAGTACCTGACGGGTCTGGGCACGGTGGACGAGCGCATGCTGATCCTGGTGGATATTGAAAAAATGATGACCAGCGACGAAATGGCGCTGGTGGAGAAGGCCGCGTCCTGATCGGAACGGCCTGCTTGGGAGGTAGAAGCGCCATATTGAACCCAATGTGGCGCTTTCCTTTAACGACTTCAATCTGGGAGTGGTTCTTGTGATGCGCAAGTTCTTCGCAAACATGACGATACGCAGCAGCCTGTTGTGGGTGCTGGCGTTTTTCTCATTCATGTTGGTGATAGGGGCCGCGCTGGGCGTGCTGTCCCTGCGCATCAGCAATGGCACTCTGGCGCAGATCAAGCAATCGCAAGAGCTGGATGATGCGGTCGGCCGTGTGGTTTCCAGCTACAAGGACTCCATGACCGGCCTGGGCCGCGCGGCTGCGGCCAACTATGCTGACATCGTGAAGAGCGTGGGGCAGCCGACCTTGCTGACCCAGGGTCTGTCATCCGAGGCGGCCGGCTTGCTGGAGCGCGCCAAGGCCTCCATGAACAAGGGGCAGGCCGAGTACGAGTATTACAAGAGCCTGGCCCGGCCGGCCGAAGCGGCCGACGCCCTGAAGGAAATCGACGAATCTTATGACGCGCTGGTCCGGCAAGGACTGGCGCCGCTGGTGGCCGCCCTGGAAAAGGCGGACATGCCCGCCTACCAGAAGCAGGTCCAGACGGTACAGGACGCGCTCGAGGGACGCTACGCGCGAGCCATCGAAGGCTTTGACTTCTGGCGCGCCAGCAAGACGCTGGATGCCCACGAGGTGGCGCAGGTGCGTTACCAGTTCGTCCTGATGGCGGTAGCGGCTGGCGGCGTGATCGCCGCGTTGCTGGTGTTTGCCACCTACGTGTTCCTGCGCCGCCGCGTGCTGCTGCCGTTGAAGGAAGCCGGTCATCATTTCGACCGCATCGCCGGTGGCGACCTCACCGCCCGCGTGGACGTGCGCAATACCAACGAAATCGGCCAGTTGTTCGCCGCGTTGAAGCGCATGCAGGAAAGCCTGACGCGCACCGTGGCGTCGGTGCGCCGCGGGGTGGATGAGATCAACGTCGGCTCGCACGAGATCGCGGCGGGTAATACGGACCTGTCCAGCCGCACCGAGCAGCAGGCAGCCTCGTTGGAAGAAACCGCGGCCTCGATGGAAGAGCTGGCGTCGACCGTCAAGCAGAACGCAGACAATGCGCGCCAGGCCAACCAGCTGGCGGCCAGCGCCTCGGACGTGGCTGAGCGCGGCGGTTCGGCGGTGTCGGAAGTGGTCAGCACCATGCAGGAAATCTCGGCCAGCTCGCGCAAGATCTCCGAGATCGTATCGGTGATCGACGGCATCGCCTTCCAGACCAATATTCTGGCGCTGAACGCGGCGGTGGAAGCGGCGCGCGCCGGTGAGCAAGGCAAGGGTTTCGCAGTAGTGGCGGGCGAAGTGCGCTCGCTGGCGCAACGTAGCGCCCAGGCAGCCAAGGAAATCAAGGGTTTGATCGAAGACTCCGTGACCAAGGTCGGCGCGGGTTCGCAGCAGGTGGAGCGCGCTGGCTCGACGATGCAGGAAATCGTGGCTTCGGTGAAGCGTGTGACGGACATCATGGGCGAGATCTCGGCGGCGTCGGAAGAACAGTCCAGCGGCATCGATCAGGTGAACCGCGCCGTGTCGCAGATGGACGAGGTGACCCAGCAGAACGCGGCGCTGGTGGAAGAGGCGGCGGCTGCCGCGGGTTCCCTGCAGGAACAGGCACAACGCCTAGCCGAAGCGGTATCCGTGTTCAAGATCAATGCGGGCGAGGTCATCGAAGTTCCGGCCCAGCGCCTGTCGTCGGCGCGTTCTTCCGGCGACGATACACGTTTGCAGGCGCCTGACGCGCTTGCGCTTGGGCACTGAGGATAGCAGTGGCTACAGCAGCGGCAACCCAGGCGCCGTCCATTTCGGTGGAACGCCAATTCGATTTTCGCGATGCGGACTTTTCGCGCGTGCGCAAGATGATCCACGCCTACGCGGGCATTTCGTTGGGCACGCACAAGCGCGAAATGGTCTACAGCCGCTTGGCCCGGCGCCTGCGTGCGCTGGGCATGCAGGATTTCGGCAGCTATCTGGACCAGCTGGAAAATGAGCCGAATGCGGCCGAGTGGGAAGATTTCGTCAACGCATTGACGACCAACCTGACCGCTTTCTTCCGCGAAGCCCATCACTTTCCCATCCTGGCCGACTTCGCCAAGCGGCGTGGCGGTCCGGTGTCGGTGTGGTGCTGTGCGGCCTCCACCGGGGAAGAGCCGTATTCGATCGCCATGACGCTGGTGGAAGCGCTGGGCCCCAGGGCCAGCGCAAGTTCGGTGCTGGCCACCGATATCGACACCAATGTGCTCAACCGCGCGCGGGCTGGAGTCTATCCGGCCGAGCGCGTGGACAAAATGGACGGCGAGCGTCTGCGGCGTTTCTTTCTGAAGGGCCGCGGCGCCAACGAAGGGCAGGTGCGGGTGCGCCCGGAAATCGCTGACATGGTCCGCTACGAGACCCTGAATCTCTTGGCGCCGGCTTGGCAGATCAATGAACAGTTCGATGTGATCTTCTGCCGCAACGTCATGATCTATTTCGACAAACCCACCCAGGCCAGGATCCTGGAGCGGTTTGTGCCGCTGCTCAAGCCGGGTGGCTTGCTGTTTGCCGGCCATTCCGAAAACTTCACCTACATCAGCCGGGATTTTCGTCTGCGCGGGCAGACCGTCTATGAATGCGCGGGCAGGTCCTGAGCGGGACGAGGCAGCAAAAAATGAAGAAAATTAGCGTTTTGTGTGTGGACGATTCGGCATTGGTGCGTGGCCTGATGACCGAGATCATCAACAGCCAGCCGGACATGGAGGTGGTCGCAACCGCGCCCGATCCACTGGTGGCGCGCGAACTCATCAAGCGCCACAACCCCGACGTGCTGACGCTGGACGTGGAAATGCCCCGCATGGACGGGCTGGATTTCCTTGAAAAACTGATGCGCCTGCGTCCCATGCCGGTGGTGATGGTGTCGTCGCTGACCGAACGCGGCGGCGAAATCACGCTGCGGGCCTTGGAACTGGGCGCGATCGACTTCGTCACCAAACCCAAGCTGGGCATCCGCGACGGCCTGCTCGAGTACACCGAGATCATCGCCGACAAGATACGCGCCGCCTCGCGCGCCAAGCTGCGCGCGCCCACGGCGCATGCCGCGCCCGCCGCACCCGCACCCATGTTGCGCCGCCCGCTGGCCAGCTCGGAAAAACTGGTGATCGTCGGCGCGTCCACGGGGGGCACGGAGGCGATCCGCGAGGTGCTGCAGCCGCTGCCGCCCGACAGCCCGGCCATCCTGATTACGCAACACATGCCGGCGGGTTTCACGCGTTCCTTCGCGCAGCGCCTGGACGCCCTGTGCGCCGTGACCGTCCGCGAAGCCGTGCATGGCGACCGCGTACTGCCCGGGCACGTTTATCTGGCGCCGGGCGGCGACATGCACATGCGTTTGGGCCGCAGCGGCGCCAACTACGTGATCGAACTTGAAGCCAGCGAACCCGTCAACCGCCACCGTCCGTCGGTGGACGTGCTGTTCAATTCGGCCGCCGTCGCCGCCGGCAAGAACGCCATCGGCGTCATCCTGACCGGCATGGGCAAGGACGGCGCTGCCGGCATGTTGGCCATGCACCGCGCGGGCGCCCACACGATTGCGCAGGACGAGGCCAGTTGCGTCGTCTTCGGCATGCCCCGCGAAGCGATCGCCTTGGGCGCCGCGGATGAAGTGGTTTCGTTGTCGGCGATAAGCGAACGCATTCTGACTCGCCTGGGCGATCGCGGGCACCGCGTCTGACGCGCAAGGCTCCCCGATCGGTCCAAGCTAAATTTTTTCTGGAGTAGAAGATGGTAGACAAGGGCCTGAAGATTCTGGTGGTGGATGACTTCCCCACCATGCGGCGGATCATCCGCAACCTGCTCAAGGAGCTGGGTTTCGAGAACGTGGATGAAGCCGAAGACGGCGCCATCGGCCTGGAAAAGCTGCGCAACGGCGGTTTCCAGTTCGTGGTGTCCGACTGGAACATGCCCAATCTCGACGGCCTGGAGATGCTCAAGCAGATCCGCGCCGACGCAGCGCTGGCTTCGCTGCCCGTGCTGATGGTGACGGCCGAGGCCAAGAAGGAAAACATCGTTGCCGCGGCCCAGGCCGGCGCCAACGGTTATGTGGTCAAGCCTTTCACGGCGGCGACGCTGGAAGAGAAGCTCAACAAGATCTTCGAGAAAATCGCCGGTTGAGGTGAGCCATGAGCACGACGGAACATGAGAGCCCGGGCGAATCCCCCGACCTGATCCATCGCATCGCGTCGCTGACGCGCATGCTGCGCGACAGCATGCGCGAGCTGGGGCTGGATCAGGCCATCAAGGACGCCGCCAACGCCATTCCCGACGCCCGCGATCGTCTGCGCTACGTGGCGCAGATGACGGAGCAGGCCGCCAACCGCGTCTTGAACGCCACCGAGCAAGCCGGTCCCATCCAGGACGGCCTGTCGCGTTCGGCGCAGGCGCTGGATGCGCGCTGGCAGCAGTGGTACGACCAACCCCTGGAACTGCCCGAGGCGCGCGAACTGGTGAAGGACACCCGCGCCTACCTGCAGGATGTGCCGAAACAGGCGCAGCAGACGCAATCCCAGCTGATGGAAATCATCATGGCGCAGGATTTCCAGGACCTCACGGGCCAGGTCATCATGCGCATGATGGACGTGGTGGGCGCGATCGAGCGCGAACTGCTGCAGGTGCTGCTGGACAACGTCCCGCAAGAACGTCGCGACGAAGCGAACAGCCTGCTCAACGGGCCGCAGATCAGTCCGCAAGGCAAGACCGACGTGGTGACCAGCCAGGATCAGGTCGACGACCTGCTGGCCAGCCTGGGCTTCTAGCCGGGAGCCGCGCCGCCGGACAGGGTCTCCGGCGGCGCGTTTTCCTGGTGGTGCCGCCGCGCATGAAGGTAGTCCGCATGAAGGTAGTCCCTAAGGGCGCAAAGAGCGCCTCATGGATAGACTCCCCTCCAGAACAATAATCAGGGGCTGTGCAGCGTGAATCATGGCGCGCAATGCGCGCCAGGCAACGGATGCCCATAGAAGGCGATCCGGGCCGGCACAAGGAGGTTGATCATGGCCAGATCCGTATTCCGCCTGGGCGGCATGTGGCGGTTGTTGCGGCGGCTCAATCGCGGCGACGCGACACTGTCGGAACGCACGCTATCCATCAGTCCGGCTGTTTGGCCGCTGTACGGTTTCATGACGCGCATACGCAGCCGCATCATGACCGTACGCCAGTCCAGCATAGAAATCGCGCTGAATGCCGCGCGCACGCAGTTCCAGGCGGGCCATTGCTCGATCCTGGCGCAGGAGCAGGCGCGGGCTGCTGAGGCGCTCGCCGCCAGCGGCGCGCAAATCGCCGCCTTGTCGACATCAACATCCACCCATGCGCGCGAGATTGCCGAGGTGTCGGGGCAGAATCTGCACGCGGCGCAGCAGGCGCTGGCCGAACTGTCGGACGTCAAGGCGCGGGTAGAGCGCATGACGCGGGAGATGGCTTCATTCACCGAGGTGGTCGGGCAACTGACGGACCGCGCCCAGTCGGTCGGCGACATCAGCAAGCTGATCAAGGAGATCGCCCTGCAGACTCAGCTCCTGGCCTTGAACGCCGGGGTCGAGGCGGCCCGGGCAGGGGACGCGGGAAGGGGGTTCGCGGTGGTCGCCAGCGAGGTCGGGCGGCTGGCCGAACGCGTGAACTCGGCCACCAGCGATATCGGCCGACATACCGCCGAGATGTTGGAGCTGGTGGAGACGACCCAGCATCAGACCGGCACGCTGCGCGAGGACGTCAACGCTTCCGGCGTAGTGCTGGATCGGACATGCTCAGGCTTTGAGCGTTTCGTGCGCGACTTCGACAGCATGAACCGCCAGGTCGGCGACGTCGTTCAGGCCATCGGCGAGGTGGACTCGACCAACCACGGCATGAGCGAAGAGGTGGGGCGGATTGCCGCGCTGAGCGCCGACGTGCTGAAACGCGTGGGCCATATGTCCGGCGAAATCGACCGCATCCGCCGCCAGACGGAAAGCGTGCAGGAGGTGCTGGCCGACATGCGCACCGGCAATACCGCTTTTGACGGCCTGTCCCAGGCTCTCGAAGCCTTCCGGGATGCCGCCGTCAACCTGCTGGAAGACGCCAGGAGCCGCGGAGCGGACGTGTTCGACCGCCACTACCGGCGCATTCCCGGCAGCGAACCCGCGCGCTACCACACCAGTTACGACCGGCAGATCGACGAGACGGTGACGCAGCTGCTGGATAGCGTGCTGGATGGCGTGCCGGGCGGGATCTACACGATCCTGGTGGACGGCCGGGGTTACGCGCCGGCCCACAATCGCCGCTTTTCCCAGGCGCCTACCGGCGATCCGAAGCAGGACATCCTGCGGGTGCGCAATAAGCGCATCTTCGATGATCCGGTGGGCTTGCGCCTGGCGACCAATACCGGCGGAATGCTGCTGCAGACCTATTCCCGCGATACGGGCGAAATCGTCAATGACATATCCATTCCGGTCTATCTGGGGTCGGAACATTGGGGTGCGGTGCGGATTGGCCTGGATTTCGGCCGCTTCCAAGCGGCGGCCGGAGAGGGCGAGGCAGACCGGCTGGCGGTCGCCACGGGCGGCTGACGCCGCTGGCCCGCCCGGGGCCGGGCGCGTTCCGGGCGGGCCTGGAACGCGCTGCCTGAAACGCATCCGGGAATAGCGCCGCTTTCCCCCCGTTTCTTGGCTTATCGCCGAGCCCCTGGGCCTCCTAGAATCTCGGCGGGCAGCTCGTCATTCCATAATCCGCGAGCCGCGACAATACCGCAGAGCATGGCCGAAGAAAGCGACCTCGAAAAAACCGAAGCCGCCTCTCCCAGGCGCCTGGAAAAGGCGCGCGAGGAGGGGCAGATTGCGCGTTCCCGCGAATTGGGAACGTTCATGATGCTGGCGGCGGGCGTGGGCGCCATCTGGGTGGGCGGCAGTTCGCTCTACCAGACCCTGAGCGGCGTGTTGCGAAACGGCCTGGCGTTTGATCAGCGTATCGTCCTCGATCCCGGCGTGATGGTCGAACGCGCGGTCGAAGGTTTCGGCGAGGCCTTGCTGGTGCTGCTGCCGATTTTCGGGCTGCTGGCTGTCATCGCGGTGCTGTCCAGCGTGCTTTTGGGCGGCATCGTCATCTCGGGCAAGCCCCTGCAGTTCAATTTCTCCAAGCTCAGCCCCATTGCGGGCGTGAAGCGGATGTTCTCGTCGCAGACGGTGGTGGAGCTGATCAAGGCGCTGGCCAAGGCCGCGCTGGTCGGCGGGGTGGCGGTCTGGGTCATCTGGCGCTACCACGACGACATGCTCAGCCTGATGCACGTGGCGCCGTCGGCGGCGCTGATCAAGGCGCTGACGCTGGTGGCGATGTGCTGCGCCTTCATCGTGGCTTCGCTGATGGTCATCGTCATGCTGGACGTGCCGTGGCAGATCTGGAGCCACCTGAAGAAGCTGCGCATGTCCAAGGAAGACGTGCGCCAGGAGCACAAGGAAAGCGAAGGCGACCCCCACGTGAAGGCGCGCATCCGGCAGCAGCAGCGCCAGGCGGCGCGCCGCCGCATGATGGCGGAAGTGCCCAAGGCGGACGTGGTGGTGACCAACCCCACGCACTACGCCGTGGCTCTCAAGTACGACGAGGAAAAGAGCGGCGCGCCGCGCGTGCTGGCCAAGGGTACGGGCCTGATCGCGGCCAAGATCCGCGAGCTTGCCGCCGAGAACCGCATCCCGACATTGGAAGCGCCGCCCCTGGCGCGCGCATTGCATCAACACGTGGAGATTGGGCAGGAAATTCCGTCCGAACTCTACACCGCGGTGGCAGAAGTGCTGGCGTGGGTCTTCCAGCTGCGCTCCTGGCGGGCCGGTTGGGGCGCCGAACCGACGGCCCCGACCCGGTTGCCCGTGCCGGTCGAGCTGGACCCGCAAGCCAAAACCGCAGCACAAGGAGCTTAAGGAATGAGCGCTTTGCTCACCATGTTGAAGAGTAACGGGGCCACGCATGCGCGGCTGCTGGCAGGGCCGATCCTGATCGTGATGGTGCTGGGCATGATGGTCTTGCCCCTGCCCACGTTCCTGCTCGACCTGCTGTTCACCTTCAACATCGCGTTGTCGGTGATGATCCTGCTGGTGGCCATGTTCACGCGCAAGCCGCTGGATTTTGCGGCATTCCCGGCCGTGCTGCTGTTCGCCACGCTGCTGCGCCTGTCGTTGAACGTCGCCTCCACCCGCGTGGTGCTGCTCCATGGCCATACCGGGCCCGACGCTGCGGGCAAGGTCATTGAGGCCTTCGGCCACTTCCTGGTCGGCGGCAACTTCGCCGTGGGGATCATCGTCTTCGTGATCCTGACCATCATCAACTTCATCGTCATCACCAAGGGCGCGGGCCGTATCGCCGAGGTGGGCGCGCGCTTCACCCTGGACGCGATGCCGGGCAAGCAGATGGCGATCGATGCGGACCTGAATGCCGGCCTGATCGGCGAAGACGAGGCGCGCAAGCGCCGCGCGGAAGTCTCTCAGGAATCCGACTTCTTCGGCTCGATGGACGGCGCCAGCAAGTTCGTGCGGGGCGACGCCATCGCCGGCCTGCTGATCATGGCGATCAACATCATCGGCGGCCTGATCGTGGGCGTGGCCCAGCATGACATGTCGATGGGTGATTCGGCGCGCGTCTACACGCTGCTGACCATCGGCGACGGCCTGGTGGCGCAGATCCCGGCGCTGGTGATCTCCACCGCCGCGGGCGTGGTGGTATCGCGCGTATCGACCGACCAGGACATCGGCCAGCAGATTCTCAGCCAGCTGTTCTCCAACCCCAGCGTGCTGTTCCTGACGGCCGGCATCGTCGGCATCATGGGCCTGATCCCCAACATGCCGCACGTTGCGTTCCTGACCCTGGCCGGCGCGCTGGGCTGGGGCGGTTGGATGCTGTACAAGCGGCAAACTGCGGCGGCGGCCGCGGCGGCCGAGGTGCCGCCACAGGCCGTTACGCAGGCTCAGGCCGCGGCGGCCGAGGCCAGTTGGGACGACGTGTCCATGGTGGACCAGCTGGGCCTCGAGGTCGGCTACCGCCTGATCCCGCTGGTGGATCATGCCCAAAACGGGGAGCTGCTGCACCGGATCCGCAGCCTGCGCAAGAAATTCGCTCAGGACGTGGGCTTTTTGCCGCCGGTCGTGCATATCCGCGACAACCTGGAACTCAAGCCCAACGATTACCGCATCCTGCTGTCCGGCGTGGAGGTCGGCCACGGCGTCGCCATGCCGGGCCAGTGGCTGGCCATCGACCCGGGCGGCGTGACCGTGCAGATCAAGGGCACGCCCACGACCGATCCCGCCTTCGGCTTGCCGGCGCTGTGGATCGACGGCAGCCTGCGCGATCAGGCGCAGGTGGCGGGCTATACGGTGGTGGATGCCGGCACCGTGGTCGCGACGCACCTGAATCACCTGATGCACCGTCACGGTTCCAATCTGCTGGGCCGCCAGGAAGTGCAGCAATTGCTGGACCGCATTGGACGCGACGCGCCCAAGCTGGTCGAGGACCTGGTGCCCAAGACCCTGTCGCTGACGGCGCTGCAGAAGGTGCTGCAGGGCCTGCTGTCGGAAGAAGTGCCGATCCGCGACATGCGCACCATCATCGATACCTTGTCCGAACATGGTCCGCGCCTGGCGGCGCTGGCCGCCGGCACCGGCAGCCAGCCCGACATCAACGAACTGATCGCGCTGACGCGCCGTTCGCTGGGCCGCGCCATTACCCAGCAATGGTTCCCGGGAGAGGGCGAGCTGCGGGTAATCGGCCTGGACGTGAAACTCGAGCGTGTGCTTTCGCAGGCGATGACAACCAGCGGCGGCCTGGAACCCGGGTTGGCCGATACGTTGTTGCGCGAAGCGCAGGCCGCGGTCGAGCGCCAGGAATCGCAAGGCAATGCGCCGGTGTTGCTGGTGCCTCCGGTCTTGCGTGCGCCTTTGTCGCGCTTCCTGCGGCACCATCTGCCGCAGCTGGGCGTGTTGTCGAATACGGAAATACCCGATGAGCGCATGGTGCGTGTTACCGCGCTGATCGGCGGAGGTAATGGGGCATGAAGATAAGCCGATTTTTCGGGGCGAACAGCCGCGATGTGATGCGCCAGGTCCGGCAGGTGCTGGGACCGGACGCGCTGATCGTGTCGAACCGTAGCGTCGATGGCGGCGTCGAGGTGCTGGCTACCGTCGAAGGCGCTTTTGACGATGCCGCCCACGAGCCCGCGCCGCGCCAGGAAGCTGCGCCCGTCCGGCCGCTCGAAGCGCGGCCGCTGCCACCTGCGGGCGCGCCGGCAGGCATGCGCTTCGATGCGTCTGAGCAGGCAGGACGTGCGCCCGCGCCCGTGATGCCCCAGGGCGGATACGCGGCGCCGTCGCGTTCGATCGCCGCATACCAGACCGCTTACGCATCTTCGACACAGCCTGAAGATGAAGCGCCCCAGGCTGCTCCTATAGCGCCCCAGCGGGCGGCGCCCGTGCGGGTTGAATTGCCATCCCTGCCGCCGTTGCGCCAGGTCCCCGCTGATCAGTCCGCCGCATCCGCTGCCGCGCCTGGCGCTCCTGCGGCATCATCCGCGTATGCTGTTGCGCCCGCGGGGCAGGCTCCGGCGGCTGCCGCTGCCTATTCGGGCGTGCCTGCAAGCGCGGCTCCGGCGCCTGCGGCTTATACGCCAGCCACGCCCCAACCGGCACCGGCGCCTTACACGCCGGCCGCCCCTCAACCGGCACCCGCGCCTACGATGGCCCGCATGCCGGATGCGCCGTTGCGCCAACCGCCGGTTTTGCCGCCTGCGGCGATGCCGGCTGACGCCGCAGCGGGATTGCAGGACGCCATCAGCGCACTGCGTGGCGCTCTGGAAAGCCGCATGGACGGCCTGCTCTGGGGTGGCCGCCAAGGACCGGGCCGAGAACCCGCGGGCGCGGCGCTGTTCCGCAGCCTGCTGGACGCGGGGTTCAGCACCAAGCTGGTGCGCACCCTGGTGGAGCGCCTCCCGGAAGGAATGACGCCGGAAGCGGCGCTGAGCTGGGCCCGCAACGAGCTGGTGACCCACCTCCCGGTGCTGCGTTCCGAAGATGAGTTCCTGGCCGGCGGCGTATACGCCCTGGTCGGCCCGACCGGGGTGGGCAAGACGACCACGCTGGCCAAGCTGGCCGCGCGTTGCGTGGCGCGCGAGGGCCGCGAGCAGGTCGCGATGCTGACCACCGACAATTTCCGGATCGGCGCGCTGGAACAGTTGCAGATTTACGGACGCCTGATGGGCGTGCCCGCCCATTCGGTGCGCGATGCAGGCGAGCTGCGCCGCATCCTGGCTGAGTTGGGCAGCCGCAAGATCGTGCTGATCGATACCACCGGCATCAGCCAGCGCGACCGCCAGGTGGCGGAGCAGGCGGCCATGCTGTGCAATGCGGGCAAGCCGGTGCGCCGGCTGCTGGTGCTCAACGCGGCCAGCCAGGGCGACACGCTGGATGAAGTGGCGCATGCGTATCGCAATGGCGTGGGCGAGGATGTCGCCGGCTGCATCATTACCAAGCTGGACGAGGCCACCCGCCTGGGCGCCGCGCTGGATACGGCCATCCGTCATCGTTTGCCGATCCATTACATGTCGGTCGGGCAAAAGGTGCCTGAACACATGGAGCTGGCTCGCGCCGACGTGCTGATCGACCGCGCTTTCTCGATGGTCGAGCGCGCCCGCGCGCTATACACCCCTAGCGAGGCCGACCTGGCGACACTGGTGTCCGCGTCGCGGGAACCCGAAAGTGCGGATCCTGTCCGCAAGCGGCAATTGCTGGCATCGGCCATCTTGCGGCCGCAAGGCGGCGCAGGCTCCATCGAGGCCGCGCAGAATCTGGACGATGCCATTGCCTGGCTTGAAAGCGACCCGGCCTGCGTGCAGGCTCGCGCATCCTGGCGTGGCTATGTCGGGGATGGTTCTGGCGCAGGCCTCGCCGCGCTGGGTGACGAGCCTTTGGCGATGGCGCGCCGCGAATTTTCCTCCGTCTGCGGGCGGCATCTGCTTGCCGTGCACGGCAAAGCCTCCTTGACGGGCGAGGGGTTGCCGGGAGGTGCACTGCTGGGCGCGCTGCTGATGAGCGATCGCGGGACCGCCCTGGCGGCACCCGCGCAGCAGCTAGTGTTGCCGCACGGCATGCTGTCCTCATTCGCGCCGGCGGCGCCCGTCCAGCCGGATGCGGCCCTGGCGTTGCAGACGCGCGTGACCTGGCTGGCCGAAAAACTGGCGCGCGTGCCCGTCGTGCACATGCTGGAAGCCGGCACCGCCGCCTTGTGGCCGACCCTGAGCGAACAAGGCGTCGCCTGGGTGGCGCGTAGCGCCGGCGGCCAGCGTGTCATCCAGGATGACTGCCCGACCAATCTGAATGCCGTGGGCAAGAGCGTGGGCTATCTGCCGGTCGGTCAGCCCGGGGATATGCCGGGGCTGCACACCGTGCAGGGTGGCAAGCGTGTGCCGCTGGCGTTGTGGGCCTCCGGCACGGAAGTGACGTTGCCGGGCCGCAGCGGCGGCGAACCTGTGAGGCTGGTCTGTGCACGCTTGATCGATACGGTCAGCGGCGAGGTGGCGGGACAATTGTTCGGCATGACCAATCTTCCTGCGTCTCAGGCAGACGCCGCTACCGTGGCGCGCTGGCTGGTGTTGCAGGATGAGGCCAAGGCGGGCTTTCGCTATATGGCGAGCGCATGGCAGGCCTTGCCCGCCGTGGATGGCGCTGACGCGTTGGCACGCCAATCGCTGATGGCGGGCCAGATGGGCGCGGCCTGCTGGCAGTTGGCGCATACAGCTGGGGCGGATATGGTGCGCGCCCCTCTGTCAGGCATCATGGGAACGGACCGCAAGCTGTCCGGCCGTGTGCTGCCGGTGGCCTTGTTGAAGATGTACGCGATGCTGGAGATGACGGCGGCGTAGTGACAATGGCCGCCGTAGTCCGATTGCAGGAGCTCAGGGCTGGGATTCTGGCGGAAGGACGGCGCGTGCGCGGCGTCCGTCCAGTAGCCGATCAATCAGCGCTGATTCGGCCCGTACCGCAGTTCAGCCGGCAACGATAGGCTTGCGGCCAGGGGTGCCACGGGCGCCGCGGCCGCGTGCATCGTACGTGGACGGAGCTCCGCCAGCCGCACCCACATTGCGCAGGGCGTCCAGCGATTGCTGCGTATAGCGCAGGTGAACGTCGATGAGGGCGCCGTTGCGCAGGTTGATTTCGTTGGCGGCCGCCGATTTGCTTAGCAGGGATTGCCACACGCCCGACAGTTGCGGGTGCAGAACGGCTGCTTGTTCGGTGCCGGTGTGCCCAGCCGGCAACCCAATTTCTGCGAGCAGGGAATCACGGACCTGACTCAGATCCACGAGCTTGCGGGCGAGGCCGCCCTTGCGCTCCGTAATTTCCTGCAGCACACCGACGGTTCCCAGCCCCACCAGCACTTCAGTCTCTTCTTCCAGAACGGTCGAGAACTCGGTGATCAGAGTGTCTTCCTGCTGCATGCAGGATTGCAGGGCGTCTACGGTGCTCATGGTCATGCTGCTCGGATCGGAAGGTTGCGGGTTACTTCAACAGGTCTCGGGCGCTGGCGATCAGGCTGTCCGCGATGCGGCCCGTGTCGATCTTGAGCTGACCCGAAGCGATGGCGGCGCGGATGGCGGCCACGCGTTCGACGTTGATGTCATTGGATCCGTTCTGCAGCGCCAACAGCTTGCGCGATGCCGAACTCAGCGCCACCTGCGAGCTGCTGGAGCCGCTGGCGCTGCCGGCGCCATAGGCCTGGGCAACCGCCGAGTCAGCGCGGGGCGCGACGGCGTCAGCCGAAAGGGGGCGGTTGGTGGTGGAATTGATCTTCAAGATTATCTCCGCAGGGCGTCCTGGGTCGGTTGTGCGACGGATTCGCCTACTTATGCCTCTGTAACGGCAGGGCCGGACGGAACTTTAGGGGAGGGCGGTTTCCTGGTGCAATGCAATATGTAACAATAATTACAGTTGTATTTCGACCAGGCCGGCATTGCGCACCACGCCGCTGACCACTTGGCCGCCCGCGGTCCGCACCTGTACGGTGGCGCCCGGCGCAGCGTTGTCCAACGCCTGGCCTTCGCTGCTGACTACGAAACCTTTGCCGCGAGCGTTGATGCGGACATTGGCGCCCCGGATCACCGATTGTGCGTTGCGCAACCCGGAGCCCCGCACCGCTTGCCCGGCGTTGATCCGGTGAACGGCGGTCATGCCTACCACGGTCTGTGGATCCGTGATCGCGCCCGGGGGCAGGGTGACCAGATCGCCGTCCCTAGGGGCGAGGTCGTCCGGTGTCAGGGCCTGTCCGGCGGCAATCATGCGAGCGGCGACGTAATAGTGGCCCGGGACGCTGACTGTCGCCTGGACATAAGCCGTCCATGGTTTGGGCGCGTTGCAACGTATCCCGACCGTCATGCGCGAGCGCAGCTTCATGCCAGATGGCATGAACGGGGACATGGCGTCGCAAGGCGTCAGGCGTTCTGCGCGCGGAGGATCGATCGCTACCGAAGGCTGCCCGGGCAGGCCAGCCAGTTGGTCCAGTAGATAGGTCTGCGCCGCAAGGGCGATGGCCTCGGGAGCCTGAGTCGCCGCTTCCTGTCCCTGCGCGGCAGCCAGGGGCAGCAGCAGGGCGGCCAGGCAGATGGCGCGCGCGCGGAGTCGGGGTGCGGATATTTTCATGATGGAGGAATTGTAGAAGTCCGCGGCATTCGGCAATACGTGAATTGGATGAGAAATGGCGGGTTATTTGGCTGATTGTGTCGCCTCCCCGGCCCCTATGATGCCGTCATCCAATGGGATAACGGTCTGTCCGGTCCCTTGTTTTGTCCGAATTGCAACGCACCAAGGCGCCCCGATGCTAGACAGGCTCAATGAAGATTTCCGGTTTTACCAGCAGGCCCTGGGGCTGCGCGCGCAACGCCAGGAAGTGCTGTCGTCGAACATCGCCAACGCCGATACCCCCAACTACAAGGCGCGCGATTTCGACTTCAAGACGGCCATGGCCAACGCCATGGAAGGCACCAAACGCTTGCCCGATACCTCGCTCACGCTGACGTCCGCGCGCCATATTCCGGCCAAGGCCGTATCCCAGGGGCCGACCGACCTCCTGTACCGCTTGCCGTACCAGCCCAGCATGGATGGAAACACGGTGGACATGGACATCGAACGGGTGCAGTTCGCGGATAACACCCTGCATTACCAAAGCACGATGCAGATGCTGTCTGGCCGTATCCGGACCATGATGGCCGCAATTCAGGAATGATTCTTTAAAGGGAGCGGCAGGCAATGTCCTTGTTGAGCATTTTCGATATCGCTGGTTCGGCGCTCAGCGCGCAATCGCAGCGCATGAACGTGGCGGCCAGCAACATGGCCAACGCCGACAGCGTGGTCGGCCCCGACGGCAAACCCTACCGCGCCCGCCAGGTGGTATTCCAGGTGAATCCCCCGGCCGGTCAGGCGCTGGGCCAGGAGATCGGCGGAGTGCGCGTGGCTGGCGTGGTCGAAGACCAGTCTCCCTTGAAGCAGGTCTATGACCCGCAGCACCCCATGGCCGACGCCCAGGGCTACGTCAGCATGCCCAACGTCGACCCGGTGGCCGAAACCGTGAACATGATCGCGGCCTCGCGCTCTTACCAGGCAAACGTGGAAGTGCTCAACACCGCCAAGGCGTTGATGCAGAAGACCCTGACCATCGGCCAGTCCTAATTTCCGGAACCAGTTAATCCATGACCACTATCGACCAATCGACGAGCAAAACCGGCTTGGGCCTGGCTCAAACTGGCGCCAATAGCAGCAGCACGGCGCAAGGCCTGCAGGACCAGTTCCTGAAACTGCTGGTCACGCAGCTGCAGAACCAGGATCCCCTGAATCCGATGCAAAACGCCGAGCTGACCTCCCAGCTGGCCCAGATCTCCACGGTGGAAGGCATCACCAACCTGAAGAACACCATGCTCGCCATCAGCGGCCAGATCGACGTGTCTCAGTCGATGAACGCCGTGGCCATGATAGGCAAGGGCGTGCTGATCCCTGGTTCCAAGATCAAGTCCGGCGTGGATGCGGAACATCCCGAGGCCCGTGTCGTCACGCCTTATGGTCTGGACCTGCAGGGCGATGCCCAGAAGGTGCAGATCCGCATTTCCGACTCGAACGGCGCGGTCGTGCGCACGATCGAAACGAAGGACCAGAAGCCCGGCGTGTACACGTTGTCGTGGGATGGCAAGAACGATAACGGCGTGGTGCTGGAACCGGGCGCGTACACCGTGTCCGTCCTGGCCACGGATGCCGACGGCAAGAAAGTGAATGCGGAAGTCCTGAGCTACGGCCAGGTCAAGAGCGTCGCGTACTCCACTGAAGGCCTGAGGCTGGATCTGGGCCTGGAAGGCCAGACCAGCATGCTGGACGTGCGCAAGGTGATCGGCGCCTGAAGCTGGCGCAATGCATTGGTGCCGGCGCATGGGCGGCGGCTTCCCCTAGTTAAAGATTAGCGAGAACAAACATGGGTTTCGGACAAGGATTGAGCGGCTTGAACGCCGCAGCGCAGAACCTGGACGTCATCGGCAACAACATCGCCAACTCCGGCACGGTCGGCTTCAAGTCGTCGACTGCGTCGTTTGCTGACGTCTATGCCAGTTCGCGCGTTGGCCTGGGCGTGAAGGTTGCCGGCATCAGCCAGCGCTTCACGGTAGGGGCGGTGAACGGCGGTGGCGGCGAGTACGACATCGCGATCGATGGCGCCAAAGGCATGTTCCGCGTCACCGACCAAAGCGGCGCCGTGATGTACACCCGCAACGGCGAGTTCATGGTCGACAAGAACAACTTCATCGTGAACGCGCAGGGCTATCGCATGACGGGCTATCCGGCGGGCGCGATCGGGGCGAATCCGGTGGAATTGCAGCTTCCGACGGCCAACGTGGCGCCCAAGGCGACGTCGACGGGAACGACCGTGGCGAACCTGGATGCCAATGCGAAGGTCATCTACGAGGTGGATACGCAAACCAAGGCTCCAGTCCCTGGAACGGTCACGTTGGGCGCGGCCCCCGGCACCGTGTATTCCTTCACTCGCGACGCTACCGGCGTCGCCACGCTGGTGGATACGGTTCCCCCGGGTGGTGGGTTGCCCCCCGCCGGTACTTTTACGAATGGTGCGGATAGTGTGACGGTGAGCGCCACGGGCGTTGTCACCGGCGATCTGTCGAAAATGGCATCGTTCACCGAGTACGTGGCGGCCGTGGTCGAAACCGGCAAGCCGTTCGACCCCAAGCTGTCCAGCACCTACACGAACGCGTCGCCGATGACCGTGTTCGACTCGTTGGGCAATTCCCACCAGGTCATGCAGTACTTCGTGAAGCGTCCGGCGGACGCGGCGGGCAACAGCATCTACGACGTCTATTACACAATGGACGGCCAGGCCATGGCGCCTACCACTGAAGCAGCGGGCGTTTGGGGCAATCCCCAGAAGTTCACGTTCAACAAAGCCGGCGTGATGACCAGCGCGCCGGTGGTGAACCTGTCGTTCGCCGCCCCGGGGGGCGGCGCCACGCCCGCCGATCCGATCAACATCGCGATGAACTACGCAGGCACCACCCAATACGGCAGCGCCTACAAGCTGGTGGCCAAACCTGACGGCTACACCTCGGGTGAATTCAGCGGCATCAACATCGGTGCCGACGGCAGCCTGGTAGCCAGCTACACCAACGGCGAGACCCAGGTCGTTGGCACTATCGTGCTGGCGGACTTTTCCAACCTGCAGGGCCTGCAGCCTGTGGGCAACAACGCCTGGACTGAGACGGCCGCTTCGGGTCAGCCCATCCTGGGCCAGCCCGGCACCAACGGCCTGTCCCGGGTCGTGGGCCAGGCTACCGAAGCGTCCAACGTCGACATGAGCAAGGAACTGGTCAACATGATCATTGCCCAGCGCACCTACCAGGCCAACTCGCAGACCATCAAGACCCAGGACGAAATCATGCAAGTCCTGATGAACCTGAAGTAAGCCCGGCAGGCACGAGACGACACCGACGGAATAGGCAATGGACCGTATCATCTACACCGCCATGAATGGCGCGGCGCGCATCACCGAGCATCAGGCCGCGCTTTCCAACAATATGGCCAACGTGAACACGGCGGGCTTCCGCGAGCAGATCGCGCTGTACCGTTCCGTGCCCGTCACGGACGGGACGAGTCTGCCCACGCGTGTTTCGACGGTGGCGTCCACGCCGCGCAACAGCTTCCAGATGGGCAATATGCAGACCACGGGCCGGGATCTGGACGTGGCGTTGTCCAGCGAGCGCGGCTGGATCGCCGTGCAGACGCCGCAAGGCGAGGCCTACACCCGCGCCGGCAGCCTGCAGGTCGGCATCAATGGCCTGTTGCAGACCTCTCTCGGTCAACCCGTGCTGTCGGACCAGGGCGGTCCCATCGACGTACCCGACCAGGCTGCGCTGACGATCACCGCGGACGGCACCATTACCGCCATCGGCGCCGGTGACGCGCCGAACAACATTCTGAACCTGGGCCGGATCAAACTGGCCAACCCGCAGAACGAGCAGCTGGTGCACGGCGACGACGGCGTGTTCCGCATGGCGCCCGTCAATGGCCAGCCTGCGCCTCCGGTACCCGCCGACCCCAGCCTGCGGCTGTTGTCGGGCGTGCTGGAAGGCAGCAATACCAATCCGATGGCGGCGATGGTGGGCATGATCGCCAACGCCCGCCGCTTCGAGCAGCAGATGCAGGTGATCCAGCAGTCCGACCGCAACGCCGAACGCGCCAACGGCATCCTGTCGGTAAGCGCCTGATACGGCAACTGAACTAGAAACAATTTTTGCGCGCGGCCGGGCCGCGACACCAGGAGTACTTCATCATGATGCGTTCGTTGTGGATCGCCAAGACGGGTCTGGAAGGTCAGCAGACCTCCATGGACGTGATTTCGAACAACTTGGCCAACGTTTCGACCAATGGCTTCAAGCGCGGCCGCGCCGTGTTCCAGGACCTGATGTACCAGACGCTGCGTCAGCCCGGCGCCCAGGTCGGCGACGCCACCCAGCTGCCGTCGGGCCTGCAACTGGGTACTGGTGCGCGCGTTGCCGCGACCGAGCGCATCCACACTGCGGGCAACCTGAACAACACCGGCAGCGAGATGGACATCGCCATCAATGGGCGTGGTTTCCTGCAGGTCGAACTGCCTGACGGCACCCAGGCCTACACCCGTGACGGCGCGTTGCAACGCGACCAGAACGGCCAATTGACGACCGTCAGCGGCTACGTGATCCAGCCGCCGATGAACATCCCCGACAATGCGCTGTCGATCTCCATCGGCAACGACGGCATCGTTTCGGTTACGCAGCCCGGCGCCGCTGGCATCAACGTACAGATCGGCCAGCTGCAGATCGCCACGTTCATCAACCCCACCGGGTTGCAGAGCGTAGGTGAAAACCTGTATCTGGAAACCGACGCTTCGGGACCCGCCAACCTGTTGCAGCCTGGCGTGGATGGCGCCGGTTCGATCATGCAGAAGTACGTTGAAACCTCCAACGTCAACGTCGCCGAAGAACTGGTCAACATGATCACCACGCAGCGCGCGTACGAAATGAACAGCAAGGCCGTCAAGACCTCGGACGAAATGCTGGCTCGCTTGACTCAACTGTGATGCTTATGTCTGTTCTGCGCCTGGTATCGAGTGCGGCCCTGGCTATGCTGGTGGCCGGTTGCGCCATGATCCCGCCCGAGCCCATCGTGACCGGGCCGACGACGGCGGCGCCGCCGCCTCCGCCTACGGCCATGGCGCAGCCCACGGGCTCGATCTATCAGCCTACGACATACGGCAACTATCCCTTGTTCGAGGACCGCCGGCCGCGCAACGTGGGCGACATCGTCACCATCGTCCTGAACGAGAAGACCAACGCTTCCAAGAACGTCGCCACCAACACCAACCGTAGCGGCAGCGCCTCCCTGGGCATCGCGGCTGCGCCGTCCTTCATGGACAGTTGGGCCAACGCCAACTTGAACACCGACGCCAAGGGCGGCAATGTGTCGCAGGGCAAGGGTGACAGCACGGCGAACAATGCCTTTACCGGCACCATCACCACCACGGTGGTGGGGGTGATGTCCAATGGCAACCTGCAGGTCGCGGGCGAAAAGCAGATCGCCATCAACCGGGGCAGCGAATTCGTGCGCTTCTCCGGCGTGGTCGATCCGCGCTCCATCACCGGCACCAACACCGTGTCGTCCACGCAGGTGGCCGACGCCCGCATCGAGTACCGCAGCAAAGGCGTCATGGACGAAGTCCAGACCATGGGCTGGCTGCAACGCTTCTTCCTGATCGCTTCGCCGTTCTGAACATGAAACAACCGAATCCGATATCCGCCTTGGTGTCCTTGTTGGCGCGCGTCTGCATTTCGGTCGGGCTGGTGGCCGGCGCGGGCGCGGCGCACGCCGAACGGCTCAAGGATCTGGCTTCAATCCAGGGCGTGCGGGGCAACCAGCTGATCGGCTATGGCCTGGTCGTGGGCCTGGACGGCAGCGGTGACCAAGTGCGGCAGACGCCGTTCACGCAGCAAAGTCTGACCAATATGCTGTCGCAGCTGGGCATCACCGTTCCGCCCGGCAGCAATATGCAGTTGAAGAACGTGGCCGCGGTCATGGTCACGACCACGCTGCCGGCTTTCGCCCGCCCGGGGCAGACGCTGGACGTGGTGGTGTCGTCCATGGGTAACGCCAAGAGCCTGCGCGGCGGCACGTTGCTGATGACTCCGCTCAAAGGCGCCGACAGCCAGGTCTACGCCATCGCCCAGGGCAATATCCTGGTGGGCGGCGCGGGCGCCTCCGCCGGCGGTTCCAGCGTGCAGATCAACCAGTTGAACGGCGGACGCATCAGCGCCGGCGCCATTGTCGAGCGCGGCGTGCCCACCACGTTCTCGCGCGACGGCTACGTTTACGTGGAACTGAACAACACCGATTTCGGCACGGCGCAGAATGTGTCCATGGCGTTGAACCGCAAGTTCGGCCAAGGCACCGCCACCGCCCTGGACGGGCGCGTGGTGCAGGTCCGTACGCCGATGGACCAGGCGTCGCAGGCGCGTTTCCTGTCGCAGCTCGAAGATTTGCAGGTGACGCGCGCGCCCACCGTGGCCAAGGTCATCATCAACGCCCGGACGGGTTCGGTCGTCATGAATCGTACCGTCATGATCGAAGAGGCCGCCGTGGCTCACGGCAATCTGTCGGTCATCATCAATCGCCAGAACCAGGTGTCTCAGCCTGACACGCCGTTCACGGAAGGGCAGACCGTAGTGGTGCCCAATACCCAGATCGAGGTGCGCCAGGAAAACGGCTCCCTGCAGCGCGTGAGCACCAGCGCCAATCTGGCGGACGTGGTCAAGGGCTTGAACGCCTTGGGCGCCACGCCGCAGGACCTGCTGGCGATTCTGCAGGCCATGAAGACCGCCGGCGCCTTGCGCGCCGAACTGGAAATCATCTGACGGCCATGGCCTACACCAATGATGCGGCGCGCGGCGCCAGCCGGCAGGATTCGGTCTTCGACATGGGCCGCCTGTCGGACTTGAAGCGCGACGTCAAGAAAGATCCTGAGGGGACCGAGCAGCAGAAGCAGGTCGCCAAGCAGTTCGAGGCCCTGTTCCTGCAGATGATGGTCAAGCGCATGCGCGAGGCGACGCCCAAGGAGGGGCTGTTCGACTCGCAGCAGACGCAGATGCTGCAGTCCATGGCGGACGAGCAACTGGCCTTGCATCTGGCGTCGCCCGGCATCGGATTGTCTGGTGCCATCTTGGCGCAGATGCAGCAGGGCACGCCTGGCGAGCTGGGCGCGGATGCCGTCAAGCGCCTGGGAGAGGGTTCGGATCTCGATTTCCGCTCGGCCGGCTCGCGCGAAGTCTCGGCCCTGTTGAATGTGATGCGCAACAACAGCGCGCAGAACCGGGCGCTGGCCGCCGCGGAAGGCGCGCCCGACCACGTGGTCGCTTTCGTGTCCAA
This sequence comes from Achromobacter sp. GD03932, assembly GCF_029839485.1. Lineage (NCBI taxonomy): Bacteria > Pseudomonadati > Pseudomonadota > Betaproteobacteria > Burkholderiales > Alcaligenaceae > Achromobacter > Achromobacter sp. GD03932. The sequence goes on from NZ_JAOCAT010000043.1 coordinate 44,442, forward strand.
AATGTCGCGCGCCGCCAATCTCGCTTCCCAGCAAAGCGGCGTGCCGGCCCGCCTGATCATGGGCCAGGCGGCGCTGGAGTCGGGCTGGGGCAAGCGCGAGATTAAGCACCAGGACGGCAGCACCAGCTACAACCTGTTCGGCATCAAGGCGGGTTCCAGCTGGAAGGGTCAGGTCGTCAACGTGCTGACCACCGAATACGAAGATGGCGTCGCGAAAAAGGTGACGCAACCTTTCCGCGCCTACGCGTCCTACGAGGAATCGTTCGCGGATTACGCCCGGCTGATCGGCAACAGCCCGCGCTACGAGGGCGTCACGCAGGCGCGAAACGAGATCGAGGCGGCGCGCCGGATCCAGGATGCGGGCTATGCGACGGATCCGCAGTACGCGCAAAAATTGATCGGCGTGATGAGCCAGCTGCGAGGCGCGGCATCCAAGGTGGAAATTTCTCGCCAGATGCTGGAAGGACTCTAAATTCCGATCACCTCCTGCCGTTAATTGGATATCCAGGCATATCAGCGGTTAAATACGGGGCATTGTCAGCATGAACATGTATAAATTGGCACTGGGCGGGCTGAACGCCGCTCAGGCAGGCTTGGCCACCACCAGCCACAATATCAACAATGCCACCACGGCCGGGTACAACCGCCAGCGCGTCATGGTTTCGACCGCCGGCGCTCAGGCCACCAGCAACGGCTTCATCGGCCGTGGCGTGCAGGTCGACACCGTCGTGCGCAGCTACGACAGTTTCCTGTACAAGCAACTGGTCGGCGCGCAGGGTAGCGGCGCCCAGCTTCAGACCCAGTTCGACCAGGTCTCGCAGATCAATAATCTGTTTGCCGACCGCACGGTGGGCATCGCTCCCGGCCTGACCAATTTCTTTACCAGCATGAACACGGTCGCCAGCAAGCCGGCTGACCCGGCCGCACGCCAGGATCTGTTGGGAAAAGCCAATAGCCTGGCCACGCAGATCCGTTCGGCTTATTCGGAAATGCAGAACCAGCGCATGGGTTTGAATGCGCAGATCACGACCACGGTCGACCAGGTCAACAGCTATCTGTCGCGTATCGACGACTTGAATCAGCAGATTTCGCTGGCGACGGGCAAGGCTGGCGGCAGCCCCCCGAACGATCTCCTGGATCAGCGCGACCAGGCGGTGATGGAACTGAACCAGTTGGTGGGCGTCACCACCTACGAACAAGGCGACAAGATCAGCATTTCGCTGGCCAACGGTGGCCAGGCGCTGCTGTCGGGCAATACGATCTACCCCTTGCAGGCGGTGTCTTCGTCCCAGGATACTAGCCGTACTGTCATCGCCTACACCTTGCCTGCTGGCGCCGGCAAGACGGTTGCGGTGGAATTGAATGATGCGGAAGTGACCGGCGGCAAGCTCGGCGGCCTGCTCCAGTTCCGGGCATCGTCCCTGGACGTCATGCAGAGCCAATTGGGCCAGATGGCGGTAGGCCTGGCTTTGTCCTTCAACGAACAGCATAAGCAAGGGCTCGACCAAAGCGGCAAGCCCGGCACGGACTTCTTCGGCATCAGCAACCCGCAGGGCGTGCCGAACGCGAACAACAAGGGCAACGCGCAGATTTCCGGTCAGTTCACCGATCTGAACAACATCAACGCCAAAGACTACGAAATCTCGTTCGATGGCAGTTCTTACCGGGTGTTGCGCATGCCGGAAGGCACGCAAGTCTACAACGGCCCGGCCACCGGCACGCCGCCCTCGGCGACGCTCGACCTGCGGTCCGAAATGGGCGTGACCTTGACGATCGATGCACCGCCTCAGGCGGGTGACAAGTGGTCCTTGTCCCCCACGCGCGACGCGGCCCGCGACCTGCAAGTGCTGATCACGGATCCCGACAAGATTGCCGCGGCTGACGCCGCCGGCGGCGACAGCAACGGCAAGAACGCCCTGAAGCTGGCGCAACTGCAAACTGCAAAGGTGTTGGGCCGCGGCACGATGAACATTACCGAGATGTTCTCCCAGGTGGTCAATACCGTTGGCGTGCAGACCGCGCAAATCAAGACTGCTGCCATCGCGCAGGGGAATCTGATCGCGCAGAAGACCGCAGCGCAGCAGGCCGTGTCGGGTGTCAACTTGAACGAAGAATACGTCAGCCTGTCGCTGTACCAGGAACAGTATCAAGCCAGCGCCCGCATCATTGATGTGGCCAGCACCATGTTCGACACGTTGCTGGGTCTGCGCGGCTGATCGAATCATTGACTCGTGACCAATAAAGATAAATCCGGAGCTTCACCATGCGCCTGAGCACCTCGATGATGTACTCGAATGGCCTGAAGGGCGTTCTCTCTCAGGAATCCGACATGAACCGCCTGGTCGAACAGGTGGGCAGCGGCCGCAAGTTCCTGAGTCCGGCGGATGATCCGCTGTCGGCGTCGCTGGCGATCAACGTCGCCCAGACGCAGGCAATGAACTCCACCTACCAGCTGAACCGCAATACTGCCAAGACCAACCTGTCCCAGGAAAACAACATCCTGGATTCGGTCACGACCGCGCTGACTGATGTGCGCACCCGGGTGATCAATGCAGGCAACGGCACGTTCGCGGACAGCGACCGTCAATCCCTGTCGACGGCCCTGAAGAGTGCGCGCGACGCCTTGCTCGGCCTGGCGAACAGTACGGACGGCAACGGTCAGTACCTGTTCTCAGGCTACCAGGGCGGACAGATTCCTTACGCGCAAGACGCCACGGGCAAGATCGTGTATAGCGGAGCCACCGGCGAACGCACCGTGCAGATCGACCAGTCGCGCCAGGTTTCCTCCAGCGACATTGGCAGCGACGTGTTCAGCCGGGCTAACCCTGGTTCGCAAGCCTACGTCAGCACCGCTGCGGCGGCGAACACCGGCACCGCCCAGTTCAGCACCGTATCGGTGACGCCCGGCAGCGCCAACATCGGCAAGAATTTCAGCTTGCAGTTTGAAGCGGACCCGGCCACGGGCACCATGGGCTATCGGGTGACGACGACGGATCCGAACGCGAATCCGCCGGTTCCGCCTGTGATCACGCCGATGCCGCCTGCAGCTCCCACGGCTTATACCGAGGGCTCCGCGATCGATCTTGGCGGAATCTCGGTGGTAATCAAGGGGGCTCCCCAGAACGGTGACGTGATCAACGTGGAGAGCATCCAGTCGGCCGACGTGGACCTGTTCAATACGCTTGACAGCCTGATCAAGGTGCTCGATTCCCCCATCGCGGGCGACGAGGTTGCGCTTGCGAGGCTGAACAACGAATTGGCGACCGCCAATAAGAAACTGGCGAGCAATTTCGACAATGTGCAGACCGTGGCGGCGTCTGTCGGCGCCCGCGTGAATGAAATTGAAGCGCTGGACGCGACCGGCACGAACAAGGGCCTGTCCTATAGCAAATCGCTGTCCGATCTCGAAGACCTGGATTACTACGCGGGCGCTAGCCAGCTTGCGCTGCGCCAGGTGGCGTTGCAAGCGGCCTCGGCTGCGTTCATGACCATCCAGGGATCGAGCCTGTTCAGCCGCAAGTAGCAATGCGGTAGGTCCAAAAGCGCGCCCTCGGGTGCGTAGAGTTGCGCCTTTGCGGACGCTACTGGCCAGGGGCCGGGGCGTCCGTGTGTGCGTGCAGGGTAGGAAATTGTCGTCTCACATTGCTTAACGCTCGGATATTCCATGCTTGTCAACTTGAAAGTCCGCACCTGTCTCGTTCTGGTGTTGCTGCTCTTCACGGGCGCCATGTTCATATCCAATGGCGTGGCGTGGATGGGGCTGAACTCGAGCAATGAGAAGCTGGAGCGGGTCAACGACGCCTACTCCACGCAAGCCTCGCAACTGAACCGTGCTTACATCCTGTTCCTGCGCGGGCGCTTGTTGCTGGCGACTTCCCTGATGGATCTGCAGCAAGGAAAGACCGAACAGGCAATCTCGCAGGCCAAGCGTGCGGAAGGCTTGATGCAGGAGGGCGCCCAGGCGCTGGATGCGTACCGCAAGGCACCGCGTCTGGAAGGCTCGGATGCTCTGAATCAAAAGCTGGAAAGCGCCTACAAACAGTTCGACGGCGTGGTCAAGCGTCAGGCGGCCGCGTTGTCGACCATGGCCGTGCAGGATTACCTGGATCTGAACGATGCCGGCAGCGCAGCGAACACCGCGCTGAGGGAAGCGGTGGGCGGTGTGCTGGCGCATATCGACTCCACCACCGACGAGCTGGTGGTGCAGGCCGAGACGGCCCACGGCGTGTCGCGCACGGTCACGATCGTGATGCTGGCGATCGCTCTGGCCCTGGCAGTTGGGTGCTGGCTGTTCATCAGCCGGACCGTGCTGCGCCCGCTGCGTGAAGCAGGGGATCATTTTGAAAAGATTTCGGCCGGCGATTTCACCGGTCGCATCGATGTGCGCAGCACCAACGAGATCGGCCAGTTGTTTGGCGCGATCAAGCGTATGCAGGAAAGCCTGACCCGCACCGTGGCGCTGGTGCGCCGTGGCGTGGACGAGATCAACGTGGGCTCGCGCGAGATCTCGGCGGGCAACACGGACCTCTCCAGCCGCACTGAGC
>NZ_JAOCAT010000044.1:0-47199 GCF_029839485.1 Achromobacter sp. GD03932
TGGCGTCTTAAGAACCAACGGAAGCCACAGCAGCAGCAGCAGCAGCAGCAGCCAAAAAACCTACGGCCGCCCCCGCAACCACTCCTCAAGATCAGCAGCCGGCAACGGCGGCGAAAACAAAAACCCCTGCCCCGCCGCACACCCCTGCTCGATCAAGAACCGCCGCTGTTCTTCATTCTCAACGCCTTCAGCCACCACAGGCAGGCTCAGGCTCTCGCCGATACGAATCACCGCGCTGGTCAACGCCCTAGCCGCGTCATCGCTCTCCAGCCCCTGCACGAAACTGCGATCCAGCTTCAGTTCATCCACGATCAGTCGCCGCAAATGCCCCAGGCTGGAATAGCCAGTCCCGAAATCGTCCATCGACAGCCGCACGCCCAAGCGGTGCAGCTCCGCAATCGTCCGCAACGTACCCGCCGTCGCGTCCAGCACCACGCCTTCCGTGATCTCCAGCATCAGATCCGCCGCCGCCAGCCCAAACTCGGCCAGCGTCGCCTCGATCAACCGCGGCAGATTCAAATTGTGGAAATTCGTCGCCGACAGGTTCACCGACACCGACGGCACCCGCAGGCCCTTCGCCCGCCAGACCGCCAGTTGCGAACAAGCCTCGTGCACCGCCCAGTCGCCCAGGTCGCCGATCAACCCGCATTCCTCGGCCAGCGGCACAAAGCGCGCCGGCGAAATATCGCCCTGCGTCGGATGACGCCAGCGCGCCAGCGCCTCGACGCCGTATAGCTGGCCGTTCTTCAGCCCCACCTGCGGCTGATAATGCAACCGCAAGGCCTTCGCCTCCAGCGCGTCGCGCAAGGCCGCCTCCAGCGCCAGGCGCTCCTGCGCCTGCCGGTTCATCTCGGCGCTGAAGAAAGAGATGCGGTTGCGCCCCGCCGTCTTGGCCTGGTACATCGCCATGTCGGCATGGCGCAGCAGCGTATCCATGTCGCGCCCGTTCTCCGGGAACACGCTGATGCCGATGCTGACCGAAGGATTCAGCGTGATGCCGCCCACCGAGAATGGCTGAGCCAGGGCGACCAGCACATGCTCCGCCGCGGTCGTCAGGCGACCGTGTTCGAAGTCCGGCATCAGCATCACGAACTCATCGCCTGACAGGCGGCCCACGATGTCGGTCGCGCGCGCCAGGCGGCGCAAGCGTTGCGCCACGTCGCGCAGCAACGCGTCGCCTATGGGATGGCCCAGCGTGTCGTTGACCTGCTTGAAGCGATCCAGGTCCAGGAACAGGACGGCGACACGCTTGCGCTCGGGTTCGGCTCGCGCGATGGCCTGCTCGGCCTGCGCCAGCAGCAGGTTGCGATTCGGCAGACCGGTCAGTTCGTCGTAGAACGCCAACTGGCGGATCCGGGCGCGAGCCTCCTCGCGCTCCAGCGCCAGCGCGCACAGGTACACGCACACGTCCACCAGCCGGTGGTGGAAATCATCGGGCAGACGCCGCTCGCGGAAATAAAAACCGAAGGTGCCTATGACCCGGCCGTCGCTGGACTTGATCGGCGACGACCAGCAGGCCTTCACGTCGTCCGGCAGCGGCAGGTGGCGATAATCGTCCCACAGCGGATCGGTGGAGATGTCCGGCACGATCACCGGCCGGCCCAGGAAGGCGGAGGTGCCGCAAGCGCCCGCCTGCGGCCCGATGGCCACGCCGTCCAAGGCGTCGGTATAGGCTTGCGGCAGGCTGGGCGCGGCCAGCGGCCGCAGCAGCCCGGCGTCATCCACCCGCAGGACGCTGGCCGCGACTTCGGGCGCCAGGCGTTCGACCTCGCGGCACACCATGTTCATGACCTCGACCACCGAGGCCTCGTTGACCATGGCTTGCAGCACGCGGCGCTGCAGGACTTCGTGCACCTTGGTGGGCGTGATGTCCGTCAGCACGTCCACGATATTGACCAGCGCGCCGCGTTCGTCGAACACGGAGTTGGCCATCACCGACACCCACAGCGGGCGGCCGGCGCGGTCGTAGACCAGCACGTCCTTGTGGTAGCCCTCGCGGCAGGCGATGCGGCGGCCCAGCTCTTCGCGCGTGCCGCCGTCCGGCCGGCCGCCGGCCAGCAGTTCGCCCAGCTCCTGATTCACGGCGTCGCCGCGGGCAAAGCCCAGCATGCGCTGGAAGCCGTCGTTCACGTAGAGGATGCGGCCGTCCTTGCCCGACACCGCGACGGCGTTGCCGGTTTCGTTGATGCCCAGCAACAGGAGGCGGATCTCTTCCTGGCGATCGGCGTCCGCGATGGACTTGCGGGAGATGACGGATATGCGGACGACCTCGCCGGCTTCACCGGCGATGGGCATGTAGGTGGCTTCGATCCAGACAAAGCCGCCATCCTTCTTGCGGTAGCGGCAGGTGCCGGTGAAGTGCTTGCCGCCCAGCAGCCTGGCCCAGACCTGCTCGCCGCCGACGATGCCCTTGCCTTCGTCCATGCTGTCGCACAGCATGTCATGGCGCAGCGCCAGGGCCTCTTCGCGGGCGTAGCCCACCAAGGCGAGAAAATTCGCGTTGGCGTTCAACAAGGAGCCGGCCGGGTTGAAATCGAACAGCAACAGCGCCCTATCCATGGACGCCAGGTATGTGCCCGGATGCCATGCGGCGCCTTGCGGGCGCTCGTCGGTAACGCCTGGATAAGAATCAAGCATATGGGGCTCCATGCCGGATAACAGCTGATCCGGTTTCATCTGCGCTTCGGAAACCCGAGTTCGACGCGGTCGCGTCCGTCCTGCTTGGCCAGGTACAGGGCCTGGTCCGCGCGGCTAAGCGTTTCAGAGAAGGTTTCTCCCAACTGGTGGTATGCCATGCCTATGCTGACCGTCAATCTCAACACGCCATCCCCCACCGTGATCGCCAGGGCGCGCACCGCGCCTACCAGCCGGTCCATGACGCGCTGGGCGTCCTCGGGCTGGGTGCTGGGCAGCAGCACCAGGAATTCCTCGCCGCCCCAGCGGCCGCACAGATCGTATTCACGCAAGTTGTTGCCCAGCGCACCGGCCAGTTCCACCAGCGCGCGGTCGCCTGTTTCATGGCCATAGCGGTCGTTGACCGACTTGAAGTGATCCACGTCCAACATCGCCACGACGAAAGTCGAACCGCCACGGGACACGCGCAGGACCTCCTGCTTGATCATTTCCATCAAGGCGCGCCGATTCAAAAGGCCGGTCAGGGGATCGCGATTGGAGGTTTCCTGCAATGCGGAGTTCAGGTCCCGCATCATGTTCTGGTAATGGTCCGAGATGCGCGCGATGCGGGTCAGGCGGCGCAATTGCCGGTCGAAACGGTCGCACAGGCCCAGCTCGCGCTCGTGCGCCATGCTCTGGTAGGCGTCCGACAGTTGGGTCACGCGCTCGATGCGCGCCATCTGCTCGGCCGTATGCCGCCAGAGCGCGTCCAGCGCTTCATGCAACGGATGGCCCTGATAGGCCGGGTCCGCCAGCAATTCGGCGATGCGCTTGTCCAGCTGGGCGGCGTCGGATTTCATTGGCGGCCGACAACCGAAAAGGGAAACGTGCAGTCTTCCTTGAATTCCTCGGCCAGTTCGCCGACGCGCTCATTGCGCATGTCGTAGAACCAGGTGACGCTGACCTCGCGGCCCTTGTTGTGGGCAGCCTCCAGCAGATCGAAGATGTCCATGACGGACTTGATGCTGCTGGTGTTCAGGTAAAGCAGTTCCAGTTCCAGCTTCAGGGGTACGGCGCTGCTCAGCAGATAGGCTTCGACCCATTCGATGACGGGGCCGAACAGCTCGAAGGAATTCTCGGGATAGGAGTCGCCGCGCATCGCCAGCACGCCCGCTGCGGTGTCGGCGGTGATGGCGGGCGTGGACTGGGTCCCGGGAATGTTCAAATCGTTCATTAGTTGCTCCAAATATATTCTTGGCCGGGCACGCCTTCAGATCACGACGCTCAGGCTGAAGAAAGCCTGTCCGGGCGCCGTGGCGGGCGTCAGGCTGGCCTCCAGCGGCGCACCGGCGCGGCGGGCGATATCGATCAACCCCAGACCGGCGCCCGAGGCGACGCCCTGGGCGCGCGGCTTATGCAGCTGCGCCTTGTACTCGGCCTTCAGCGCCGCCTTGTCCAGCGCGGCCAATTCCTGGATACGGGCGACCAGCGCCTCGCCGTCCTCCGCCTTGACCAGATTGCCTGCGGACACCACGTAGCGGCTTTCATCGCGGCGACCGATCACCACGGTGGCCGAGGCGTCCAGGTCGTCATGCAGCGCGGCGTACTGGCGGATGTTCTGGATCATCTCGATATAGACGGAGAAAACGTCCATGGCCTCGGCCGGCCGCGCGTGCTCCGCGTTCAGATAGTTCTTGAGCGCATTGCCGATTTCCTCGATCAGGCTGCGGGAAGTCGGTCCGTTGAAGCACAACAGAGTGCGATTCTGGTTGAACCGTTCGCCCAATGCGTAAAGATCGGAGGCATTCATGGGGGTAACCGCCCTGATAACGTTTATTCGAAACGGAACGACAGCAAGGTGATGTCATCACGCTGCGGCCGACCGCCTTGGTACTCTGCCAGCGCCTGGGTAAAGGCGGCCGCCTGTTCGGTTAACGGCCGGCGCGCGTGCGTCTTGAGCATTTCCGCAAACCGCGTATTGCCAAAGCCAAAGCCGTGCTCGCCTCCCGCCTGGTCCAGGAACCCGTCCGTGACCAGGTAGTAGGTCCAGCCGGGTTCCATCCGCAGTTCGATGTTTTCGTAGATCTCGGTGCGCTTGTCTCCCAGCGCCCGCTTGCCGCCGGGCACCTCGCGCAGTTCCTCGCCGTTGCTCGTGTACAGGCTGATCTTGGCGCCCGCATAGCGCAGCCGACCGGCCTGGCGGTCAATATAAACCAGGGCCGCATCGGTATTCGTAGCCAGCGCACGGGGCAATTGCGCGTCCGCAAGCATGGCGCGGATGGCGCTGTCGGTGCGGGTCAGGATGGCCGCCGGGTCGGCCGGGCCGGCCTCGGCGATCGCCAGGTCGATGGCCGCGCGGGCCAGCATGGTCATCAGCGCGCCGGGCACGCCGTGGCCGGCGCAGTCCATGATGCCCAGCAGGCAGTTGGCGCCGTCGGAGCGGAAGACGTAGAAGTCGCCGCCCACCACGTCGCGCGGCTTCCACAGCACGAAATGGTGCGCGCCCAGCGACTGGGTCAGCTGGCGGTCCGGCAGGATGGCGCGCTGGATCAGGCTGGCGTAATCGATGGAATCGTCGATCTTCTTGTGCGCGGCGGCCATGGCGCGATTGGCGTCCTCGAGTTCGGAGGTGCGCTCGCGCACCTTGGTTTCGAGTTCGGCGGTGTGCTGGCGCACCTTGTCCGCCATCACGCCGAAGGCGCGGCTGAGGTCGCCGATTTCGTCCTGGCCGCCCGGAGGCAGGCGCACGTCATAGCTGCCGTCGGCGATGGCCCGCGCCGACTGCTGCAGGCGGCGCAAGGGGCGCAGCATCAGGCGTTCAATGGCGTAGCCGAAGCACAGCAGCATAGCCGCGAACAGCACCACCAGACCGATAGCCGCGGGCCAGAGCCAATCCGTGTCCAGTACCCGGGCCGCGCCCAGGTCCACCACCGTCAGCACGTGCCAGTGCAGTTCCGGCATGTAGGCCACCGAAACCAGCTGGCGGATGCCGTCCATCTTGACCCAGGCGGATTGCACCGACTGCGGGTCGGTCCGCGCCGCCTTCATGGCCGCGGCCAGCTCGGCGCGGCCTTCGCCGCCGTCCAGCAGATTGAATACCGTGCCGCGGGCAACACCGCCCGCGCCAGAGTTGTAGGCGATGAGCGAGGCGTCCATGTGCGCCTGGATCGCGCCTTCCTCGTCGACGATGATGGGCGTGACCCCGGGCTGGCCGCTGTTGACGAAATCACGCAGGAACCCGCCTACGTCCAGACCGGAACCGGTCAGGCCGATGACCCGGTCGCCGTCGCGCACCTGGACGTTGATCCAGACCTTGGTGGTCTTGAGCTTCAGGTCCGGGTTGACGTTGATGTTGTATTTGGCGGGCGACGCCAGCGTCAGGTAGAACCAGGCGTCGTCGGCAGCGCCTTTGCTCAGCGTGTAGCGCGGTGTCTCGGACAGGGGCTGGTCGTCGTTGAAGTAATAATTGCCCGAGGCGGCGCTGGCGATGAAGTAGGCGCGTCCCAGCAGATCGCGGCGGTAGCCGTCGGCTTCGCGGAAGAACAGCTCGCGCGCGGCCGGATCGCTTTCGTGCCGCAGCCAGCGGCGCGTGACCTCGCTATCCGCCAGCCGCAGCGACAGGGCCAGTTCGCGGGACACCGGCGCCAGGATGCGCTGGCGGTTCAATTGCGTGAAGTTGTCGGAGAAAGCCCGTCCGAAGTGCTCCCTGACCCCGTCCAGCACCTGCCAGCCGATCAGGGCCGCCGGCGCCAGGGCGACCAGGCACGCCAGCAACAGCGCCATCAACGATTTTCTGCGCAAACCCCATTTCGCCATGCAAAGTCTTCCTTACTGCCTGATAAGACGTAACGTGCGTGAAGGGGACGCATGGGTAGGCTTTCGTTGTGTAACGATGTTTCGCCGCGCGCTTGCCCCGCTAGTCCAGCCATGAGCCTGTTGCTGGCGTACCCGCGAGGCACGTCCGGCGCGACAAGTGTAGAGAACAGTGGTTCCAATTGAAACAGGAGCAAACGCTTGTAAGACGCCTGGGCGTCCTAAGTTGCACTGTTGCAATGTAAATGTCGATTTATTGCTTTTTATGTCACGACTGCCGGCATTTGCCTGTTTACATTGCAGCTTTCTTGCTACACGCCCAGATAGCGTTCCCAAAGGCCGCGATCGGCGTCCAGCGCCTGCGAGTCTCCGGTCCACACCACCTTGCCGCGCTCCAGGATCACATGGCGGTCGGCCAGGCTCAGCAGCCGTTCGACGTATTTGTCGATGACCAGGATGGTCTGGCCGGCCTGGCGCAGGCGCGCCAGGCAATTCCAGATTTCCTCGCGGATCTTGGGCGCCAGGCCTTCGGTGGCCTCATCCAGGATCAGCAGCCGCGGATTGGTGACCAGCGCCCGGCCAATGGCCAGCATCTGCTGTTCGCCGCCCGAAAGCTGGTTGCCCATGTTGCGGGCGCGTTCGTGCAGACGGGGGAAGAGTTCGAAGACGCGCTCCGGCGTCCAGGGTTCGCCGATGTCCGGATTGCGCGCAGCGACGAAGGCCGTCAGGTGCTCGCGCACCGTCAGGTTCGGGAAGCACTGCCGCCCTTCCGGCACGATGGCCATGCCGACCCGCGCGATGCGGTCCGGACTCCAGCCGCTGATGTCCTGGCCCGCGAACTGGATCTTGCCGCCGCGCAGGGGCAACTGGCCGAACAAGGTGCGCAGCAGCGTGGTCTTGCCCATGCCATTGCGGCCCAGCAAGGTCACGACCTGGCCCGCGCCGATCTGCAGGTCCACGCCAAACAGCACCTGGCTGGCGCCATAGCCGCTCTTGGCGGATTCGATGGTCAGCATCACGCGGTCTCCTCGTCGCCCAGGTAGGCTTGCCGCACTTCCGGGTTGGCGCGGATTTCGTCAGGGGTGCCGGTCGCGATGACGCGGCCGTAGACCAGCACCGACAGGCGGTCGGCCAGGCGGAACACCGCCTGCATGTCGTGTTCGACCAGCAGCATGGCGGCGCGGCCGCGCATGGATTCGATCAGTTCGGTCAGGCGCACGGTTTCATCCGGCCCCATGCCCGCCATGGGTTCGTCCAGCAGCAGCACGGCAGGCCGTGCGGCCAGGGCCAGCGCGAATTCGACCTTGCGCTGTTCGCCGTGCGGCAAGGTGCCGGCCGGGCGTTCCAGCAGGCTGGCGTCGATCGCGCATTCCCGTGCCAGCTCGCGCGCCTGCTCGTACAGGGCCGATTCGGCGGCGCGCGGCTTCCAGAAGCGGAAGCTGCTGCCGGCGTGCGCCTGCACCGCCAGCACCAGGTTGTCGAGCACCGAGGATTGTTTGAAGATGTTGGTGATCTGGTACGACCGCGATAGCCCGGCCGCGACGCGCTGGTGGGCGTTCATGCTGGTGACGTCGCGTCCGCCCACCGTCAGCTTGCCCGAGTCCGCCGTCAACGTGCCGGACAGCAGATGGATCAGCGTGGACTTGCCCGCGCCATTGGGGCCGATCAGGGCGTGGATCTCGCCCGGGTTCAGGGACAGCGACACATTGTCGGTGGCGACCAGCGCGCCAAAGCGGCGCACCAGTCCCGTGGCCTGCAGGGCTGGCGTTACAGCTGCGTTCATGATCCCGCCTTGCCGGATTGGGTGGCAGCGGCGCGGCCGCTGAACAGGGGGCCGAACAGCCCGACCAGGCCGCGCGGCGCGCCGAACACCACGCACAACAGCAGCACGCCCAGGGGCAGATGCCAATATTCGGTCCACAGGCGCAGCACTTCCTCCAGGGTCAGCATGACCACGGCGCCGGCCACGCCGCCATAGCGCAGGCCGATGCCGCCCACCAGCACCATGATCAGCAGGTTGGCCGACTGGGTCCAGTGCATCAGGCTGGGCGAGATGAAGAGGTTGTGGTTGGCCAGCAGCGCGCCGGCCAGGCCCGCCACCGCGCCGCTCAGCGTGAAGGCCATCAGCTTGATGCGATAGACCGGATAGCCCATGGATTCCATGCGCGATTCGTTCTCGCGTATGCCTTGCAGGGCGGTGCCGAAGCGCGAGGTCACCACGCGGCCGAACACCCACATGATCAGCGCGAACAGCGCCAGCACCAGGTAATAGAAGCTGACGTCATTGGCCAGGTCCAGGCCCGGCAGGCTGGAATAGCCCGGCAGGTTCAGCCCGTCCTCGCCGCCGTACTGGCGCAGCGAGATGAAGATGTAGAACAGCATCTGCGCGAAGGCCAGCGTGATCATGATGAAATACACGCCGCGGGTGCGCAGCGAAATCGCCCCCGTGATGCAGGCCAGCACCGCCGCCAACAGCATGGCCACCGGCCAGACGATCAAGGCGGACGTCACGCCCGACATGGCCAGGATGCCGACCGCGTAGGCGCCCGCGCCGAAGAAGGCGGCATGCCCCAGCGCCACCATGCCGCCGTAACCCAGGATCAGATTCAGGCTGGTCGCGGCCAGCGCATAGATCAGCACGCGCCGTACGAAGGAAATATAGAAGTCCAGGCCCAGCGCCGGCGCGACCAGCGGGAACACCGCCAGCGCGGCCAGCAGGACCACGGTCCAGATCATGGATTTCATGCTCAACCCCGCGCCGGAAACAAGCCGGAGGGCCGGAACACCAGCACTGCCGCCATCAATACGTAAATGGCGATGGCGGCCAGCGTCGGCCCGACGCTGGAAGCCACGGCCGGAGAAAAGACCTGGCGCAGCAGCATGGGCAGGAAGGCCCGCCCCGCCGTGTCCACCATGCCCACCAGCAGCGCGCCGACAAAGGCGCCGCGAATCGATCCGATGCCGCCGATCACGATGCACACCAGCACCAGGATCAGGATTTCCTCGCCCATGCCCACCTGCACCGAAGTGATGGGGCCGAGCAAGGCGCCGGCCACGGCGGCCAGCATCGCGCCCAGCACGAACACGCCCAGGAACAGCAGCGGCACGCGCACGCCCATCAGGGTGGCCATCTGGCGGTTGGACGCCCCCGCCCGCACCAGCACGCCCGCGCGGGTGCGCGTCACGAACCAGTACAGGCCCGCGGCGGCGGCCACGCCGAACACGATGATCATCAGGCGGTAGGCGGGATAGAGCAGGTCGGGCAGCAGCCGGACCGGGCCGGACAGCGCGGCCGGCATGTTCAGCATGACCGGGGCAGGTCCCCAGATCATCTTGACCAGGTCATTGGCGATGAGGATGACGGCGTAGGTGCCCAACACCTGGGCCAGGTGGTCGCGCAGCGCCAGGCGGCGGATCAGCGTAAGTTCCAGCACCACGCCGACGATGCCGGTGGCGACGGCCGCCACCAGGACGGCGGCGGTGAATGAACCTGTGCGCTGCATGGTTTCGGCGGCGACATAGGCGCCGGCCATGTAGAGCGAGCCGTGAGCCAGATTCATGATGTCCATGATGCCGAACACCAGGGTCAGCCCGGCCGCGATCAGAAACAACATCAACCCAAACTGCAGACCGTTCAGCAATTGCTCGACGATCAGCGTAAACGTCATGAACACTTCCCCCTGCCGCGAATTGCCAATGGCCTGGTTCGCGGCCTAATCATTAAAGCCATCTGATTGCGCATCGCGTCCGCGCACCAAGCACGACGCATGCTGCGGTGCCACCCGATCCAGATGCCGCGGATCCGGCTCCGCCGGTCCGCAGGCATGCCCCCTTGAGGGGGAAGCGCGCAGCGCTTCGGGGGTGGGTCTTTCCCTCTACAACTTGCACTCGCCGACGTAGACGTCCTGGTACTTGTCGAACACCTTGCCCACCAGCTTGTTGGTGATGCGGCCGCTGCCGTCCTTGTCGACGACGCGCAGATAGTAGGACTGGATGGGATAGTGGTTCTTGCCGTAGGTGAAGCTGCCGCGCACCGAGGGGTAGTCGGCCTTTTCCAGCGCGCGCACGATGGCTTCGCGGTCGGAGGCCTTGCCGCCGGCCTGCTTGACGGCGGCGTCCATGGCCATGATCACGTCGTAGGCCTGGGCGGCGTACACCGAGGGGTAGCGGCCGTTGTATTCCTTGCGGAAGGCGTCGACGAAAGCCTTGTTCTGCGGCACGTCCAGGTCATGCGCCCACTGCGCCGTGTTGTACATGCCCAGCATGGGTTCGCCCACGGCCTGGATCACGTCCTCGTCGGCCGAGAAGCCCGGGCCGATCAGCTTGACGCTTTGCGACAGGCCGGTCGAGACAAACTGCTTGACGAAGTTGATGCCCATGCCGCCCGGCAGGAAGATATAGACAGCGTCCGGCTTGGCGGCGCGGATCTGCGCCAATTCGGCGGCGTAGTCGATCTGGCCGAGCTTGGTGTAGACCTCGTCGCCCGGGGCGGTCTTGTAGCCGCGCTTGAAGCCGTTGAGCGCATCCTTGCCGGCCGGATAGTCCGGGGCCATGATGAACATCTTCTTGAAGCCGCGATCCGCCGCGACCTTGCCGGCCGCTTCGTGGAAGGCGTCGTTCTGGTACGACGTGCCGAACCAGTACGCATTGCATTGCGCGCCGGCGAACTGGCTGGGGCCGGGGTTGTTCGACAGGTACGGCACCTTGGCCGCGAACAGCGCGGGGCCCACGGCCAGCGCCACGTTCGAGCCGATGGGGCCGGTGAAGAAATCGACCTTGTCGCGCTGGATGTAGCGCGTCACCAGTTGGCGGGCCTGGTCGGGGTTGCCGCCCATGTCGGTCTGCACGAATTCGGCGGGCTGTCCGCCCAGCTTGCTGCCCAGTTGCTTGATGGCCAGGTTGAAACCGTCGCGGGCTTCGGCGCCCAAGGCGGAGAACGGGCCGGAGATGTCGTTGGCGATGCCGACCTTGATGGTGTCGGCGCCGGCCAGTGCCGGCACCAGGGCGGCGGCGGCCAGAAGGGAAGTGATCAAACGCATGGTGGTGTGCTCCGTGCGCGAGCCCGCGCAGAGGGTGTTCTTTTTTGAAATCGCGATTCGAAAAACTTCGTGCAGCACAGCCAAGGCTGGCGTGCTTCATAGTTTAGGTTTAAAGTATTCGGCAAAACAAGTCTAGGGTTTTTACCAAAGGGTTTTTACTAATAAGCTACCGCCATGGTTACCCTCCACCCAAACTATGAACACGCCGTGCCGGCTACCCGGCGCGACGTTCGCGCGACAGTACCCGACATCCCGCCGATACTCAAGAAGCGCGCCGCCGGCCACGCCGCGGCCCGCCTGACGATCCTCGATCGACAGCATCTGGCGCCCGCCCCTCATTCCCGGTAATTTCCATAGCCATGACCGATACTCCCGACCTGGAATCCCGCGCCGCGCCCGACGATCACCATGCGCTGCGCCTGTGGCTGCGCATGCTGACCTGCGCCAATCTCGTCGAGAGCGAGATCCGCAGCCGCCTGCGCAATGAATTCGACACGACCTTGCCGCGCTTTGACCTGATGGCGCAATTGCAGCGCGCGCCCAAGGGCATGAAGATGGGCGAGCTGTCGCGCCACATGATGGTCACCAACGGCAATATCACCGGCATCACCGACCAGCTCGAAAAAGAAGGCCTGGTGGTGCGCACCAAGGTCGAATCCGACCGCCGCAGCTCGCTCATCAAACTTACGCCGCTGGGCAAGAAGAGCTTCGCCCGCATGGCCCGCGCCCATGAATCCTGGGTCAAGTCCATGTTCGGCGACCTGCCCGAAAGCACCCGCAACGCGCTGTTCCAGGCCCTGGGCGAACTCAAGCTGCAAGTGGTGGCAACCCGCTCCGAATCCGCCAAGAACTGAACGCCCGCAGGCGCCCATGTCCGCCTGCGGATTGGCGCATAATTGCCGCCATGATTCCGGTTTCTCTCCCTGGCGGTAATTTCTACGTGCTGATGGCAGCTTCGCTGGCCTGCCTGGCTACGCTGTTGACCTGGCTGGCCGTGCTGGCCACCACCCCCAGCGCCCGGGAATGGCTTGGCGGCCACCGGCGCGGCGGCGCCGTCCTGATGGCCTTGCTTGCCATCGTCGGCACCATCTTTCCCTATCAGCAGTTCAGCCTGTGGTTCTCGGCCCGGCAAAGCGCCCAGGCCGACGCCGACCGCAAGACCGTGCTGGCCCAGTCCACCCAGCTGGCGGGCGTGGAGATGCCGGCCGGAACCGTGCTCAGCCTGGCCAAGCCGGGCGATCTGGCATCGTTCGATCTCGCCGTCTTCCCCGAAACCCACCCCGCCTCCATCCAGGGGGTCGCGGCCACGCGCATGTTCCGCTACCCGGCCAGCAGCAAGCAGGCCGAGACCCTGTCGGTGGAGATCGCCCGCGACCAGGCGCAGGACGGCTGGCTGTGCGCGCATGGGCACCGCCTTGAATTCGTGCTGCACGACGGCCGTCCTCGCTTTGCCAGCTGCCATCTGGCCATCGGCAATACCCTGAACCAGCAACCCGTGCCGCCCGGCGCCTGGCTCAAGGTCGTCAATGGCGGCAGCGCCGCCGGTGCGCCGCGCTGGCTGCTGCGCACCGAAGGCAGCGAGGCGCTGGAGGTGGCCCGCATGCCCATGCTCAAGGTGGACATGCAGCTGGACAGCCAGCGCCGCATGCTGGATTTCGAAGGCCTGCTGGCCCGCGAAACCGTACTGGGCGACATGACCTACCAGCCCGGCACCCGGGTGCTGGCCGCCAACGCCCGCCTGCCGGGCGCCCAGCCCGGCGATATGCTGTTCTCGCCCTCGCGCGGGCGTTCGGCGCGCCGTGCGGGCGGCGAAGACGTGCCAGCGGGCAAGTCGGTGCTGCAGGCCCCGGACGGCGCCGTGCGCAGCGTGCTGGGCAACCGCGAGGCCGGCGTGCTGGACGTCGCGGCCATGCGGATCGGCCCCTGACCGGACGCTGTCCCATTCCGGTGGGATAATACGAAGCTTTCCCCCGCGCGCCGCCTCGCCTGGCGGCGATTCCGTCCTGCTCATACATGAGACGAAGTCATGGCCGTTAATCTGCAGATCCCCTCCGAGTCCGAAATTTTTCCTGTTGCCGGCGTTGAAATCGGCGTTACCGAGGCCGGCATCCGCAAAGCCAACCGACGCGACCTGACCGTGTTCCGTTTCGCACAGGGCACCAGCGTGGCCGGCGTGTTCACGCGCAACCGCTTCTGCGCCGCGCCGGTGCAGGTTTGCCAGGCCCACCTGGCCGCCGGCGGCCCGATCAGCGCGCTGGTCATCAACACGGGCAACGCCAATGCCGGCACCGGCGAAGAAGGCCTGCAGAAGGCCAAGGACACCTGCGCCGCGCTGGGCAAGCTGCTGGGCGTGCCCGCGGCCGAAGTCCTGCCCTTCTCCACCGGCGTCATCCTGGAGCCGCTGCCGCTGGACCGCCTGGTGGCCGGCCTGCCCGCCGCCATCGCCGACCTGGGCGCCGACCACTGGTTCAGCGCCGCCCACGGCATCATGACGACCGACACCCTGCCGAAGATTTCTTCGGCCAAGGTGCAGATCGACGGCAAGACCGTCACCTTCACCGGCATCAGCAAGGGCGCCGGCATGATCCGGCCCAACATGGCCACCATGCTGAGCTTCCTGGCCACTGACGCCGGCATCGCCCAGCCGCTGCTGTCCAAGCTGGCCGGCGAAATCGCCGACGCCTCGTTCAACCGCATCACGGTCGACGGCGACACCTCCACCAACGACTCCTTCATCATCGCCGCCACCGGCAAGTCGGGCGTCGAAGTGAATGCCGAATCCGATCCGGCCTACGCCGCCGTGCGCGCAGCCCTGACGGCCGCCGCGCTGGAACTGGCCACCAAGATCGTGCGCGACGCCGAAGGCGCCACCAAGTTCATGACCATCCGCGTCGAAGAGGCCGGCACCACCGAGGAAGCGCTGAAGGTGGCGTACGCCGTGGCCCACTCGCCGCTGGTCAAGACCGCTTTCTTCGCCTCGGACCCCAACCTGGGCCGCATCCTGGCCGCGGTGGGCTACGCCGGCATCGACGACCTGGACGTGTCCAACATCCGCCTGTGGCTGGACGACGTGCTGGTGGCCAAGGACGGCGGCCGCAACCCCGCCTACCAGGAAGCCGACGGCCAGCGCGTGATGAAGCAGGCCGAGATCCAGGTGCGCATCGCGCTGGGCCGCGGCCAGGTCAGCGACACCGTCTACACCTGCGACTTCTCGCACGAATACGTGTCGATCAACGCCGACTACCGCTCCTGATCCGAAACTTCCGGGACTTCAGACGTGACCGCAACCGAGTTCTCCACCCTTATCCAGCGCGCCGAGCGCGTGCTGGCGCAGCTGGAAGCCTGGCTTCCGCCCGCAACGCCCGAAATCGACTGGACCGCCCATGCCTACCGCTGGCGCAAGCGCGGCGCGCGCGGCTGGCTGGACGCCGTACGCCATGTCGCGCGCATCGACATGGCGGACTTGCAGCACATCGAGCGCCAGAAGGGCATCATCGACCGCAACACGCTGCAGTTCCTGGAAAAGAAACCGGCCAACAACGTGCTCATGACCGGCGCCCGCGGCACCGGCAAGAGCTCGCTGGTCAAGGCCATGCTGGCCGCCTATGGCGAGCGCGGACTGCGCCTGATCGAAGTCGACAAATCCGACCTCGGCGACCTGGCCGACATCGTCGAACTGGTCGCCTCCCGTCCCGAACGCTTTATTGTGTTCTGCGACGACCTGTCGTTCGAGGAAGGCGAGGCCGGCTACAAGGCGCTGAAGTCGGTGCTGGACGGCTCGGTCTCGGCCTCGGGCGACAACGTGCTGATCTATGCAACGTCCAACCGGCGCCACCTGATGCCGGAATACATGAGCGAGAACCTGGCGGCCAAGCATCAGCCCGACGGCGAGATCCACCCGGGCGAAACCGTCGAGGAAAAGATCTCGCTGTCCGAGCGCTTCGGCCTGTGGCTGTCGTTCTACCCCTTCAAGCAGGACGACTACCTGGACATCGTCTATCACTGGCTGCGCGAACTGGGTTGCCCGGAAGCGCAGATCGAACCCTCGCGCACCGAGGCGCTGCAATGGACCATCGAGCGCGGCTCGCGTTCGGGCCGCGTGGCGTACCAGTTCGCGCGCGACTGGGCGGCCCGTCATGTCTGAAAAGATCGTCGACGTCGCCGCCGGCCTGATCCTGCGTCCGGACGGCATGCTGCTGCTGGGACAGCGCCCCGAAGGCAAACCCTGGGCGGGCTGGTGGGAGCTGCCCGGCGGCAAGCTCGAACCCGGCGAAACCGTGCTGGAAGCCCTGGCGCGCGAACTGCAGGAAGAAATCGGCATCCGCGTCACGCAGTCGCGCCCCTGGGTCACCTACGTGCACGCCTACCCCCACACCACGGTGCGCCTGGCGTTCTGCCACGTCACCGGCTGGGAAGGCGAACCGCGCAGCCTGGAAAACCAGCGCCTGGAATGGGTCAACCCCGCGCAGGCCGCGTCGGTGGGCGATCTGTTGCCCGCCACCCTGCCCCCGCTGCGCTGGCTGCAGTTGCCCACGTCCTACGGCATCAGCTCCGTGGGTTCGCGGGCCGGCGTGGCCGCCTTCCTGGGCCGGCTGGAAGCGGCGCTGGCGCGCGGCGTCAAGCTGGTGCAGTTGCGCGAACCGCAATGGCCGGACGGCGCGGCCTCCCCGTCGTTGCATGAAGTGCTGCAACAGGTGCAGAAGCGCTGCCGCGCCGCGGGCGCCCGGGTGCTGGTCAACAGCGTCCATCCCGCCGCCTGGTGGCGCGAGGCCGACGGCGTGCACCTGCGCGCGGCCGATGCGGCCACGCTCACGGCGCGTCCCGAACTCCCCGCGGGCGCGCTGGTCGGCGTATCCGCGCACGACAACGCCCAGGTCGTCCATGCGCGCGAACTTGGCGCCGATTTCGCGGTGCTGGGCCCCGTGCTGGACACGCCCAGCCATCCCGGCGCGCCGACGCTCGGGTGGGAAGGCTTCGTGGCAGGCAACCGCGACGCCGGCATCCCGGTGTTCGCGCTGGGAGGCCAGTCCACCCAGACCGTATCGCAAGCGCTGCGCCATGGCGCGCACGGCATTGCAGGGATACGCGGCCTGATCTGAACCGCGGCGGCTTTGCTGAAAGCCGCCACCTGCCAACGGCGCGGGAGCGTCCAGCGGCTCCCGCTGGGGCAGCCTCCGGCCCTCACAGGATTGACGCTACTCCGCGACTCCTTGCGGAACGCCAGCATGCGCCCTGCGCCGCGACACGCTTTCCCACGCCGCCACCAGAATCATGATCAACGTGGTCAAACCGCCCACCATGAGGTTGTCGGTCACGAAAGCCACGGGCGCCAGCACCGCCAGCAGCACCAGCCCCACGACGTGCGACAGCGGAAAACGGCCGTAGACCACTGTCTTGTAGATGCCGTTGCCTGCCAGGTATAGCGCCGGCCCGCCGATCAGCGCGGCAGCCGCCGGCATGGCGATACGCCCGTCCGGATGCAATATGACCAGCTCGTTGGCCACGGCGGACACGATCACGCCGGCGATCAGGATGACGTGCACATAATGGAACCAGGCGCCGATGCGGCCCGGATCGTCGCTATGCACGATGGCCTCGCTGCCATCGCGGCTGCTGGTGTCGAAGTACACCCACCACATGGCGGCCGTGCCCAGGAAGGCCGCCAGCAACGCGATCAGCGCGGGTGCGTCCCAGCGCTCCAGGCCAGCTAGCGTGGCGCCGGTGATGAGCAGGGTTTCGCCCAGCGCCACGATGACGAACAGTTGGCAGCGCTCGGCCAGGTGGCCGCCCTCGATCGTCCATTCGCTGGTCGCGGAACGCCCCAGGCCGGGAAAGCGGAAGCCGATCATGGGCGACAGATACTCGCAGGCCACCGCCAGCGCCCACAGCGCCAGCCGCGCGCCGTCCTGCGAGAGTCCGCCGGCGATCCACAGGACCGCCGACACGCACAGCCAGGCCAACATGCGGCGGAAGTTGGGCGCCAGCGGATGCGCAGGCCCCAGGTGCAGCACGATGAACAGCGTGCGCCCCACCTGGATCAGCGCGTAGCTGACGGCGAACACCAGCCCGGTGGCGCCGAACGCGCCCGGCAGGGCGGCGCCAAAGACCAGGCCCGCCAGCATCACGGCGAACAACATGACGCGCATGGGTACGGCGTCGGGATCGAACCAGTTGGTGACCCAGCAGGTGTATTGCCAGCCCAGCCAGACGGCGAACCACAGCACCAGGGAGTGGAGCGCGCCCATCAAGGTCAGATCATGCAGCAGGCTGTGGGATATCTGGGTGACCGCGAAGACGTACACCAGGTCGAAGAACAGCTCGACGTAGGTGACGCGGGCTTCGTGTCCGTCGCGGCGGCGCAGCAGGTTGGCGCTTGCAAGAAAGGTCATGGCGTGGGCCTCGCCTGGGGATGATGGCGCAGCCAGATTAGCGCAAGGCTGGTGGTGCCGGACCGTCAAAAAATGCAAAGCCTGGCGGGCGTGGCGGCGGCGCCACGCGCCGGATCTGTGCAGCCTGACCGCCGCTCGCAACAGCACGGAAGCCGGCCCAAGCCGAACAAGGCTGGCAGCGATTTGCGGTAAGCCGTCATAGGCGGGAGACACGTAGCGCGCTATAAAAAACGGGCGTCATACACCAGTCGAGAAGAGCGCCATGAAATCAGAATCCATCTATAAAACACCCCATCGCCGCCCAGCAGACCGACGCAAAACCGCCGCCCGGCCAGGCAGTCCGGCACTGGGGTACGTCGTCGCCATCACCCAACGGCCAACGCCGGCGCCGGTGCCCGCCGACAGGTCCTGGGACGCCTGGTTCGCAGGCGAGTCCGTCACGGCCGACTTTCTCAACGACCGCGATCAACCCGTGGCCAGGGCAGGAGGCCGCTCATGCCGCTGAAGTTCGTGCTGGACACGAACACCTGCATCTTTGCCATCAAGAACAAGCCAGACGCAGTGCAGCAGGCATTCAACCGGCGGCAGGGCCAGCTATGTATCAGCGCGATCACCGCCATGGAGCTCGCCTATGGCGCGGAAAAGTCCGCCGCCCCCACGCGCAATGACGCCGTTGTCGACGATTTCCTGCAGCGCCTGGAAGTGCTCGACTATGACCATGACGCGGCAGCAGATTCGGGTCAGCTTCGCGCGGAACTGGCGCGCGCCGGAACCCCTATTGGCCCCTACGACGCCATGATCGCCGGCCACACCCGCTCGCGCGGCCTGGTACTTGTTACCAACAACACGCGTGAATTTTCCCGCGAGCCCGGATTGCAGCTGGACGATTGGACGCTGAAACACTGAAACTGGGCCCCGTCGCCCCGCTGTCGTGCCCGTGTCGTGCCCCTGTCGTATCGCTGCGCCGC
Organism: Achromobacter sp. GD03932; assembly: GCF_029839485.1. Lineage (NCBI taxonomy): Bacteria > Pseudomonadati > Pseudomonadota > Betaproteobacteria > Burkholderiales > Alcaligenaceae > Achromobacter > Achromobacter sp. GD03932. Next base: position 18,823 of record NZ_JAOCAT010000044.1, read on the forward strand.
CCTATCGGCTACCTTGGTGATTCCGAACCAATGGGAATCGAACCATGCTGATTCAAAAGCTACGCCTCAAGCGCGGATGGTCCCAGCAGCAGCTGGCCCAGGCCAGCGGCCTGAGCGCGCGGACCATCCAGCGCATCGAAGCGGGCCAACCCGCGAGTGTGGAGACGCTCAAGTCCATTGCCTCGGTTTTCGAAGTCGATTTTTCCACCCTGAATACGGAGGAAACAGCAATGGATACGACAATGACAGCCGCCGAGGAGGCGGAACGGGAAGCCTTCGCCCACGTGCGCGCCTTGCGCGGCTTCTATGTGGCCTGCCTGCGCTACGCGCTGATCGCGGCGGCGCTGTACGCGATCAATCTGCTGACCTCGCCCCAGCGCATGTGGTCATACTGGGTGATGCTGGGCCTGGGACTGGCCCTGGCGGCGCGCGCCATCCGGGTCTACGCGCCGTACCGGCTGTTCGGTCCCCAATGGGAAAGGCGGCAGGTCGAAAAGCGGCTGGGACGGCCGCTTTGACCCGAAGTCAATCGATCTTGTAATCCATCCACGACGCAACCATCTCGCGCAGCCCGCCGCCGTCATCGAAGGCTTCGCGCCCGCCCTCGGCCTTGTTGCGGCCCAGCTCCAGGATGTACATGTAGTCGGACACCTCGGCGCAGCGGCGCACGTTCTGGTCCACCAGCACCACCGTCATGCCCTCGTCGGCAAAGCCGCGGATCAGCGTGTAGATCTCCTTGGAGATCTTGGGCGCCAGCATGGCGGTGGGCTCGTCCAGCAGGATGACGGACGGCTCGATCAACAAGGCCCGTCCGAACTCCACGAAGCGCTGCTGTCCGCCGCTCATGCTGGAGACGGGGTCGTCGCGCTTCTGCGCCAGGATCGGGAAGCGGTCGTAGACGGAATCGATGCGCTGGCGCACCCGCGCCTTGTCCTTGCGGAACGGCCAGCAGCCCAGCAGCAGGTTGTCGTGCACCGACAGTTCGCCGAACAGGCTGCGGTGCTGCGGCACGAAAGCCACGCCGTTGCTGGCGCGCTCGTGCGAGGGTTGCGCGCTGATGTCCGCGCCGCGCAGCGTAATGCGGCCGGTGCGCGGCGGCAGGAAGCCGAACATGGTCTTCAGCACCGTGGACTTGCCGGCGCCGTTGGGGCCGATGACGCCCGTCACCTTGCCTGCGCGCGCCTGGATGTTGACGTGGTTCAGGATGGTGATGTCGCCGTGGTAGGCCACGGTCACGTCTTCCAGCGCGAGTATCGACGTGCTCATGTCAGGCTCCCAGATAGGCTTCGACCACACGGGGGTCGGCGCGCACTTGCTCGGCGTTGCCCTGGCTCAGGATGGCGCCTTCGTTCATGACGATGATGTGATGAGACAGCTGGTAGATCGAGGTCAGGTCGTGCGACACCAGCACCACCGAGCAGTCGTGCTCGCCCGGCAGTTCGCGGATGACCGAGATCAGCAGCTGCGCCAGCGCCGGGTTGACGCCCGCGAAGGGCTCGTCCAGCAGCACCACCTTGGGCCGTGCCACCATGATGCGCGCCAGCTCCACCAGTTTCTGCTGTCCGCCGGACAGCTCCTCGGCGTAGTTGTGGCGCAGACGATGCAGCTCCACCTTGTGCAGCCAGTACTCGGATTGGGCGTAGCGCTCGTCGGCGCTGCGGCCGGTCTGCTGCTGCGCCACTTCCAGATTGTCCAGCAGGGTCAGCTGGCGGAAGATGCGCGGCACCTGGAAGGTGCGGCCCACGCCCAGCCGGGCGACCTCGTGGATCTGCTTGCCGGCGATGTTCTGGCCGTCGAGCTCGATGCGGCCCTCGTCCGGCGTGTAGATGCCGTTGATGCAGTTGAGCATGGTGGTCTTGCCCGACCCGTTCATGCCGATGACGCCCAGGATCGAGCCGCGCGGCACGTCCAGGTCCACGCCCTGCAAGGCCACCAGCCCGCCGAAGCGCTTCTTGAGATTGCTGACTTTCAACATGTGTCCGGCTCCTGTTAGCGCAACGCCTGGCGGCCGAAGAGTCCGCTGGGCCGGATGAAGATGGTGGCAACCATGAGCGTGAAGCCGCAGATGGTGGCGATGGAGGGATTGAAGAACACCACCGACACCTGCTCCGTGACGCCGAACAGCAGCGCGCCGACCAGCGCGCCCACCGGGTGGCCCAGGCCGCCCAGGACGATGACGATGAAGCCGATCAGCGTGTAGTCGTTGCCCATGAACGGCGAGAACGCCGGGAACACCATCGCCACCAGCACGCCGCTGGCGGCGGCCAGGCCGATGCCCAGCCCGAAGGCCACGGCCGACAGGCGTTCGGCGTTGATCCCCACGATGCGCACCGCGTCGCGGTTCATGATGATGGCGCGCAGCGCCTTGCCCAGCTGGCTGCGGTACAGGAACACCGTCAGCGCGCCGATGATGGCCAGCGCAATCACCAGCGCCAAGAGGCGCACGGTCGGGATCAGCACCGGCCCGAACTTCAGGAACACGGGTTCGATCTCATAGGGCAGCGAGCGCGCGTCGGCGTCGAACACCAGCAGCATGATGGCGCCCAGCATGATGGACACGCCGAACATCAGCAGCAGCGAACTGATCTCGGGATCGTCCGCCTTGGACAGCCGCGGAATCAGTACGAAATAAAGCAGATAGCCCGCCAGGAAGAACGCGGCGAAGGCCAGCGGCAGCGCCACCAGCGGGTTGATGCCGGCGTACTCCATCAGATAGAAGGCGAAGTACGCGCCCAGCACCAGGAACTCGCCGTGCGCGAAGTTGACCACGCGCAGCACGCCGAAGATCACGTTCAGCCCCACGCCGATCAGGCCATAGATGGCGCCCAGGATCAGGCCGTTGATCAGCCCTTGGATAATCAGTCCGGTCATGGCGGTTCCTCAGGCGATGTAGCGGCGCAGTTGCGGCTTGCGTTTGATCAGGCTGCCGACGATGCCGCGCGGCAGGAACAGCATCAGCAGCACGATGATCAGGCCCAGCAGCAGCAGGTTAACCACCGGGAATTTCTGCCAGATCATGTGGTCGATGCCCAGGAGCGCCAGCGTGCCGACGACCGGCCCGAGGATGGTGCCGAAGCCGCCCGCCATCGCGTAGATGATGCTCTTGGCGGTGATCAGCACGTGGAAGGCGTACTCCGGATCCACCACGTTCGTGTACCAGGCCTCGATGCCGCCGGCCAGCGCAGGGAACAGCGCGGCCAGCAGCCAGGCCTTGAGGCGGGTGTTGGGCACGTGGATGCCGACGCAGGCGGCCGCGCCGTCATCGTCGCGGATGGCCTTGAGCGCGCGGCCCAGGCTGGACACCGACAGCCAGGTGACGGTGGCCAGGGTCGCGCCCATCACCACCAGCATGGCGTAATAGCTATGCGTGGGATTGTTGGCGTTGGACAGGATGATGCCCATGCTGCCGCCGGTGAAGGACTGCGGCAGGTTGGAGATCACCAGCTTGACGATGGTGGCCAGCGCCAGGCTCACGATGCCGAAGTACACCCCGCGCAACCTCAGCGTGGGCGCCAGCAGCAGCGCGATCGCCACGCCCACGCCGCCCGCCGCCAGCAGCGACGGCAGGATGGGCCAGCCCAGGATCTTGTAGCAGATGCCGGTGGCGTACGAGCCCACGCCATAAAACACCACGTAGCCGAACGGCAGATAGCCGGTGAAGCCGACGCAGATGTTCATGGCGCTGGCCATGGTGATCCACAACATCAGGTAGAACGCGAACGAGATGTTCGACGTGGCCATCGGAATCAAAGCCAGGCCCGCAGCCAGGCCGGCAAAGACGATGATGGCGATGCGGGTGCGCAACCGCACTGCGCGCTGATCCTGCGCGCGATGCGAGGCGGCGCCCGCCGCCAGGACGGGACTGCTGCTCATATGTCTTCCTCCGGGCCGTTTCCGGGTTGGACGGCCGCTTTATTTGGAGGCGATTATGAACAGTTCAAACCATAACTGCAAGTTAAGGACTAACCCTTATTTTCGACCGGAAAGGCCTCGGCAAGCACCCCGCGCAGCTCGTTGATGAACTCCAGCGCGATGGCCGAGGGCTCGCGATTGCTGGCATAGACGGCCGAGATATTCAGGGGAATGCGCTCGGCCAGTGGCACGATGACCACGTCCGGCATGGTGTTTTGCATGACGGTGAATTCATCCACGATGGCGATGCCCACCCCAGCGTTGACCAGGGCGCAGGCCAGCTGACTCCAGGGCACGTCGGCACACATGCGGCACGGCAGGCCCGCCTGCTCGAAGGCGCCCAGCACCAGCATGCCAAAGGGCATGCGCGTGCCCACCACGATATGCGGATGCGGCGACAGATCGGCCAGGCTTACCTCGGCACGAGCCGCCAGCGGATGCGCCTTGGGTATGGCGGCCACCATCTTTCCCACGTGCAGGGGCTGGGACGTCAGGAAGGGGTGATCCGCCTGCATCACCACCAACCCCAGCTCGGCCTCGCCCTGCAATACGTCGGTGATCAGCGTGGGCAGCGCCGTCGTGTTCAACCGCAACAGCAGCTCCGGATGCCGCTGCTGGAAGCGCGCCACGGCGCGCGGCACCAGGAACTGGGCCAGGCTGGGAATGGACGCCAGCCGCAACACCCCGGTGCCGTGCTCCGCCAGCGCGTCGGCCAGGTCGTTGACGCGCTGCATCATGCGCTGTGTTTTCTCGATTTCCTCAAACAGGCTCTGCACTTGCGAGGTCGGCCTGAGCTTGCCGCGGACCCGCTCGAAGAGCGTGACACCCATGGCTTTTTCCGTATGCGCCAGCATCCGGCTGACGGCCGGCTGGGAAATGTTCAGCAGCCGGGCGGCGCCGCTGATGGACCCGGCCATGACGATGGCCCACAGCATTTCGGTCTGCCGGTAATTCAATTTATTCAAGGCGTGCGCTCCATGCCTATTTGTTATACGCTATCTCGCATGTTGAGCAAACATTGCCCAACATATGGCCTGTGTCCGATGGTCCGCCACGGAACGCGGGGCCGCATACCAAAAACGATAGGAGACCTCCCATGCACGCTAGACCCTGGCTGTCCCGCTTACCGGCGCTGGCCCTTGCCGTCGCCGCCCTGACCCCTGCCCTGGGCGCCGCCCAGACCTCGGACAAGATCCGCGTCGGCATGACGGTATCGTCGACCGGCAGTTTCGCGCTCGCCTCGCAATCGGGCGTGCGCGGCGTCGAACTGTGGGTCGACGACGTCAACCGCCGCGGCGGCATCGAAGTCAAAGGCAAGAAATACCCCGTCGAGCTGGTCAAGCTGGACGACCGCAGCGACAAGCAGATGGTGACCCGCGTTTACGAACGCCTGATTGTCGATGAAAAAGTGGATCTGGTGTTCGCGCCCTTCGGCTCCACGCTGACCGCCGCGGCCGCCACGGTGACCGAGCGCCTGGGCAAGTACCTGATGGTCTGGTCCGCCGCCAGCGACGACCTGTACAAGCAGGGCTTCAAGAACATGGTGTCCGGCACGCAGATGCCGGTGTCGGCGATGCTGCGCGCCAACATGGAGCTGGCCGCCAACCAGGGCGTGAAGAAGGTCGCCATACTGTATTCGGACGAGCCGTTCCCGGCGGGCCTGGCCGAAGGCGGCAAGGAACAGGCCGCCAAGAATGGCATGCAGGTCGTGCTGTTCGAGAAGTACCCCAAGGGTCAGAAGGACTTCAGCACCATTCTGCAGAAGGCCCGCGCGGCCGGCGCCGAAGCGCTGGTGCCGACCTCGTACGAGGGCGACCTGATCAGCATGACGCGCCAGATGAAGCAGCTGGACATCAACTTCCCGTATGTCTTCATGGTGTATGCGTCGACCCCGCAATTCCAGGCCATCGGCGCGGATTCCAACTACATCTACAGCCACACCAACTACCACCCCGCGATCAACTGGAAGGTCAACGCCGGCATGACGCGCGAGCAGTTCGCCGCCGCCTATGACCAGCGCTTCCCCAAGGCCGAGTTCCCGCCCGATTTCCAGACCGCGCTGGCCTATGGCGCGGGCGCGTTGACCGAGGAGATCGTCAAGCAAGCCGGCAGCACCGACGCCGCCGCGCTGAAGAAGGCCTCGCTGGACCTGTCCGGCAAGCTCACCGTCATGGCCGGTCCCTACGCCATCGACGAAACGGGCAAGCAGCTCTTGATGCCCTTCCCCGTGGTGCAGCTGCTGCCGGGCAAGGGCATGGTCCCGGTCTGGCCCGCCGACGTGGCCACGCAAAAGCCGGTATACCCGGCCCCCGACTGGAACAAGCGCTGATCGCGCAGGCAGGAAGGCGGCGCGCGGCGACCCGCGCGCCGCGCTGACATCACCCGAGGAAAACATGTCTGACATTGCATTTGCCACGCTCGGCGAACTTGCGCAGGGCCTGGCCGACGGCCGCTACAGCTCGGTAGAGCTGGCGCGGCACTACCTGGACCGCATCGACCGCGCCAATCCGGCGCTGGGCGCCTACGTCAGCGTCGACCACGCGGGCGCGCTGCGCCTGGCCGAAGCCGCCGACGCGCGCCGCCGCGCGGGCTACGGCCTGCTCGGTCCGCTGGACGGCCTGCCCGTGGCCGTCAAGGATCTGTGCGACATCGAAGGCCAGATCACCACGGCCGGCTCGCAAGCCTGGCGCGAGCGCCGCAGCGCAACCACCGCCACGGCCGTGACCCGCCTGATCGACGCCGGCATGGTGGTGCTGGGCAAGACCCACATGGTGGAGTTCGCCTTTGGCGGCTGGGGCACCAACCCCGTCATGGGCACGCCGCGCAATCCCTGGGATCTGACGCGCGCACGCATTCCCGGCGGCTCCTCCAGCGGTTCCGGCGTGGCCGTGGCTGCGGGCCTGGCGCCGGCCGCGCTGGGCTCGGACACCGGCGGCTCGGTGCGGATTCCCGCTGCATTGAACGGCATCACCGGCCTGAAAACCACGCGTGGCCTCATCAGCCTGTACGGCGCGGTGGCGTTGTCGCACACGCTGGATTCCATCGGCCCGCTCACCCGCGACACCCGCGACTCGCTGCTGCTGACCGAAGCCATGTCCGGTCCGGACCCGCGCGACCCCGTGACGCGGGGCATACCCGCCTACCGCTACCGCGATCTGCGCGCGGGCGCGAAGCCGCTGGCCGGCACCCGCATCGCCGTCATGCCGCAGGCGCAGTACCCCATCGCCATCGACGCGGCGGTGCAAGCTGCGCTGGACGACACGCGGCGCGCGCTGGCCGACCTGGGCGCGGAATGCGTGGAAGCCCCCTTCCCCTTCGATTTCCACGACATGATGTTGCGCAACGGCCTGATCATCGCCGCTGAAGCCTATGCCCAGCACCGCGACTACATCGAGGACGACAGCCTGCCGCTGGGCCGCTATGTGCGCGCCCGCGTGCTGGGCGGCAAGCACACCAGCGCCGCCGACTACGTGCTGGCGCTGCAGGCCCATGCGCGCGCCTGCGCGGCCTGGCAGGACTGGATGCGCGACTACGACGCGGTCCTCGCGCCCTGCCTGCCGTTTGCCGCCTGCCCGCTGGAAGACGTGGACGAGGCCGCGACGCCGCTGGCCGCCTTCACCCGTCCGGGCAACTACGTCAACGCCTCGGGCCTGGCCCTGCCCGCGGGCTTTTCCGCTGACGGCATGCCCATCGGCGTGCAGCTGCTGGGCAAGCCCAACGGCGAAGACGCGCTGGGCCGCATCGGCATGGCCTTCCAGGCGGCCACCGACTGGCACCTGCGGCGTCCGGACCTGTCGGCGATCCAGTTGTAAACCCCGCGCCGCAGTTCTCGCGCCAGCAAGGCCGGCCCGTCATGGCCGGCCTTTTTCATGCCCTCAGCCCAGGCTGCAGGCTGGCCGCAGCAGCGCCTCCAACCAATCCGCGAACACCTGCACCCGCCGCGACGGCTGACGCCGCTGCGGATACAGCAAGGTCATCGGCATGGGCGCGGGCCGATGCTCCGGCATGACCTCGACCAATTCCCCCGCGGCGATCTGCGGCTGCACGTCGTAGGCGGGGATCTGGATCAGCCCCAGTCCCGCGATGCAGCTGGCGATATAGGCTTCGGCACTGTTGACCGTGACCCGCCCGCGCAACGGCGCGGTCCGGGACGCGCCGCCGTCCAGCCATTCCCAGGGCGCCAGCCGGCCGGTCGACGGCGAGGCGTAGTTCACGCAAGCATGCCCCGCCGCAAGATCGTCCGGCGTGCGCGGCACGCCATGGCGCGACAAATAGGCGGGGCTGGCGACATTGATCAGGCGCAGCATGCCTATGGGCCTGGCCACCAGGCCCGAGTCCGGCAGCACGCCGACCCGCAGCACGCAGTCCACCCCCTCTTCGATCAGGTTTACGGCACGATCCGTCACGCCCAGCGTGACGTCGATCTGCGGATAGGCTTCCAGGAAAGACGGCAACGCCGGCGCCACGATCAGGCGGCCCACGCGTCCGGGCACGTCCACGCGCAGCATGCCGCTGGGGCCCACCGAACTGTGGCGAAACAGGTTTTCGGCCTCTTCCATGTCGGCCACCAGGCGCAGGCAGCGCTCATAGAAAGCCGCGCCCTCCTGCGTGGGCGCCACTTGCCGCGTGGTGCGGTTCAGCAGCCGCGCGCCCAGCCGGCCCTCCAATTCCTGCACGGCGGCGGACACCGTGGAGCGCGGCAGGCCCAGTGTATCCGCCGCACGAGAGAAATTCGCGCACTCGACGACACGGGCGTAAACCCGGAACAGGTCTATACGGTCCATGGGGCGGTTGGCTCCTGCGAGGGCGGGCCTCACTGTTCGTAATTTCTGGATAGAGATGCCAGAAATAGTAGTTTTATGCGGATTTTATGGAATATATCATCGTCTGCACTAGGGCTCGCATCCGGCGGCCCGATAGCGGAGAGGACCATGGCAGACCACGGAATCAAAGGCAAAACCGTCATCATCGCGGGCGGCGCGAAAAACCTGGGCGGACTGATCGCGCGCGATCTGGCGCAGCAAGGCGCACGCGCGGTGGCGGTGCATTACAACAGCGCGGCCACCAAGGCCGATGCGGACGCGACGGTCGCCGCCGTCAAGGCGGCGGGCGCGCAGGCCATTGCCTTGCAGGCCGACCTGAGCTCGGCCGGCGCGATGGAAAAGTTGTTCGCCGACGCGGTGGCCGCGGTGGGACGGCCGGACATTGCGATCAATACCGTCGGCAAAGTGCTGAAGAAGCCCTTCACCGAAATCACGGAAGCGGAATACGACGAGATGGCCGCGGTGAACTCGAAGTCCGCCTTCTTCTTCCTGAAGGAAGCCGGCCGCCACGTCAATGACAACGGCAAGATCTGCACGCTGGTCACATCGCTGCTGGGCGCATTCACGCCTTTCTACGCGGCTTACGCCGGCACCAAGGCGCCGGTGGAGCACTACACCCGCGCCGCCTCCAAGGAGTTCGGCGCGCGCGGCATTTCGGTGACGGCGGTAGGCCCCGGCCCCATGGACACGCCGTTCTTCTATCCGGCGGAAGGCGCCGACGCGGTGGCGTACCACAAGACCGCAGCCGCCTTGTCGCCATTCTCGAAAACCGGGCTTACCGACATCGAGGACGTCGTCCCCTTCATCCGCTTCCTGGTGTCGGACGGCTGGTGGATCACCGGCCAGACGGTGCTGATCAACGGCGGCTACACCACCAAATAGGAGGGACGCCATGCACGTACTGTTGACCATCGTCGGAGGCCTGCTGCTGCTGGCCGTGTTCGCGCTATTTGGCAAGCAATGGGGCGGCGACGCCGCCGGCTCGATCGCCGCGGCCAAACTGTTCCTGCCCGCGTGGCTGCTGATGGCTATCGTCAACATGTGGGTCGGCGTCACGCGCGCCGGCTATACGGTACGCGAGGAACTGCCCATCTTGCTGCTGGTGTTCGCGGTGCCCGCCGCGGCGGCCTGGCTGGTCATCGCCTTCCTGCCGCGCGCGTGAAACGCTGGCGTTGACCGCGCCGGCGCTCCATCACGCATCCGCGCGGCCCGACCTCAGGGCTGCGCGGGAGCCGCTGCCGCAGGCGTCGCCTGATTGTCCGCGCGCGCTTGCGCTCCCGCGGTAGGCAGCCCTTCCCAGCCACCGCCCAGGGCCACGATCAGATTGACGCTGGCCGCGAAGCGGTTGCCCAGCAGGCTCAGCGCATTGCGTTCGCTGTTGAGCGCGGTGGCGTCCACCACCGCCACGCTCAGGTAATCGACCAGACCCGCCTTATATTGATTCTGGGTCAGGCGCAGCGATTCGCGCGCCGCTTCGAGCGCACGGCGCTGCACCACCTGCTCGTTCTCCATGACGCGCAGCTGGATCAGATAGTCCTCGACCTCGCGCAGTCCGGTCAACGCCGTCTGGCGGTAGGCGGCCGCTTGCGCGTCATAGGACGCACGCGCCTGCTCCACCTGCGCCTCGCGCGCGCCGCCATCGAATATCGTCAGCGCCAGCGCCGGTCCCAGCGACCAGAACCGCGCCGGCGCCGTCAGCAGTTCCGCGAACTGGCCGTTGCGGAAACCGCCATCGGCCGACAGCGTCAGGCTGGGGAACCACGCGGCCTGCGCCACGCCGATCTGCGCATTGGCGGCGGCTGCGCGGCGCTCGGCCGCGGCCACGTCGGGCCGGCGTTCCAGCAGTTCGGACGGCAGGCCCACCGGGATCTGCGGCAGTTGCAGCGCGAACACCGTGGGCGGCAGGCTGAATTGCGACGGCGCCTGGCCCATCAGCACGGCGATGGCATGTTCGAGCTGGCCACGCTGCCAATCGAGGTCGATCGACTGCGCGCGCGTGCTTTCCACCTGCGTGCGCGCCACGGCCACGTCGGCCTGCCCCGCCACGCCCACGGCGTAGCGGTTCTGCGTCAGTTGCAGGGATTTCTCATAAGCCGCCACCGTAGCGTCCAGCAGGCGCTTCTGTTCGTCCAGCACCCGCAATTGCAGATAGGCCTGCACCAGCGCGGCCTGCGCGCTCAGGCGCGTGGCGCCCAGGTCGGCCAGGCTGGCCGCGGCGCTGGCTTCCGAGGATTCCACGCTGCGCCGCACCCGTCCCCACAGATCCACTTCCCAACTGACGTTGCCGGTCAGCGAGTACTGGTTCGAGACGTTGCTGCCGGACGACGACGTCGAGCCGTTCTGCCCGCCGCCGCTGCCCGAGCGCGTCATGCCCGCGCCCGCGCCTACCGTGGGGAAGAAGCCGGCGCGCGCGCCGCGCACCAGGCCCAGCGCCTGCCGGTAGTTGGCCTCGGCCTGGGCCACGGTCTGGTTGGACGCGTTCAGGCGTTCGACCAGGCCGTTCAAGGTCGCGTCGTCATAGACCTGCCACCATGCGCCGCGCTCGGCCTGGTCCTGCGGCCGGGCGGGCTTCCAGCCGTCGACCTGGTCCTGGCCTTCCTTGTAGGCCGTGCCCACGTCCAGCGCCGGGCGCTGGTAATCGGGGCCGACCGCGCAAGCGCCCAGCAGCGCGCACAGCGCGGCCACGGCGATGCTGCGGGGAAGGAACAGGTTCGGAACAGACTTGGCGTTGCGCATCATGTGGGTTCTATGGGAGCGGAGGACCCGTTCCTGGAAGCGCGCTTGCGCGCGGCCCAGAGACGGAAGCGGTCCAGGTAAAGATAGACCACGGGCGTGGTGTACAGCGTGAGGATCTGGCTCAGGACCAGGCCGCCGACGATGGTAATGCCCAGCGGCTGGCGCATCTCGACCCCGGCGCCGGTGGCCAGCACCAGGGGCAGCGCCCCGAAAATGGCGGCCATGGTCGTCATCATGATGGGGCGAAAGCGCGTCAGGCACGCCTGGAAAATCGCATCGCGCGGGCTCATCCCCTGAGTGCGCTCGGCTTCCAGGGCGAAGTCCACCATCATGATGGCGTTCTTCTTGACGATGCCGATCAGCAGGAACACCCCGATCAGCGCGATCAGCGTGAAGTCATAGCGCACCAGCAGCAGCGCCAGCAGCGCGCCCAGACCGGCGGACGGCAAGGTCGACAGGATGGTCAGCGGATGCACGAAGCTCTCGTACAGGATGCCCAGCACGATATACATGGTGACCAGCGCCGCGAGGATCAGCCAGGGCTGCTGCGCCAAGGTCTGCTGCAAGGCTGCGGCGGTGCCCTGGAAACCAGCCTGGATCTGATCTGACGGCAGCCCGATGCGCGCCACCGCCGCGTCGATGGCGCTGGTCGCCTGGCCCAATGACACGCCGGGCGCCAGGCTGAACGAGATGGTGTCGGCCACGAACAGCCCCTGGTGCTGCACGCTGAGCGGCGCGTTGGCGTTTTCCAGGCGGGTGAAAGCCGACAGCGGCACGCGCGCGCCGGCCGCGGTGATGACCTCTACCTGCCTGAGCGATTCGATGTCCTGCGCGAACTTCGGGTCCACGCCCAGCACCACGTGGTACTGGTTCAACGGTCCGTACATCACCGACACCTGGCGCTGGCTGAAGGAGTTGTTCAGCACCGTGGAAATGGTGGACATGCTTACGCCCAGGCGGGTCGCGGCCTCGCGGTCAATCACCAGGTTGATCTGGCGGCCCTTGTCCTCGACGTCGGTGTCCACGTCGGTGATCTCGGGAACCTGCGCCATGGCCTGCTGCACCTTGGGCATCCAGGTGCGCAGCAATTGCAGATCGCCCGACATCAGCGTGTAGTCGTAGGAACCCTGGCTGGCGCGCCCGCCGATGCGGATGTCCTGCTGCGACACCAGGAACATGCGCGCGCCCGGCATGTTCTGCAGCTTGCCGCGCAGCCGGTTGATGACCACGTCCGCCGAGACCTTGCGCTCTTCCAGGGGCTTTAACTGGATCTGCATGAAGCTGCTGTTGCTGCCGCCGCGTCCGCCCGCGTAACCCGTCATGCTCTGCACCGCCGGATCGGCCAGCACCACCTTGCGCAGCGCCTCCAGCTTGGGCAGCGTGGCCTGGAACGAGGTGCCCTGGTCGACCCGGAAAAAGCCCAGCAGTTGGCCCGTGTCCTGCTGCGGGAAGAAGCCCTTGGGTACCGCGGTATACAGATAGACGTTCAGGCCCACGGCAACCGCCAGGATCAGCATCATCAGGCGGCTGTGCGTCAGCGCCCAGCGCAGGCTGCGGCGGTAGCCGTCCAGCATGGACTCAAAGCCGCGCTCCGACCAGCGCGCCAGCCGGCCCGGCGGCTTCTCGTCGGGAGCTTCCTGTCGCAACAGGCGCGCGCACATCATCGGCGTCAAGGTCAGCGACACCACCAGCGACACCATGATGGCGGCCGACAGCGTCACCGCGAACTCGCGGAACAGCCTGCCGACCACGCCGCCCATCAGCAGGATGGGGATGAACACCGCCACCAGCGACAGGCTCATCGACAGCACCGTGAAGCCCACTTCGCGCGAACCGCGCAGCGCCGCGCGCATGGGCGACATGCCCCGCTCCACATGGCGCATGATGTTCTCCAGCACCACGATCGCGTCGTCCACCACGAAGCCGGTCGCCACGATCAGCGCCATCAGCGAAATGGTATTCAGCGTGAAGCCGCAGAGGTACATGATGCAAAAGGTGCCGATCAGCGACACCGGCACCGCCACGCTGGGAATGATGGCCGCGCGCCAGCGCCGCAGGAACAGCAACACCACCAGCACCACCAGGCCCACGGCAATGATCAGCGTCAGCTCGGCCTCGTGCAGCGAGGCCCGGATGCTGGGGGTGCGGTCCTGCGCCACCGTCATGTTGACGTCCGCCGGCATCAACGCCTGCAGGATGGGCAGCTGGGCGCGCACCGCATCCACGGTTTCGATGATGTTGGCGTCCGCCTGGCGCCGCACGATCATCAGGATGGCCTTGCGCTCATTGAAGAAACCGGTCTGGTACAGGTCTTCGACCGAGTCTTCCACGCGGGCCACGTCGGAGACGCGCACCGGCGCGCCATCCTTCCAGGCGACGATCAGCGGCCGGTATTGCTCGGCGCGGCTGAGCTGGTCGCTGACCATGATCTGCCAGTGATAGCGATCGTTCTGCAATACGCCCTTGGGGCGGTTGGCGTTGGCATTGGCCAGCGTGGCGCGCAGCTGGTCCAGCGACACGCCGCGGTTGGCCAGCGCACCCGGCAGCACGGTAACGCGCACCGCCGGCAGCGAACTGCCGCCCACCGTCACCTCGCCCACGCCGTCCACCTGCGACAGCTTCTGCGCCACGATGGTCGAGGCGATGTCGTAAAGCTGGCCCTGGCTGAGCGTGTCGGACGTCAGCGCCAGGGTCATGATGGGCGCCGCGGAGGGATTGGCCTTGTGGTACGTGGGATTGCTGCGCAGGCTGGTCGGCAAGAGCGAGCGCGCCGCGTTGATGGCGGCCTGCACGTCGCGAGCCGCGCCGTTGATGTCGCGCGACAGATCGAACTGCAGCGTGATGCGGGTCGAGCCCTGCGAGCTGCTGGACGTCATCTCGGTCACGCCGGCGATGCTGCCCAGCGAACGCTCCAGCGGCGTGGCCACGCTGGACGCCATGGTTTCCGGACTGGCGCCCGGCAGGCTGGCCGACACCGAAATCGTGGGAATGTCCACTTGCGGCAACGGCGCCACGGGCAAAAGGAAGAACGACAGCAAGCCTGCCAGCACGACCGCCAGGCTCAGCAGCGTGGTCGCTACCGGCCGGGCGATGAAGGGTGCCGACAGGATCATGACGCGTCCCCCGCCTGCGCCTGATCCACGCCGCGCCAGCGGCGCGACATGCGGTCGAACATCAGATAGATGACCGGCGTGGTGAACAGCGTCAACACCTGCGACAGCAGCAGCCCGCCCACCATCACCAGGCCCAGCGGCTGGCGCAGCTCGGCGCCCGTGCCGGTGGACAGCATCAGCGGCAGCGCCCCGAACAGGGCGGCCAGCGTGGTCATCAGGATGGGCCGGAAGCGCAGCAGCGCCGCCTCATGTATGGCCGCGCGCGGGCTCAGGCCGCGCTTGCGCTCCGCGTCCAGCGCGAAGTCGATCATCATGATGGCGTTCTTCTTGACGATGCCGATCAAGAGGATGATGCCGATGATGCCGATCATGTCCAGCTCGGTGCCGCTGATCAGCAAGGCCAGCAGCGCCCCCACGCCGGCCGAAGGCAGCGTCGACAGGATGGTGATGGGGTGGATATAGCTTTCGTACAGCACGCCCAGCACGATGTACATCGTCACGATGGCGGCCAGGATCAGCCACAAGGTGCTGGACAGCGAATTCTGGAACGCCAGCGCCGCGCCCTGGAAGCGCGTCTCGACGCCGGTGGGCAAACCGATGTCGGCCTCGGCCGCGATGATGTCCTCCACCGCGCCGGACAAGGAAGCCCCCGGCGCCAGGTTGAAGGACACGGTCACCATGGGGAACTGGTCCAGCCGGTTGACGGCCAGTATCGTCTTGCCTTCGCTGATGTGCGCCACCGACGACAGCGGCACCTGCGCGCCGGTCGAGGTAGGTACGTGGATCTGGCCCAGCGAGGCAGGCGTCACCTGGAATTGCGGCTCGACCTCCAGCACCACGCGGTACTGGTTGGATTGCGTGAAGATGGTGGAAATCAGCCGCTGGCCGAAGGCGTTGTAGAGCGCCTCATCGATCACCGCCGCCGTGATGCCCAGCCGCGACGCGGCGTCGCGGTCGATCTCGACCCAGGTCTGCAGGCCGTCGTCCTGCAGGTCGTCGGTCACATCCTTCAGCCCGGGCACCTGGCGCAGGCGGTTCACCAGCTTGGGCGTCCATTCGCTCAGCACCTTCAGGTCGGGATTGGACAGCGTCATCTGGTACTGCGTGCGGCTTACGCGGTCCTCGATGGTCAAGTCCTGCACCGGCTGCATGTAGACGGTCAGGCCGTCCTGCTTGGCCAGGGCCTGCTCCAGGCGCCCCATCACCGTGCGCAGGTCGCCGTTGCGCTCGGCTTGCGGCTTGAGCGCGATCTGCATGCGCCCGGCGCTGAGCGTGGCGTTGCTGCCGTCCACGCCGATGAAGGACGATACGGCCTGCACGTCGGGATCTTCCAGCACCAGGCGCGCGGCCGTGCGCTGGCGCTCGGCCATGGCCGGGAAGGAAATCGACTGCGGCGCCTGCGTGATGGCCTGGATCAGGCCGGTGTCCTGCTGCGGGAAGAAGCCCTTGGGAATCACCAGATACAGCAGCACCGTCAGCGCGAAGGTCGCCAGCGCCACCAGCAGCGTCAGCGGCTGATGCCGCAGCACGACCTGCAACCAGCGGTCGTAGCCGGCAATGACGCGGTCGATGAAGGCGCCGGTGACCTGATGGAAGCGGCCGTGCTTCTGCTCCGACTCGGCGCGCAACAGGCGCGCGCACATCATGGGCGTCAGGGTCAGCGACACCACCAGCGATATCAGGATGGACACGGCCAGCGTGATGGCGAACTCGCGGAACAGCCGCCCCACCACTTCGGTCATGAACAACAGCGGAATCAGCACCGCGATCAGCGAGAAGGTCAGCGAGATCAGCGTGAAGCCGATCTGCGAGGCGCCCTTGAGCGCGGCCTGCAGCGGCGTTTCGCCTTCCTCGATGTGGCGGGCGATGTTCTCGATCATGACGATGGCGTCGTCCACCACGAAGCCGGTGGCGATGGTCAGCGCCATCAGGGTCAGGTTGTTGATGGAGAAACCGGCCAGGTACATGATGCCGAAGGTGCCCACCAGCGACAGCGGCACGACCACGCTGGGGATCAGCGTGGCGGTCAGGCTGCGCAGGAACACGAAGGTCACCATGACCACCAGGGCCACGGCCAGCATCATCTCGAACTGCACGTCGGCCACCGAGTCGCGGATGGTCTGGGTGCGGTCGGACACCACGCTCACGTCCAGGGTCGCCGGCAAGGCGGCGCGCAGCTGGGGCAGCAGCGCCTGGATCCGGTTGACCACGTCGATCACGTTGGCGCCCGGCTGGCGCTGGATATTGAGCAGGATGGCGGGCTTGTCGCCGGCCCAGGCCGCCTGGCGCGTGTCCTCGGCGCCTTCGACGGCGCGCGCCACGTCGGACAAGCGCAGCGGCGCATTGTTCTTGTACGCGATGATCAGGTCGTTGTAGTCGGTGGGCGTCTTGAGCTGATCGTTGGCGTTGATGGTGGTGGAGCGCTGCGGCCCGTCCAGATTGCCCTTGGGCTGATTGACGTTGGCGCCGACGATGGCCGTGCGCAAGTCCGACATCGACAGGCCGTTGGCCGCCAGCGCCTGCGGATTGACCTGCACCCGCACCGCCGGCCGCTGGCCGCCCGCCACGCTGACCAGGCCCACGCCCGGGATCTGCGACAGCTTCTGCGCCACCCGCGTATCCACCAGATCGCGCACTTGCGGCAGGGGCATGGTGGGGGAAGTGATCGCCAGCGTCAGCACTGCGGCGTCCGCCGGATTCACCTTGTTATAGGTCGGCGGCACCGGCAGGTCGCTGGGCAGCAGGTTCGAGGCGGCGTTGATCGCCGCCTGCACCTGCTGCTCGGCCACGTCCAGCGGCAGGGTCAGGTTGAACTGCAGGGTGATGACCGAGGCGCCGCCCGAGCTGGTGGACGACATCTGGTTCAGGCCCGGCATCTGTCCGAACTGCCGTTCCAATGGCGAGGTGACCAGCGAGGTCATCACGTCGGGGCTGGCGCCGGGGTACAGCGTCACCACCTGGATCGTCGGATAGTCCACTTCCGGCAGGGCCGAAACGGGCAGCAGCCGGTAGGCGATGAAACCGGCGATCAGGATGGCCACCATCGACAGCGTGGTGGCCACCGGACGCAGAATGAACAGGCGCGACGGACTCACGGCAATTCCTGGCTTACTTCGACGGCGGCGTGGTGCCGGCCGGGGCGCCGGCGCCCAGGTTCTTGTTGGGGGAGGCCGGGACGGTCTCGGCGCCGCCGACCACTTCCACCTTGGCGCCCGCGCGCAGGCGGTCGGTGCCTTCGACCACCACCCGGTCGCCGGGCTGCAGGCCTTCGTTGACGGCCACCATGCCGTTGTTGACCGCGCCCAGCTTCACCTGGCGCACCTGCACGGTATCGTCCGCCTGCACCAGGAACACGAAGGCGCCGGCCGAGCCCTGCTGGATGGCCGCGGTGGGGATCGCGGTCACGTCCTTGCGCGTCAGCACGTGCAGGCGCACGTTGACGAACTGGTTGGGGAAGAGCGCGTCGTCGGCATTCTCGAAGCGCGCCTTCATCTTCAGCGTGCCGGTAGTCACGTCGATCTGGTTGTCCAGCGTTTCCAGCTGGCCGGTGGCGATGCGCCGGGTGTCGGCGCGGTCATAGGCGTCGACGGTCAGCGTCTTGCCCGCCGCGATCTCGGCGCGCACTTCGGGCAACTGGGTCTCGGGCAGCGTGAACACCACGGAAATCGGCTGGGTCTGGGTAATCACCACCAGGCCGTTGGCATCAGAACTGGACACCAGATTGCCGCGGTCCACCTGGCGCAAACCCAGGCGGCCACTGATCGGCGCGGTGATGCGCGCGTAATCCAGCTGCAGGCGGGCGTTGTCCACATTGGCCTGGTCGCTCTTGACCGTGCCTTCGTACTGGCGCACCAGCGCGGCCTGCGTGTCGACCTGCTGCTTGGCAATCGAGTCCTGCTTGAACAGCGCCTGGTAGCGTTGCAGGTCTCGCCGCGCGTTCTCCAGCTGGGCCTGGTTCTGCATCTGCGTGCCGCGCGCCTGGTCCAGCGCCACCTGGAAGGCCCGCGGGTCCACCTGCGCCAGCAGATCGCCGGCCTTCACTTGCTGGCCTTCCTGGAAAGCCACTTCCACCAGCTCGCCGCTGACCCGGCTGCGCACGGTGACGGTGTTGTAGGCGGTGACCGTGCCCAGCGACTTCAGGTAGATGTCGATGTCCTGCTTGGCGGCGGTGGCGATGCGCACCGGCACCGCGGGGGTCATCATGGCGCCCGCTGGCGGCCGGCCGCCGGGCCGCCCCCCCGGGCCGCCTGCGGCGCCCGGCTTGGCCGCGGGCCGCAGCGCCAGCCAGGCTATGCCCGCCACAACGAGCAATACCAGCGCCAGCCCAAGCAGGCGGCGGCGGGTCCAACGGGTGGGCGGAGATACGGGACGGCTATCAGGCATGGAACAGTTCCGGCACAGGCGGAGAAAGCCGTATTGTCTACTAGACCGTCCCGGTTTCCAGTCTCGCCACCCCTAGTTGAAACTGGCCGCAACAGGAATCTGGCACGGAGGCAGGCGGGGACCAAAGCCTGGCGAAACAGGGGGACGGGTCGTGGAAATCATGGCGATGGGCCGGGTCGCCATGGCGGAACCGTGGGAAAACGGTGGCCGCGGCCCCGGGGCTGCCCTGCCGACGAATCGGGAATAGATACGGCGCCGCAGGATGGGTTGCGCGCGTTCGGCATCCGCGTTCTAGCTTAAGAACGCTCGCGCTTCACCCGTCCTACGAACTGCACAGTGTCATCTGGAAGGGCACGTCGCGGGCGACCTGCTGGGGCTTGAATTCGCCGTCCTGGGTGGAAAAACGTATCCAGATCATGTACTTATTGGCGCTGATCTCGGGGAATACGCCCTGGGCGGGGTCCAGCCAGACCCGCAGCAGCTGGAACTGCTTGCCGCCCAGCATCTGCTGGTAGGCGCCCTGCTCGCCCACGATGTCCGACTTGCGGCCGGATTCGCGCAGCAGGCGCAGGGCCAGGGTCAGGCCGTCATACAAAGGGATGAAGGGTGCCACCCAGGCCTGCAGGTCGGCGCAGCGGGCAGCTTCGGATTTGTTCTGCCAGGCGAAGTACGACGGCATGTCGACCTGGGTGGCGCTGCCCGGCACGGAAAGGCGCCCGCGCAGGCTGGTCAGCCATTCGTTTTCGCGCAGGGACTGCCCGGTCTTGCCGGGCGCGGCCAGCGCCGTGGTCACCTTTTCCATTTCGCGCAGCATGGCTTCGAGCGCATCCTGCGCCACGCCGGGATGATCGCGCAACCCGACCAGCGCCATGCGCTGGCGTTCCAGGTCTTGCAGGACCGCGCCTTTCACATCGGTGCGCTCGCAGGCATCGAGCAGGTCGAACAGGGACGTGACGGCAACCTGGTGCAGGCGCGAGTCCCCCTCGCGGGCAAAGAAGAACAACCTGTCGAACAGGTATTCCAGCCGCAGATAAGCGCGGATGCGCTCATTGAAGGGGTATTCGTAAACGATCACGCTTCTTTACAGGCCCATCTGTGTTTGGCCGGCGGGGCCAATGTTATTCAGGGGTGCCGGCCTAGCGGGGAGCTTGCCGGTCCGTCGTGCTCGCCAGCGCCAGCCAGCGGTCATGCAGGGTCTTCGCCTGCGCGCGCAGTTGTTCCGGCGTAGTGCCTGCGTCATTGACGATGACGTCGTCGGCGACTTCCAGACGGCTTGCCCGCGCAGCCTGTGCCGCCATGATACGCCGTATGGCTGGCTCCGTCAGCCCGCTGCGCTGCCGCACCCGCGCCACCTGCGTTTCCGGGTCGCAGTCCACCACGCAGATGCGGTCCAGGCGCGCGCGCCAACGCGGCAACGACTCCACCAGCAGCGGCACCACGAAAACCAGATAGGCGCCGGTCGCAGCCGCAGCCTGACGCTCGGTCTCCTGCCCGATGGCGGGATGCAGCACGGCCTCCAGCCGCAAGCGCACCTGCGGATCCGAGAACGCCTGGTCCCGCATCCACGCGCGGTCCAGCGCCCCGTCCGGCGTCAATGCGCGCGGGCCGAACTCGCGTTCTATGGCAGGCATGGCTGCACCGCCCGCGGCGGTCAGTTCGCGCGCGATCTCGTCGGTATCGACCAGCGTGGCGCCCCACTCTGCGAGCATGTCCGCCACCCGGGTCTTGCCCGACCCGATGCCGCCCGTCAGACCTATCTTCAACATACCGCCCATCCCATGGAGGACATGAACCGCCCTATTGCAAAAACTGCCCCAAGCCCTGCTCGCCGCCCAGCAACAGCGTCACGACGCCCGCCAGCGCCAGATAGGGACCAAAGGGCAACGGCTGCCCGCGGCTGGCGCGGCCGCTCAAGGTCAGCGCGCCGCCGATCAGCACGCCCAGCAACGATGCGCTCAGCAGCAGCGTCGGCAGGGCTTCCACGCCGAACCATGCGCCCAGCGCGGCGAGCAGCTTGAAGTCACCATAGCCCATGCCCTCGCGCCCCGTCAGCAGGCGAAACACATGAAAGATAACCCACAGAAAGACGTAGCCCGCCACCGCCCCTACCACCGCCATCTGCAGGCTGGCATAAGCGTCGAACAGATTGACCAGCAGCCCGGCCCAGAGCAGCGGCTGGGTCAATGCGTCGGGCAACAGCGTGGACTCGAAATCGATCCAGGCCAGCGCCACCAGCATGGCCGACAAGCCCATGGCGGACAGCGCCAGCGGCGTGGCGCCGAAACGCCAGGCACATGCGGCGAACAGCGCGCAGGTCAGCAGTTCGATGGCCGGGTAGCGCCAGCCTATGGCCGCGCCGCAAGCGCCGCAGCGGCCCCGCAGCAGCAGCCAACCCAGGAGCGGCAGCCGCCGCCAGCCGGTCACGGCGGTGTCGCAGGCGGGACAGTGCGAGGCCGGCGACCACAAGCCATAGCGGCCCGCTGCGGGCGGCTTGCCCGAGGCTTCCTGGCAGTGCGCCTGCCATTCCTGCTCCATCATGCGCGGCAGCCGGTGGGTCAGCACCGTCAGCCAGTTGCCCACGAACAAACCCGCCAGTGCCGCCAGGCCAATGAAGGCGCCCAAAGGCAGATCAAAGACATGCCGCATCGCCGTCATCCGACCGCGCGGCACCGGGACGCAGCGGCGCCGCGCCAGGAGCTGGCGGCAGTGCGCGGGGCAAGCTGGCGGCGGCCGTGTCGTAAATAGTGCATAAAGTGTTGAGGATGCCCAAGTGCGGCTAAGGGGAACGTATCGAATCTTCGCATAAGTGCGTAAAATCGGAGACAGACTCACCACACGGATAAGCTGCCATGACCGCGCGCGTAGAAATCGGTACCCGCTCCCGCAAACTCAGCGTCATGGGGTTGCTGCTCGCAGGCACCGTGCTGGGCGCAGCCGGCTGTGCCCAACAGAAAACCGAAGGCTATTACGACCCGCCCGCCGAAAGCACCGTGACCGACGCCCAGTACCAGGGGTCGGGCGCGGGATACCGCAGCATCATCCGCGCCCCGTCGCAAGTGCAGATCGCCCTCAAGCCGGACGCTCCCCGCAAGAATCAGAATCAAGCCGCACAGGCTGCAGGCGGCCAGACCACGGAAGACGGCCAGGCCGTTCCGGCGGAAACCGAACACACGGCAACGACGGCATCGGCCGCGAGCGCTCCCGTCGCCGCCAACCCGGCCGCGCCCAGCGCAGCCGTGCATAGCCTGGTGCCGCAACCGCAAACCTACATGGGCACCCTGCCTTGCTTCTCGCCCGCCATGCAGTGCACCGCGCAGCGCGTGACGCTGACGCTGGCGCCCAATGGCCGTTGGCGCGGCCGCGTGGCCTACCTGGAAAACGATCCCAAGAAAGGCCCGCCGGTCACCGAGCAAGGCTGCTGGGACGCCACCGAAGAACGCCCGCCGCGCGTCATCCTGATGGACAGCCAGGGCAACGGCCGCGCGGAATTCGTTGTTGCAGCCAACAACGTGCTGCGCGTGCGTTCCATCGATGGCCAGACGCCCAACCTGAACTACAACCTGACCCGCCAGCCGGATCTGGACCCGATCGACGAACTGGCCAAGGCGGCAGCGCCCAAGTGCCCTTGAAGACCGGCGGCGGCTGAATACGCCGCCACGCAGCCTCTACCCCCAGGCCCGACGGACATCTCGTTCGCCGGGCCTGGTGCTTTTGGGCTACCCGGCATCGGGATCCGGATCTACACCGGAATCGGCACGCAGTGACGCGGGACTTGCCAGACATCGGTGATACTCCGGCCCTGGCGGCTCATGCAGCGTGTAGCTCGGACTGTCGATGAGCTTCCGAGGCATCGGAATCAGTGCATGCGCGCGGTCCGGTCCGGCCGCGCCAGGCACGGGCGAGGCGCCGGAACGTCCGTGTTCGCAAAGCCGGCAGGCCAGTTGCATGGCATTGCGGACTTGCAGCTTGGTGAAAATGCGGGAACGATGGGCTTCTACGGTGCGCAACGAAATGCCCAGGTCTATGGCGATGACCTTGTTGGGACGGCCGGCGGCCACGTAGGTGACGATTTGCCGTTCGCGCGGCGTGAGAGAGGAAAGAACGGCTTCCAGGTCGGGACGGGGAGCTTGCATGGGGCGGCTCGCTTGCAATGTAGGATTGCGCCGAGTCTGATCCGCCGCCCGTCACGACGTAAGCTGGTAATTCTTTCAGGGGTGGACATGAACGCCACCCCTGGGGCCTTGCCGCGTCAGGCCGTGTAGGCCAGCTCCAGATTGTCGATCAGGCGGGTCGTGCCCAGCTTGGCCGCCGCCAGCGCCACCAACGGTTCGCCGGCCTGCAGGTCGGCGGCGTCGGGACGCTTGAGATCGCGCTGGCGGCGCAGGGCCACGTAGTCCACCTGCCAGCCGCGCCGGGTCAGGGTCTCGATGGCTTCGCGCTCCAGCGCGGCGGCATCGCGTTCGCCCTGGGCCAGGCGCTCGTTGGCGTGCCGCAGCGCGGCATACAACGCAGGCGCCTCGGCGCGATCGGCGTCGCTGAGGTAACGGTTGCGGGAGGACAAGGCCAGGCCGTCGTCGGCGCGCACGGTCTCGTGGGCCAGCACTTCGACGGGCAGCTGGAACTGGCGGCACATATTGCGCACCACCATCAGCTGCTGGTAATCCTTCTTGCCAAACACCGCCACGCGCGGCTGCACGCAGGAAAACAGCTTCAGCACCACGGTGCTGACGCCTTCGAAGAAGCCCGGGCGGAATTCGCCTTCCAGGATGTCGCCCAGATCGTCGGGAGGCTGGACGCGGAAGTTCTGCGGCTCGGGATACATCTCGCGCTCGTTCGGCGCGAACAGCACGTACACGTCGCGCTCGCGCTCGAGCTTCTCGATGTCGGCGGCGAGCGTGCGGGGATATTGGTCGAAGTCTTCGTTGGGGCCGAACTGCAGGCGGTTCACGAAGATGCTGGCCACCACCGGGTCGCCATGCTGGCGCGCCAGCTTCATCAGGGACAGGTGGCCTTCGTGCAGATTGCCCATGGTGGGCACGAACGACACGCGATTCTGGCCGCGCAGGTGATCGCGCAATTCCTGGATGGTGTGTACGACTTTCAAGGAGTTTCTCCGGGGTTGGGGGCAGCCCGGTCAGGATCAGGCCGCGACCGCCGCCACGCTGGTGTAGGCCAGGCGCACATAGATGGGAGCATAGGGCTCGGCCTGCGTAATTTCCAGCAAGGACTCGCGCGCCAGTTCCAGCATGGCGATGAAATGCACGACGACCACCGCCGCGGGCGCGCCTTCGCGCACGCGTTCCATGAACAGGTCGCCGAATTCCATGAAACGCACGTCGTTCAGGCGCCGCAGGATGTGCGTCATGTGATCGCGCACGGACAGCTGTTCGCGCGTGATGTGATGGTGCTGGTTCAGCTTGGCCCGCTTCATGATGTCGGCCCAGGCCGCGCGCAGGTCGTCCACGCTGACCTCGGGCAGCATGCGCTCCACGCTCAGGTCGGCCACCGCCTGGCTGCTGACGAAGTCGCGGCCCAGCTGCGGCATCGCGTCCAGCTTCTGGGCGGCCAGCTTCATCTGCTCGTATTCGAGCAGGCGGCGCACGAGTTCGGCGCGCGGATCTTCCGGCTCTTCGCCGGTGTCGGTCTTCTTGACCGGCAGCAGCATGCGCGACTTGATCTCGATGAGCATCGCCGCCATCAGCAGGTACTCGGCGGCCAGCTCCAGATTGTGGATGCGGATCTGCTCCACATACGACAGATACTGCCGCGTGACATCCGCCATGGGGATGTCCAGCACGTTGAAGTTCTGTTTGCGGATCAGGTAGAGCAGCAGGTCCAGCGGCCCTTCAAACGCTTCCAGGAACACTTCCAGCGCATCCGGCGGGATGTACAGGTCCGTGGGCATCTGGAACAGCGGCTCGCCATACAGGCGCGCGAACGCCACGCTGTCGATCGTGTCAGGGGTGCTGTCGACGGGCGGTTCCACTAGCGCGGCCAGGGCGTCGCCCGGGACGGAAGCGTTTTGGGCCATGATTGCCGCAATGGGCTCAGTCGGCCTGGTAGACGTACGGCTTTTGCGGCACACGGGCCGCGCGGAAGCCTTCCAGCAGCTCCGAGTCCTGCGGTTTGTCCCAAAGGCGGGCGCGGCCCTCGCGCTGGCGCTCTTCGGTGCCAGGATGCGATTTCTTGTAGTCCTTCAGGAAAAGGGTGATCTCGGATTCGTAGTTGGTCGCCATGGCACCAATTTCAATGGGTTTCGGATGTAGGGAGTTTACTTCACGGCGGCCCACCCCCCGGCGTTACAATCTCGCGGCACCCATCGCCCCCGCCCGCCATGTCCGCAGAAACCGCAGCAGCAGCCCGTCCCGCTCCTCTTTCCAATGAGCAAGCCGCGCGCGCGGCGCGCATGATTCCCTTCATCGTAGGCTGTGCGCTGTTCATGCAGATGCTGGACGCCACCGTGGTGGCCACCGCCCTGCCAGCCATGGCCCACGCCCTGGGGTCGACCCCGGTGCGGCTGAACGTGGCCATCACCTCCTACCTGCTGTCGGTGGCGGTATTCGTGCCCGTCAGCGGCTGGGCGGCCGACCGCTACGGCGCGCGGCGGGTGTTCGTGGCGGCGATCGGCCTGTTCACGCTCAGCTCGGTGGCCTGTGCGCTGTCCCAGGATCTGCCGCAACTGGTCCTGGCCCGCATCGTCCAGGGGATGGCGGGCGCAATGATGGTGCCAGTGGGACGCATCATCCTGCTGCGCACCGTGCCCAAGCAGGACTTGCTGAAGGCCATGTCCTTCCTTTCCATTCCGGCCCTGCTGGGCCCCGTGATCGGACCGCCGCTGGGCGGCTTCATGGTCACCTATATGTCCTGGCACTGGATCTTCCTGATCAATATCCCTATCGGCGTCCTGGGAATTTTCCTGGTGCTGCGCTACGTCGCGGAGATCCGCGAGGAAGCCGCCCCGCGCCTGGACTGGCCGGGCTTCCTGCTCAGCTCAATCTGCCTGGCGGCCCTGGTCAGCGGTTTCGAGGCCATCGGCCGCGACGTCATGCCGCTGTCCATGCTGCTGGGGCTGATCGCGGTGGGCACGGTCTGCGGCCTGCTCTACGGCTGGCACGCCAAGCGCACCGAGCACCCCATCATCGACCTCTCGCTGATGCGGATCCCCACCTTCGCCATCTCCACGCTGGGCGGCAATCTGTGCCGCTTCGCCGTGGGCGCCACCCCCTTTCTGCTGGCCATGCTGCTGCAGGTGGGCTTTGGCCTGACGCCGTTCGCGGCCGGCCTGATCACTTTCGCCAGCGCCGCGGGCGCACTGCTGATGAAGTTCGTGGCCACCCCGATCGTGAAGCACTTCGGCTTTCGCCGGGTCCTGACCGTGAACGCCGTGCTGGCGGGTGCGTTCATCGTGGTCTGCGGCGCCTTCACGCCCACCACGCCGGTGTGGCTGATGATCGCGGTCCTGCTGGTCGGAGGCTTTTTCCGTTCGCTACAGTTCACCGGGGTAAATACGCTAACCTATGCCGACATCCCCCCGTCCAAGATGAGCCGCGCCAGCAGTTTCGCCGCGATGGCGCAGCAACTGGGCATCAGCCTGGGCGTGGGCGTGGCCGCGGTGACGCTGAACATCAGCATGTCCTTGCGCGGCGCGGAAACGCTGGCGATCCGCGATGTCGTCGCGGGCTTCATCGTCGTCGGCTTGCTGTGCATGGCTTCGACCTTCTCCTTTAGACGCCTCGACCCTCTGGCCGGGGCACACCTGAACGGCGCTAAACAAAGTGACGACGAATGAATTTGTCCTAGCCCTGGACCAGGGCACGACCAGCTCCCGCGCAATCGTGTTCGACCGTGAGGGCGTGGTGCGCGGCGTGGGCCAGCGCGAATTCCGCCAGCACTACCCGCGGCCGGGCTGGGTCGAGCACGACGCCAGCGAGATCTGGCACAGCCAGCTGGACGTGGCGCGCGAAGCCCTGCGCAATGCCGCCGCGACCGCCGCCGACATCGCCGCCATCGGCATCACCAATCAGCGCGAAACCACCCTGATCTGGGAACGCGCCACCGGCCGCCCGCTGGCGCGCGCCATCGTCTGGCAGGACCGCCGCACGGCGCCGCTATGCGACCAGCTGCGCCAGGACGGTCACGCCGCTTTCCTGCAATCGCGCACCGGCCTGGTGCTGGACGCCTATTTCTCCGGCACCAAGCTCGCCTGGCTGCTGGACCACGTGCCGGGCGCGCGCCAGATGGCCGACCGCGGCGAACTGGCCTTCGGCACGGTGGACACCTGGCTGATCTGGCAACTGACCGGCGGCGCGGTGCACAGCACCGACCCGAGCAACGCCTCGCGCACCATGCTGTTCGACCTGCACACGCAGGACTGGAACGACGAGATCCTGGCGCTGCTGAAGATCCCGCGCAGCGTGCTGCCCAACATTGCGCCCAGCAGCGCGGTGGTGGGCGACGCCCTGCCAGAGTGGCTGGGCGGCTCCATCCCGATCGCCGGCAACGCCGGCGACCAGCAGGCGGCCACCTTCGGCCAGGCCTGCTTTACGCCGGGCATGGCCAAGAACACCTACGGCACCGGCTGCTTCATGCTGATGAACGTAGGCGAAAAACCGGTGCAATCCCACAACAATCTGCTGTCCACGGTAGGCTGGGGCCTGCCGCAAGCCGGCAACAGCGGCTGGCGTCCGACCTACATGCTGGAAGGCGGCGTGTTCGTGGCCGGCGCCGCGGTGCAATGGTTGCGCGACGGCCTGGGCATCATCCAGCGTTCGGAAGAAATCGAATCCCTGGCCGCCAGCGTGGCCGACACCGACGACGTCTTCATGGTCCCGGCCTTCGCCGGCCTGGGCGCGCCGCACTGGGATCCCTATGCGCGCGGCACGCTGGTGGGCCTGACCCGCGGCACCACCCGCGCCCACATCGCCCGCGCCACGCTGGAATCCATCGCGCTGCAAAGCGCCGAACTGCTGACCTGCATGAACGGCGACAGCGGCATCGCGCTGACCGAGCTGCGCGTGGACGGCGGCGCCGCCCGCAACGACCTGCTGATGCAGATGCAGGCAGATTTGCTGGGCGTCCCGGTGGTCCGTCCGCGCGTGTCGGAATCGACGGCGCTGGGGGCTGCGGGGTTGGCAGGGCTGGCGGTCGGATTCTGGTCGGGGCTGGATGAATTCGCGTCGAAGTGGCAGGCGGAGCGGACGTTCGAACCGACCTGGCCGGAGTCTGTGCGGGCGGCGCGGATGAAGCGGTGGCGGCAGGCGGTGGAGTTGTCGAAGGGGTGGGCGGATAGCGCTGGGAAGTAGGCGGGCTTTGTAGCTTTCTGGTTTTGAGTGCGCCCGAGGTTTCTCGTTGGCAGGGTTTCGGGGTGCCGGTCCTGTGCTTCGTCGGCCGCTCTGCTTCGTAGGCCGCTC
>NZ_JAOCAT010000045.1:0-45594 GCF_029839485.1 Achromobacter sp. GD03932
CGGCTCACGGCATCTGCCCATGAACGGGGGCTGAAGCCAACGCACTAGGCGACTGTCAGCCGAGGCGGCCCGGAGCCATCCGAAGCGCAGCCCCATTGGGGCGAGCATCGGAATGGCGCAGGGCTGCCTTGGCGGCTAAAGAACCCTGACATCCGCAAGCTCGAAGCCCGGTCGCAATCTGCGTCAGGCCAACGCTTCCTCATCCTTCAGGATCTGCATGGCCTTGCCAAGGGCGACCTGGTAGCGCCGCTGCTCCTGGGCGACACGGTCCGGCGTCCATTGATAGAAGCCCTTCAGCGACGGCGACTTGACGCCGATGTTGCCCTGCTCGACCAGCTCGCGCATGAGCGCGCTGGGCCTGTCGTCCGTGCGCAGATGCGGATACATGGTCGCAGCCGCCGCGCAATGGATGTCGATGCCGGCCAGATCCTTCTGCAGCAGCGGGCCGGCCGCGATGTAGCGGAATCCGAACCCGTAGCGCACGGCGGTGTCCACGTCCTCGGCGGACGCGAAGCCTTCCTCGACCAGCGCGATCGCCTCGCGCATCAGCGCGTGCTGGATGCGGTTGGCAAGAAACCCAGGCACGTCGCGCTTGACCTGCACCGGCTTCTTACCGGTATCGCGCATGATGCGGCTGACTTCCTGGGCCATGGCTTCATCGGTGGCCTCGCCGCGTATCACCTCCACGGCGGGCACCAAATGGGCCGGCATGAAGTAATGCAGGCCCACCATGCGTGCGCGGGTCTGCAAGCCCTCGCCGATGGCGCTGATGGGAAAGCTCGACGAATTGCTGGTCAAGGGAATCGAAGCGGGCGCCAGCTGTTCCAGACGGGCGAACACCGCACGCTTGGTTTCCAGCAGTTCCGGCACGCACTCGACCACGATGCGGGTATCGCGCCAGTCGATTTCCTCCATGGTCGCGCTGGTGACGATGCGCCCGGCGTCCGCCTGCCCGCCGATCATTTCGCTGGATGCGTTCACGCGCCGCGTCGCCGCCGCGCGCGCCGCCGCGTCGGGCTCCACCAGCCATACGCGCCAGCCGGCCGCATGAAAGCCGGCGGCGACGTCGGCCCCCATGGTGCCCGCGCCCAGCACAATTGCCTGATCCATCTTTTCCGTCCTTTTGGTAGTTGGGGTATGTGGTGTTCAGAGAGCCCGCGCCTGCGGCGCCGGCAGGTACATGGGTTTGCCCGCCACGTCGAGTTCGACGCGCAGGATGCTGGCCGAACTGGACTCGGTGATGTAGAGCGTGCGCCCACCCTGCCCGCCAAAGGCCACATTGGTGGTGTGCAGCCCTTCCGGAGACTGGATGCGCAGGGCCGGCTGGCCCAGGGGGTCCATGCACCACACCGTGCCCAGGCCCACGTGGGCGATGCACAGCCCTCCCCGGGCATCCAGCGCCAGGCCGTCCGGGCCGCCGCCGCCCGACATCTGGATGAAGGTGCCGACCTTGCCGACCTGGCCGTTGCGCAGCAGCGGCACCTTCCAGATGGCATTGGCCCGCGTCGCCGCCACATACAGCGCGTGCTCGTCCAGATCCATCACCAGGCCGTTGGGGCTGGGGATGCAGTCGAGCAGGCAGTCCAGCTTTCCGTCCGGCCGCAGGCGGAACAAGCGGCCGGTCGGATCCTGCCAGCCGGTCATGCCCTGGTCGGTGAAATAGAGGTCCCCCGCTTGCGAGAAGAACAGGTCGTTCACGCCCTTGAAGCGCTCGATGTTGTAGCGTTCGAGCACCGGACGCACCTCGCGGCGCTCGAGGTCGAACTGCATGATGCCGTGCTTGTAGTCGGCGATGAAAATGCGGCCGTCGCGATGGAACTTCAGGCCGTTGGGCCAGCCGTCGTACTGCACGAGCGGCTCGAACTCGCCGCGCGCGTCGACACGCAGGACGCGGCCGTTGATCACGTCCACGCAATACAACAGGCCGTCCGGCCCGAAGGAAGGCCCTTCCAGCAACGAGCGCGGCGGATTGCCCTGCGGCTGGCTGGCGACCCACTCGTTCAGGTCCTGGCCTTGCCACTTCAGCTCGTCGGGCAGCCGGGCGTATACGCTGGCCTGAATCCTGGGGACGGGATCGTAGAACATGCGGGTCTCCTCTGATTTTCCGGACGGGAATCTATGCCCCGTTTCGAGCAAAATTCTAAGGAGAGCCGAGCATTTAAGGAAATGAAATATATCGAACGTGTCTTTCCAAAAAAACGATCGTTGATTTCTGCCGTCCCGACGCTGGCGGAGCCTTGCCGGCCAGGGACTCGCGCCAATGTGCCGCGCGGGTCCCGGCGCACGATACGATGACGCGTCCCCCACTTGTTGCTTGCCGCTACATGCTCCGTATTGCCCTGCGCGCCATTCTCGTCCTTGTCATCGCCAGCGCCGCCTTGGTGCTGCTGCGAGGCACGGGCGGCCCCCAGCTGATCCACAGCGAAGATTCGCAGTTCGGCAAGCTGCTCGTGTTCGAGGAAAACGGCGAGCGCTGCATGAACTTCAACTCCATGCACGACGTCGGCCGCCAGACCTGCATGAGCCTTGCGCATCCGGGGCAGCTGGTGTTTTCGTACACGCGCATGATGATGACCGCGCTCTACATCAATCCCAAGCCGCGCAACATCCTGATCGTCGGATTGGGCGGCGCCACGCTGCAGAAGACCCTGGCCGCGCTCCTGCCCGACACCGTCATCGATACCGTTGAAATCGATCCCGCCGTGGGCAAGGTCGCGGCGCGCTACTTCGGCTATCAGGAAGGCCCCAGGCAACGCCTCTTCCTGGAAGACGGCCGCGCCTACATCGAACGCGCCCATCGCGACGGCCTGCAATACGACATGGTGATGCTGGACGCGTTCGACGTCGACTACATCCCCGAACACCTGATGACGCTGGAATTTCTGCAACACGTGCGCGGCATCCTCGCTCCGGGCGGCGTGGCGGTGGCGAACACGTTCACCGAGAGCCAGCTATACGCGCGCGAATCGGCGACCTATGCCGCGGTGTTCGGAGAGTTCTTCAATCTGCAAACAGGCAATCGCGTCATCATGGCGGTCAACGGCGAACTACCCGGCCGCGATCAGCTTGCCCGCAATGCCAAGGCGCTGGATAGCGTCCTCGGGCCGTTGGGCGTCAATGCCAAGGAAGCCCTGGACATGTACTCGCGCCGGCAGGCGGTTGCCAACGAAGCGCCGGTCTTGCACGATTGAGCGCACGCGGCGAGTGCTTGCCGCGCGCTCACTTCACCGCGGAGTTGCCGCCATCCGCATAAAGCGCCGACCCCGTCACGAAGCTTGCCATCGGGCTGGCCAGGAACAGCGCCGCCGAGGCGATTTCATCGGCCCGCGCAATCCGCTTCATCGCGTGCAGGCTGGCCGCCCAGTCCTTCTGTTCCTGGTTCCCGGCCATCTCGGTGTCCACTCCGCCAGGCAAGAGCGCATTGGCCCGGATGCCTTGCGCGGCATAGTCCGCCGTAATGCCTTTGACCAAGCCCATCAGCGCGGCTTTCGACGTGCCGTAGGCAGCCATCCCGGGCAGGCCCACGCTCGTCCCCACAAAGCTGGACACGAAGACCAGCGCGCCGCCGCCCCGCTCCAGCATCGCCGGGATCTGATGCCGCGCCCCCAGGAACGCCGCCGTGAGATTGACGCTCAGCGTGTGTTCCCATTCGTCCAGGGCCACTTCCGCAAGCGGCTTGAAGGGCCCGATGGTGCCGGCATTGTTTATCGCGATATCCAGGCCGCCGAACTCGCGCTGCGCGCTCTGCGCCGCCAGTCTGTGCGTGTCCGGCAAGGCGACGTCTCCCGCCGCAACGCAGGCCCGCCCGCCAGCGCTTCTGATCTCATCGGCCACCTGCTCCAGCGGATCACGGCGTCTGGCCGTCAGCACCAGCGCCGCGCCCTCGGCTGCCAGGCGCAACGCCACCGCGCGCCCGATGCCCGAGGACGCGCCCGTCACCAAAGCCACTTTTCCAGCAAGAGATAGAGACATCGGCGTCTGCTCCAGGCACATGAACAATGCCTGCATCCTACGAATGCCAGGGCGCCTTGTCCTCCCGTTTATTGCTGCGTTTGCTTATGGCCCCGGTCGCAGGCGCTAGCGCTCGCAACTCCAGTATGGGCAACCAGACCGGCTGATGACCGCCAATGCGAGTTCACCCGGCCGCCGGAGTATCGCCTTCAGGGCTGCTGCCTGCGCCCGCAATTGCGCCGAATCGGTCCGATACATCCCCTTCGTGTCGAGCAGGAAGTTCATCTTCAAACGTGTCTGGCGCGCCGTTTCAGGATCGATCTCAGCGCCGTCTTTTTGAAAGACCGCGCCATAGATCCGGGTTTGAAGTTCGCAGTACTGGTCTGCCGCGGTCAATGCCTCTTGCGCAGCGGCAGCCGTGTAGAGTTTCCGCAACCCTGCGATCTGCGCGTGGCAGCTTTGGTATTGCTGCGGCATGAACCTCGCCAACAAGGCCAGATCCCTGTCGCCGGGTTTCGCGCAACCTCGCAGATCCGGCGTTTGCGATCCGTCGCGCGCAGCGGCGGACAACGCGCCGGCAATGCACTCATCCAGCGACGGAGCCTTCCATAGCGCCTGATCCGAGCCCAGCAATCCCATTTTTCCCAGCGTGCGCCCGAACCGGGCGGCGGCAAGCTGTTCCTGCATGTCGCGGTCATGATTGGCTAGCGTCACCGCAGCCAGCGCCGCGGCGCTGAGCATGCCCGTCGCGGCCAGGACCACCGCCGCCGTCATCGGCCGCAAGCGCTCGGCGTATAGCGTAATACCCGCGAGCAGTGCTCCCGACAGCAAGCCGCCCAGGTGCGCCGCGTTGTCGACGTCGAACGCGAAGCCGGCGCCGAAGGTCAGCACCAGGCTGAACAGCAGATTGCCGGGAGGGATGTGCGGCCGGCCCATGCGCCGGTCATGCAGGCCATAAACGATCGCCGCCCCGAAAATGCCCAGGATCGCGCCCGAAGCCCCGCAGCTCAGGAAAAAATCGTCGCGATGCCATAGCGCCGTAGCCAGGCTGCCGCACAGGCCAGATAGCAGATACACGCCCAGGAACACCCAGGAGCGCATACGCGCCTCCAGAATGATCCCCAGCGACCACAGCGCCAGCATATTGATTGCCAGATGCAGGAAGCCGACATGCAGGAACATGCTGGTGAACAGGCGCCAGTATTCCCCGGACAAGGTCAAGGCGGGCACGTTTCCGCCCCAATCGATCAGGAATGAGGTCTGGCTCAGACTTTCGAACGCGCGCGAGTCCAAAAACCCCGCCACGCCGTACACGGCGACATTGCAGGCGATCAGCAGAAGCGTGATCTTGCTGGCGAATATTCTTTTGAGCAGGGACCGGCGTTGGGATAGAGGCATCAGGTAGGCATGTCGAAAAGTGGGCTTTATCTTAACCAAGCCATGCGTAAGGTCGCAGGAGCTCGCGGTGCGCCATATACCGCCGCGGTAAGCGACTCAACCGCCAGCCTTGGTTGCAGGCTTCTCGTTGCTGCATCCTTCGTATTGATATCGGCCCGGCTTGCCGAGCCTCGCCGTAAATGTGCAGGACTCGCCGGAATACGCGTGCGTGGCCTGCACTTTCAGCACATTGCCCGCGACGAGCACGCTCTGCTTGCCCTGCCCGCAACTCCAGAAGGTGGTTGAGAGTTCCGAGAAGGTCTGTTCCGCAATGAGCTTCGCAGGGCGGCCAGAGGGCGCGGAAGCGATCCATTGAATCTGGACGCGGCAGCTGACGTGTTCGAAGCCGACCTCTTCCACGACGATCCGGTACGCGCCCGTAGCCACGCCGTCGGCCCAGCGACCGCCCTGCACCACGCGCGTGGTCGACGCGTCTGCCTGCGTTTCGGCAACGGCGTTGGCCGCCTGTAGCGTCAGCAAAAGGAGCAACGCAAGAGTTCTCATGACTTTCATCCGCAGACCGCCTGGAGTAATCAGTGACCATCAAGCGCACCGTCGTTGCGCTGCCGAGCACTTATACCATTCAGGTACGCACCAGATCGTCGTCAATTTGACGACGCAAAAGAAAATCCAATACTCTGCGCCGATGATTACGATAAGAACCTCCCGCCCCGACGAAGGCGCGCGCGCCGTCGAAATCTGGCGCAATGCGGTGGACGCCACGCACGACTTTCTTTCACCCGAGGATCGCCAGGCCATCGACGAGATGGTGTGCGGCTTTCTCCCCCAAGTGCCGCTCTGGCTTGCGGTCGACGCCAACGATTATCCGCAGGCATTCATGCTGATCGACGACGGCCACATGCAGGCGTTGTTCGTCGATCCCGCCTGCCGCGGCACAGGCATCGGCGCCGCGCTGGTGCGGCACGGACTCTCGCTTCATCCCAACATGACGACGGACGTCAATGAACAGAATGGCCAGGCGGTAGGCTTCTATGAAAGGATGGGCTTCAAGCGTACAGGGCGTTCGCCGCTTGATGATCAAGGCAGGCCATACCCGCTGATCCATCTGGCGTATCGAAGCTGATCGGAAGAAAATAAAAGCCACCTGCATCAGGTGGCTTTCTTTTGGCAGGCGCCGATGCATTGGACTTGCGTTGGTCGCATCGAAAATAGATGCAGCAAAAATGAAAAGGCCGTCAGTGATTTCTCACTGACGGCCTTTGGAACTACTGGTCGGGACGGCGGGATTCGAACTCGCGACCCCTTGCACCCCATGCAAGTGCGCTACCAGGCTGCGCTACGCCCCGAAAGAAAAAGAGTATAGCAGAACAAAAAATTGTTTGCACGCATTCGTGCAAAAAAAGTGCTGAATACTCAAAAAAATTTTCGCGATGCGTTCATCGAGTGCATCAACCGCATGCGCATCGATGATTGCAGCGCGAGGTACTGCTCAATGCAACGCGCGGCATGAGCCGCGCGTTGCAGGTACTGCGTTCAAACAATATTGGGAAAGACGACGCGCCGCGTTCAGGCCGCGGGGCTGGCGTTGCTGGCGCTTGCGCCTGCAGCGTTCGCCGCCGTGCCCAAGGCTTCAGACAGCATCGTCGAGACGTTGCCCAGCTCATTACGCAAGGCCTGCATCTCGGCGCCCGACAGGCGCACTGCCGCATCCTGATCATGCGGCACGTCGCGCGCATCGCCCAGGCGATTGCGCGCGCCGCTGATCGTGAAGCCTTGCTCATACAGCAGCGAGCGGATGCGGCGGATCAGCAGCACTTCGTGATGCTGGTAGTAGCGGCGATTGCCGCGCCGCTTCACCGGCTTGAGCTGCGTGAATTCCTGTTCCCAATACCGCAAGACATGAGGCTTGACGCCACACAGGTCGCTGACTTCACCGATGGTGAAGTAACGCTTGGCGGGAATGGGCGGTAAGGTAACGGTGGATTCGGTACGTGTCATAAGGGGATTTTATGCCGCGATGCGTCAGGTGCCGATAACAATTGCCGACAAAGCGTATCACTCCTCGGCGTCGGGTGCTGCGGGCGCTGCCTGCTCCACCACGCTCTTGAGCTTTTGGCTCGCGTGGAAGGTAACCACGCGGCGCGCGGCGATGGGAATGGTTTCGCCGGTCTTGGGATTACGGCCAGGGCGCGGCGGCTTGTCGCGCACCTGGAAGTTGCCGAAACCGGAGAGCTTGACGGAATCACCGCGCGCCAAGGCGTCGCGGATTTCCTCGAAGAAAGTATCGACGATGTCCTTGGCTTCGCGCTTGTTCAGGCCGACCCGCTCGAAGAGCAGTTCGGCCAGTTCAGCCTTGGTCAGAGTGCGCGGCTCGGCAGCAAGCATACTGTTCCCCATGGTTCAAGCGCGTTGGCGAGCGCCGTGCGCAGCCACCAAGGCTTCCTTGATGCGTGCCAGGCAATCCGCCACGCGGGCCTCGTCCAGCGTGACCTCAGTGTCCTGTAGCCAGAAACGGAAAGCAAGGCTTTTCTCCGAGACGGGCTCGCTGCCTTGGGCCTTCTCGCGCCACACGTCGAACAGGCGCGCGTCCTGCACCACCGACAGCTGCGGGTCCGCCTTGACGGCCGCGGCGACGGTGTCGAGCATGGATTGCGCCGACACATGAGCATCGACCCACAGCGCCAGATCGCGCACCACCACGGGCTGGCGCGAGAGTTCACGCACTTGCGGCAGTTCGCCTTCGGACAGCGCGGCGACGTCCAGTTCGAACACGACAGGCGCGTGCGCCAGGTCGGCTTGTTGCGCCCAGCGCGGATGCAGCTCGCCGATCCAGCCGACATGCTTGCCGTCCAGTTCGATGCGGGCGCCGCGGCCCGGATGCAGAGCGGGATGCGAGGCGGCTTCAAAGCGCAGACGGCTGCCGCGCGCGCCGAACAGCGCCTCGACATCCATCTTCACATCATAGAAGTCCACCTGGCGCGTTGCGGCGCCCCACTGTTCTTCCACCGCCGGCCCCCAGGCCGCGCCCGCCAGTTTCATGGGCTGGCGCACGCCGGCCACTTCCAGCGGACCATCCTGGGCGGACGCATCGCGCATGAATACGCGGCCCAGTTCGAACAGGCGCACGCGCGTCTGCTTGCGATTGGCGTTGTGGCGGATGTTGGCAATCAGGCCGCCGATCAGGCTGGAGCGCATGACCGACAGATGGCTGGCAATCGGGTTGACCAGGCGCACCGGCGTCTCGTTGCCGGCGTAGTCGCGTTCCCAATCGGCTTCGACGAAGCTGTAGTTCACGACTTCCTGGTAGTCCTGCGCGGCGGTGAGGCGGCGCAGCGCGTGGGCGCCACGGCGGATCTCCGGCTGCGAGTACATCTTGGCGCGCGCCATGGGCGGCTCGGCCGGAATGTTTTCAAAACCGTAGATGCGGGCCACTTCCTCGATCAGGTCTTCCTCAAGCTCCAGGTCGAAGCGGTAGGACGGCGGCGTGACGACGAAGTCGTCGCCTTCGATCTTGAAGTCCAGGCCCAGGCTGCCGAAGATCTTGGCGACTTCGGCCTGCGTGACGGGCACGCCCAGCACGCGGTGGCAACGCGCCAGGCGCATGCGCACGGGTTCGCGCTTGGGCAGGTTGACGATCTGATCATCCAGCGGGCCGGCTTCGCCGCCGCAGATGTCAATGATCAGGCGCGTGATGAATTCGATGTGCTCGGGGATGGTGGCGTAGTCCACGCCACGCTCGCCGCGGTGGCTGGCTTCCGAGCTGAACTTGTAGCGGCGCGCGCGGCCGGCGAGCGACTGCGGCCACCAGAACGCGGCTTCCAGATAGATGTTGCGGGTATCGAGCGTGACCGAGGTGGCTTCGCCGCCCATGATGCCGGCCAGGCTTTCCACCTGGTCGCCGGCCACGACCACGCCGACCTTGGAGTCCAGCGCAACGGTCTGGCCGTTCAGCAGTTCGAGCGTCTCGCCTTCGCGGGCCCAGCGCACGCTGAGGTCGCCGCGGATCTTGTCCAGGTCGAACACGTGCGAGGGGCGGCCCAGTTCGAGCATGACGTAGTTGGAGATGTCCACCAGCGCCGACACCGAACGTTGGCCGGCGCGCTCCAGGCGCGTCTTCATCCATTCAGGAGTCGCGGCGCGGGCGTTGACGCCGCGGATCACGCGGCCGCCAAAACGGCCGCACAGATCGGGCGCTTCGACCTTGACCGGCAGGCGCTCATCCAGCGTGACGGGCACGGCGACGGCCGTGGGTACCGACAGCGGTGCGCCAGTCAGGGCGGCCACTTCGCGCGCGACGCCCAGGATGGACAGGCAGTCGGCGCGATTGGGCGTCATCTTCAGCGTGAAGAGCGTGTCGTCCAGATCCAGCGCCTCGCGGATCGACTGGCCCGGCGTCATGTCGGCAGGCAGTTCCAACAGGCCCGCATGGTCTTGCGACAGGCCCAGTTCGCGGGCCGAGCACAGCATGCCCGAGGACTGCACGCCGCGCATCTTGGCCACGCCGATCTTCATGCCGCCAGGCAGCTCGGCGCCGACGCGCGCCAGCGGCACCTTCAGGCCGGCAGCCGCGTTGGGCGCGCCGCACACGATCTGCAGCAGTTCGCCGGAGCCGTCGTCCACTTTGCAGACGCGCAGCTTGTCGGCGTCGGGGTGCGGCGCGATTTCGACGATGTGGCCCACGACCACGCCGGTAAAGGCGGGCGCGGCGGGCACGGTGTCTTCGACTTCCAGGCCGGCCATGGTAAGCCGGTGTGCAAGTTCATCGGTGGCGATGGCGGGGTTGACCAGCGTACGCAGCCAGGATTCGGGAAATTGCATGATCAGCCGTCTGTTATTCGTTGAACTGGCGCAGGAAGCGCAAATCGCCTTCGTAGAACTGGCGCAGATCGTTGACGCCGTAGCGCAACATGGTCAGGCGCTCAAGTCCGGAACCGAAGGCAAAGCCGATGTAGCGTTCGGGATCGAGGCCGAAGTTGCGCACCACTTGCGGATGCACCTGGCCCGAGCCGGAAATCTCCAGCCAGCGGCCGCGGTTCGGACCCGAGGTGAACATCATGTCGATTTCGGCGGACGGCTCCGTAAACGGGAAGAACGACGGGCGGAAACGCACGGCCAGGTCGTCGGTTTCAAAGAAGCAGCGCAGGAAATCGGTGTACACGCCCTTGAGGTCAGCAAACGAGATGTCCTCGGCGATCCAGAGCCCTTCTACCTGGTGGAACATGGGCGAGTGCGTGGCGTCGCTGTCGACGCGATAGGTGCGCCCCGGCGCGATGACCTTGATGGGCGGCTTGTGCATGCGGGCGTAACGCACCTGCATGGGGCTGGTGTGCGTGCGCAACAGCAGCGGCAGGCCGTCGGCGTCGTTCATGTCGACGTAGAACGTGTCCTGCATGGAACGCGCCGGATGGTCCAGCGGGTTGTTCAAAGCGGTGAAATTGGTCCAGTCGTTTTCCACTTCGGGGCCGTCGGCCACGTCGAAGCCTATGGAACGGAAGATCTCTTCCACGCGTTCCCAGGTCCGGATCACCGGATGGATGCCGCCCGGCGCGCGACCGCGGCCCGGGAGGGTGACGTCAATGGTTTCGGATGCCAGGCGGGCGTCCAGTTCAGCCTGTGCCAGCGCGGCGCGGCGCAGGTTCAGGAGCTCTTCGACCTGTTGCTTGGCCTGATTGATCCGGGCGCCCATCTCGCGCTTCTGCTCGGGTTCGAGCTTGCCTAGGGCTTTGAGCAGCACCGTCAGCGCGCCTTCCTTGCCCAGGAACCGA
This sequence comes from Achromobacter sp. GD03932, assembly GCF_029839485.1. NCBI lineage: Bacteria > Pseudomonadati > Pseudomonadota > Betaproteobacteria > Burkholderiales > Alcaligenaceae > Achromobacter > Achromobacter sp. GD03932. The sequence continues at coordinate 11,115 of NZ_JAOCAT010000045.1, forward strand.
GCCTTTGCATTTTCCAGCGCGGCGGCATCGGAGGCCGCGGCGAAGCGTTCTTGCGCCTGGGAGACCAGGTCGTCAACCGTTTGAGTCATGAAATCCAGCCTTCAAAACGCAAACGGGGCCATTACAGCCCCGTTTGCAGCGATGCGCGATGAGTTAAAGCGCGATCAGGCAGCCAAGGCAGCCTTGGCTTGCTGCACGATGGCGGCAAAGCCGGCCTTGTCGCGCACGGCCAGGTCGGCCAGAACCTTGCGGTCGAGTTCGATCGAAGCCTTCTTCAGGCCGGCGATGAACACGCTGTAGCTGACGCCATGTTCGCGGACGGCGGCGTTGATACGCGTGATCCACAGAGCACGGAACGTGCGCTTCTTGTTACGACGGTCGCGGTAGGCGTATTGGCCAGCGCGCATGACTGCTTGCTTGGCAATACGGAACACATTACCGCGGCGGCCACGGTAACCCTTGGCGGCGGCAATGACTTTCTTGTGACGTGCGCGGGCGGTTACGCCGCGTTTGACGCGAGGCATAGTAGATCTCCCTTAGATCAAGCGAAAGGCATCATGGCCTTGACGGAGGCCACGTTGGATTCATGGACCGCCGTCGAGCCGCGCAGTTGACGCTTGGCCTTGGTGGTCTTCTTGGTCAGAATGTGGCGCTTGAACGCCTGACCGCGCTTGATGGAGCCGCTGCCGCGAACCTTAAAGCGCTTGGAGGCGCTTTTCTTGGTTTTCATCTTGGGCATGTTGATTCCCTAAACTAAACACTCATTGTTGATATGCATGACACCAGGTGCTTGACGCATGGACGGCCGATGAAACCTTCCATGGCGACAAAACTTGGAGACCTGTTGCCACTTCTTGGGGTACTACTTGGGGTACTTCCGGGGGGTACTTCTTGGGATACTTCTCGAAGTACTTCCGGGGTACTTTCCGCCAGCATCGCTGCCAAGCGGATTCTCCCCAGAGCAGGTCAAATCTGATCCGGATCCGGGAAAGCCTTTGATTATATGGTGATTTCCTGCATTTTGTCGAGCCAGGCAGCCGGCAAAGCGCAACCCAGGCTCATTGGGCGTCCGCAGGGAGTCTCATACGCCCGGCCGCCGGTACTGCACCGCCTGGGCAATGTGGCGGGCGCCCAGGGCGTCCTCCCCTTCCAGATCGGCGATCGTGCGCGCCACCCGCAGCGCCCGGTGCATGGCGCGGGCCGAGCCCGCCAGGCGGCGCATGGCCTGCAGCAGCAGGGCCTGGCCTTCGTCATCCAGACGGCAATGCTCGTCCAGTTCCGCTCCCGCCAGCGCGGCGTTGGGCTTGCCCTGGCGGGCCTGCTGGCGCTGGCGGCAACGCGCCACGCGTTCGCGGACCGGGCCGGACGCCTCCCCCGGCGGCTTGCCCATCCATTCGGGGTCGGATGGCGGCAAGGCCACGTGCAGATCGATGCGGTCCAGCAACGGACCCGATATCTTGCCTGCATAGCGCGCCACCTGATCCGGCGTGCAGGCGCAGGGCCGCCCCGGGTGCCCACGCCAACCGCAAGGACACGGATTCATGGCCGCCACCAACTGGAAACGGGCAGGAAACTGCGCTGCGCGCAGCGCCCGTGCGATGACCACCCTGCCCGTCTCCAGGGGTTCGCGCAGGGCCTCCAGCGTACGGCGGCTGAACTCCGGCAATTCATCCAGAAACAGCACCCCATGATGCGCGAGGCTGATCTCGCCTGGACGGGGACGGCTCCCCCCGCCCACCAGCGCCGCCGCCGTGGCGGAATGGTGCGGCGCCCGGAACGGAGGCTGGCCCACGGGCGCGTCGGACAAGCCAGCCAGCGCGGCAACGGCGGCCACTTCCAACGCCTCACCGCGCGCCAGCGGCGGCAGCAGCCCCGGCAGGCGCGCCGCCAACATGCTCTTGCCCGCCCCCGGCGGCCCTATCATCAAGAGACTATGTCCGCCTGCCGCGGCAACCTCCAGGGCCCGCCGCGCCCCCGGCTGCCCCCGCACATCCGACAGGCACGGCCCGGGCGCGGTCGCCGGCCAGGGCCGGGGTACGGCGTTGGGCAACAGACACGCACCGGCGGCGTGCGCAGCCACGTCGGCCAATGTGCGCGCCGACAACACGCGCAGCCCGGGAACCCAGGCTGCCTGCTCGGCGCTGCCCGCAGGCAGGATGAGCGTGGCGCCGGGCGCCTCCCGGGCGACGCTCAGCGCGATGACCAGTGGCGCCGCGACCGGCACCAACGCGCCAGTCAGGGATAGCTCGCCGGCCAGCACCAGGTCGGCCAGGGCCGGATCGCGAACGGGTGATTCCGGATCACGGACGTCCGCCGGCGCGGCCAACTGGCCGGAGGCCAGCAGCAGGCCCAGGGCAATGGGCAGGTCGAAACGCCCCGACTCCTTGGGGATGTCGGCGGGCGAAAGATTGACGGTGATCCTGCCTGGCGGGAACTCGAAGCCGCTATTCAGGATGGCCGCGCGCACGCGCTCGCGGCTTTCGCGCACTTCGGTATCGGGCAGGCCAACCACATTGAAGCTGGGCAGGCCCGGGCCCAGATGCGTTTCCACGCGGACCGCATGGGCATCCAGGCCGCACAGGGCGCGGCTGGCAAGTACGGCTAGCGTCAAGGCGGCCTCCGAGTAAGAGCTGGGTCCGCCAGTATCCGCAAACGCGAGGCGTCCGCGGCGGCGGCCGTGACAGAAGCATCACGCCCGCCCGCCACAGATGCGCACGCGGAAATGGAAAACGGCCGCTGATCGCGGCCGTTTCCGGGAAGCGTTCCCTGCCGGCCGCGATGCGGCCGCCAGCGCGCTTACTTATCCAGCGCGGACAAGCGCGACTCCAGCTGCTGCACCTGCGCGGCCAATTGATCCACCCGGGCGCGGGTGCGCGCCAGCAGGTCGGCCTGGACGTCGAATTCCTCGCGCGTGACGAGATCCAGCTTGGAGAATGCCTGCGTCATCATCGCGCGCACGTTGCGCTCGACATCCGCGGCCGGGCTGCGGGCGATCAGGTCGGAGATGTTCTTCTGGATGTCTTCCATCCACTGGGTGCGATTGTTCATGACGGCCTCACTGTGTTCTTGATGCCTCAAGTGTAGTGCGTCGGAATGCCGTTTCCGGACCCGTCCGGCAAAAAAGGACTGCCTCGATCCAAAAAAAGAGGGCGGGCCGCATGCGGTGACCGCCCTTCAAAGCACAGGAGAAAACCGGGCTGCCATGGCGGCAACCCCCTACCAACATCGTTACGGGCAACCCATCTGGCTTGCCGACTGCGTGAACGTATCCGACGACTGCTTGCATTGCGCCGCCAGCTGCGCCTTGTCGCTGACCGCGCCCCATTGCGCCCTGGCCGCGTCAAGCTGCTCCTTGATCGCGGCGGCAGCCGGATTGCCGCTGCCGAGCTTGTCCATGCAGGCATTGATCTTGGCGACGTAGGCCTCGCACTCGGCGGGAACGGACGCCACAGCGCCTGCCGCTGGAGCAGCCGAGGAAGGCGGAGTTGCGGGTGGAGGCGGCGTCGCGGGAGCCGCAGGTGCGGGCGCAGGAGCGGTGGCGGCCGGCGTGGCGGCCTTTTCTTCGCTCTTGTTGCAACCGGCCAGCGCGGCGAGCGACGCGGCCAGGGCCAAAGTGCAGAAAGCCTTGCGGTGGATCTTCATGACTACCCCTTCCCGTTCCTGCTTTCTCTTGGAGATCCGTCGACGCGGAGGCTCCGCCTGCGGCCCAGCCTGTTTGGGGACAGGCTTGAACTGATATCGATTCTTCTGCAGCCGCTCTTCGGCAACAAGCCGACGGGTGTAAACCCTCGTATCACGCGACCGCGCCGGCCGCACCGATTCCGGCGCGCTCCCACGTCTCGCCGCATGTCTGTCGATTTGCGCCAGAGGCGCGCCGCGCATGGCTCTGCGGGCAACAGGCGGTCCGTCGATGGTTCTACAAATAAGCTGATATGCCAATATAAAACGCAATAAAACACGCATCAATTTGCTACAAATATTGGTTGAGAAACATATCTTGTTGCTTGCCCCAAGGGCTGGCGCGGCGCACCAACTTGAAGCCGACCAGCGGTGCATGAAGCACCAAATCGGTGCAATCAGGCACATCTTCAGCGCACCAACCTCCTCCGCTGGGCCATGTCCGACATGGCATGGAATTTGCTTGATAGGTGAGGCCAACGTGCAACCATGAGAGGAAATGCCATGAAACTCATCATCGCCATCATCAAGCCCTTCAAGCTCGACGAAGTGCGGGTGGCTCTATCCGGGATCGGCGTCCAGGGTCTGACTGTCACTGAAGTAAAGGGATTTGGTCGCCAGAAGGGCCATACCGAGCTGTATCGCGGCGCCGAGTACGCCGTCGATTTCCTGCCCAAGCTGCGCGTCGAAGCCGCCGTGCCTGACCATCTGGTCGATCAGGTCATTGAAGCCATCGAACAGGCGGCCCGCACCGGCAAGATCGGCGACGGCAAGATCTTCGCCGCGCCGCTCGAACAAGTGATCCGCATCAGAACGGGTGAATCCGGCGAAGCTGCGCTGTAAATAAATAAAGACTCAATGGAGCCTGAAAATGGATAAAGCAGATATCTCCTGGTTGCTCGTCTCTACCCTGCTTGTATTGATGATGGCCGTACCCGGTCTGGCGATGTTCTATGGCGGCCTGGTGCGCAGCAAGAACGTGTTGTCCGTGCTGCTGCAGGTGCTGTGCACGTTCGTGCTGGGCCTGGTGCTCTGGTTCATCTACGGATATTCCCTTGCCTTCACCGAAGGCAACGCCTTCTTCGGCGGCCTGTCGCGCGCCTTCTTCTCCGGCATGTTCACCCCGTCAGACGGCAAGTACGCCATGTCGAACTCGCTGACCGAACTGCTGTTCGCCTCCTTCCAGGCCACCTTCGCCGGCATTACCTGCGCGCTGATCGTCGGCAGCTTCGCCGAACGCGCCCGCTTCTCGGCGGTGCTGGTGTTCACGGTGATCTGGTTCACGTTCGCCTACGTACCGATTGCCCACATGGTCTGGTTCGCGTCCGAAACGGCGCCGGGCCTGCTGAACGCCAAGGGCGCCCTGGACTTCGCCGGCGGCACCGTGGTGCACATCAACGCCGGCGTGGCCGGCCTGGTGGGCGCCTACGTGGTGGGCAAGCGCGTCGGCTACGGCCGCGAAGCCATGCAGCCGCACAACCTGCCGATGACCTTCGTGGGCGCGGCGCTGCTGTGGGTGGGCTGGTTCGGGTTCAATGCCGGCTCCGCCTTGGCCGCCAATGAGAACGCCACCCTGGCCTTCTTCAACACCATGATCGCGACCGCCGGCGCCGTGCTGTCCTGGCTGTTCACCGAATGGGCCGTCAAGGGCAAGCCCTCGATGCTGGGCGCCGCCTCGGGCGCCGTCGCCGGCCTGGTCGGCATCACCCCGGCCGCCGGCCTGGTGGGTCCGGTGGGCGCGCTGGTCATCGGCGTCATTGCCGGCATCGTCTGCGTCTGGGGTGTCAACGGCCTGAAGCGCCTGCTGCGCGCCGACGACGCGCTGGACGTATTCGGCGTACACGGCGTGGGCGGTATCGTGGGCGCCCTGCTGACTGGCGTGTTCAATGCGCAGATCCTCGGCGGTCCCGGCCTGGCCGAGCCGGGCATGATCGGCCATCAACTGTGGGTCCAGCTGGAAGGCGTGCTGCTGACCATTGTCTGGTCCGGCGTGGTGGCGTGGATCGCCTACAAGATCGCCAACGCCCTGTGCGGCATGCGCGTGCCGGAAGACCAGGAGCGCGAAGGCCTGGACGTCACCAGCCACGGCGAATCGGCGTATCACAGCTAAGTCAGAAGCCTCTCCCCCCGCCCGCCGGATGGCATGGGCGGGCGGGGATAAAAAAGGCGCCGGGGCATTCCGCCCCGGCGCCTTTTTTCATGCAGCGGCGAACCGCCTCAGGCCAGGTCCAGCGTGTCCAGGTCCACCGGCAAGGCGCGGTTCAGGGCGCTGGCCACCTTCACGCGCAAGGCGTTGGAGTGCGCGCGCCGGACCTCGCGCTTGACGTCCAGCAGCTGCTGGGGGTGCATGGAGAACTCGGTCAGGCCCAGGCCCAACAGCAGCCGGGTCATGCGCGAATCCCCCGCCATCTCGCCGCACACGGCAACCGGCTTGCCGGCCCGCTCGCCCGCATTGATGGTGTGCGCAACCAGGCGCAGCACCGCGGGATGCAACGGATCGTACAGGGACGCCACGTCGTGGTCGCCGCGGTCGATCGCCAGCGTGTACTGGATCAGGTCGTTGGTGCCGATGGACAGGAAATCCAGCGCCTGCGCGAACGGTTCGATGGCGATGGCGATGGCGGGCACCTCGACCATGGCGCCCACGTCCATGTGGGGCGCGTAGGCCTGGCCGCGCGCATCGAGCTCGCGGCGGGCGGATTCGATGGCAGCCTTGGTCGCCACCACCTCGTGCATGTGCGCGATCATGGGAATCAGCAGGCGCACGGGCCCGTGTGCCGAGGCCCGCAGTATGGCGCGCAACTGGGTCGCGAACATCTCCGGACGCGCCAGGCAATAACGGATGGCGCGCTGGCCGAGCGCGGGATTGGTGGCCACGGTGGCCTCGCCGTCCAGCGTCTTGTCCGAGCCGATGTCCAGCGTGCGGATGGTGACGGGCCTGCCGGCCATCACCTTGACCACCGACGAATAGGCTTCGTACTGCTCTTCCTCGCCCGGCAGGTCCGGACGTCCCATGAAGAGGAATTCGCTGCGGAACAAGCCGATGCCGTGCGCACCGGAAGCCAGCGCCAGCGCGGCTTCCTCAGGCAATTCGATGTTGGCGTGCAGCACCACATCGATGCCGTCCAGCGTGACCGAAGGCTCGTCGCGCAGCAGGCTCAGCTCGGCGCGCTCGTCGGCATAGGCCGACTGGCGGCGGCGGTACTCCTCGAGAATGCGGCTGGACGGATTGACGATCACCGCGCCGGCCGCGCCGTCGATGATCAGCATGTCGCCGTCGCGAACCAGTTCCCGCACGTTGCCCATGGCGACCACCGCGGGCACGGCCATGCTGCGCGCCACGATGGCGGTATGCGAAGTAGGACCGCCCAGGTCCGTCACGAAGGCGGCAAAGCGGCCGCCGCGCAGGCGCAGCATGTCGGCGGGCGAAATGTCGTGGGCCACGACCACCAGCGCGTCGTCGCCGCCCATGTGAGACATGTCGGGCAGGATCGCCGAGGTGCCGGCCAGCACATGCAATACCCGTTCGATGACCTGGCGCACGTCGGCCCCGCGCTCGCGCAGGTACTCGTCTTCCATGGCGTCGAATTGCTGGCCCAGGATCTGGCCCTGCGTCGTCAAGGCCCATTCGGCGTTGTAGTGGCGTTCGGCGATCAGCGCCAGGGTCTGCTCGGCCAGCAGCGGGTCGCCCAGCAGCAGGCTGTGCACGTTGAGCATGGCGCCGAGCTCGCGCGGCGCGTCGGCCGGCAAGGTATCGGCCAACTGCAGCAGTTCCTGCTGCGCCGAAGCCAGCGCATCGGTGAGCCGGCTGCTTTCGGCAGGCACATCCTCGGGCGAGATGCGGTAGTGCGCGACCTCCAGCGCCGCCGCGCCCATGACGACCGCGCGGCCGATGGCATATCCCTTGGCGACGCCTTTGCCGTACAAACAGACAACGGGGCCGGCAAAGCCAGCCCCGTTGGGTGCATCATGGAGGGTCGTAGACGCGCCGGCCTGGGCGATGCTCAGGCCGGCGGATTCGGAAGAAATTCTATTCCTGCTCACCGAATTTGCTATCGAACAATGATTGAATTTCAGAAAGGGCCTGATCGGCGTCATTGCCGGAGGCCTCCAGCCTTACCGTCACACCCAGCCCGGCCGCCAACATCATGACGCCCATGATGCTCTTGGCGTTCACGCGCTGCGCGCCGCGCGAGATGAAGATCTCGCTGGAAAACTTGCTGGCCAGCTGCGTCAGCTTGGCCGCCGCCCGGGCATGCAGGCCCAGTTTATTGCTGATGACGATGTCTGTATTAGGCATAGGAAATATTATGGCTGCGGCATGAGGCCGCAGTGTTGATCACAGCAAACCGTCGAACCGTCAATCGGCCTGAATGGATAGCCGACATAATAGGGCAAACTTCCGCCCGTCAGTCTACACGTAAGACACCCTGAAGCCCCCCGGCCAGCGCCTTCTCGCGGGTTTCGGCCAAGGGCAGATTGCGATAGGTCAGGGCCCGCAGCAGCATCGGGGTGTTCAATCCGGCCAGCACGCAGCACTGAATGCCCTGGGCCTGGGCATCGGAGACGGCGCGCTTGGCAATATTGGCGGGCGTGGCGCCGATCAGGTCGGTCAGCACCAGTACGCCCGTGCCGTGCTCCTGCTCCAGGATGTCCTTGAGGACTTGCGGCGCCAGATCGTCCGGCCGGTCTTCAGGCTGGATGTCGTGTATGGCCAGCATGCCGTCCAGGTTGCCCATGACGTGGCTGGCGCAATCGCGTATCGCTGCGCCCAGGGGCGCGTGCACGACGATGACTATACCGGTGGTCATGACAGGGATCCTGGCGGGTCAAGCGGCAGCGGCAGGGGTCGCCACGGCCTTTTCCAGCGCCTGGACGAACATGCCCGCGACGTCGAAACCGGTTTGCTCCGCGATTTCCACGAAACAGGTGGGGCTGGTGACGTTGACTTCGGTAACGTAATCGCCAATGACGTCCAGGCCGACCAGCAGCAGGCCGCGGGCGGCCAGCTTGGGGGCCACGGCCTCGGCGATCTCGCGGTCGCGCGGGGAAAGTTCCTGGGCCACCCCGCGGCCGCCGGCCGCCAGGTTGCCGCGGGTTTCACCGGCCAGCGGAATGCGGGCCAGGGAATACGGCACCGGCACCCCGCCGATCAGCAGGATGCGCTTGTCGCCCTTGACGATGTCGGGAATGTAGCGCTGCGCCATGATGGTGCGCGCGCCATTGTCCGTCAGCGTTTCCAGGATGGCGTTGAGATTGGGATCCTTGGGCTGCAGCCGGAACACGCCCGTGCCGCCCATGCCGTCCAGCGGCTTGACGATGACATCGCGATGCTCGTCGTGGAACGCCTTCAGGCGGGCCATGCTGCGGGTCACCAGCGTAGGCGCGGTGAACTCGCTGATTTCGGTGATGGCCAGCTTTTCGGGATGGTTGCGGATCGCCGCGCCGCTATTGAAGACGCGGGCGCCTTGCGCCTCGGCGTACTCGAGCAGGTGCGTGGAGTAGACATACTCCATGTCGAACGGCGGATCCTTGCGCATGACCACCGCGCCGAATTCCGCCAACGGCAGATCCTGGGCGGCAGACTCGCGCCACCAGTCGTGGCCGTGCAGATCGGCATCCGCGACCAATTCGATGGGGGTGGCCGCGGTCTTGACCGTGCCCGCCTCGATATAGAGATCGCCCTGCATGGCCACGCTTAACGTATGGCCGCACGCCACCAGGGCGCGCATCATGGCGACAGAGCTGTCCTTGTACGCCTTGAGCAGCGGCAAGGGATCCAAAACGAACAATACATGCATCGCGACACCCTGAACGGACACCGCCTTCCCTCGCGGGAAGGCGGCTTTATGACATCGTAGCGCAGAGCCGCCCAATTAGCGAACCCGCCGGCGCCATGGCTGGCGGCAGATCGCACAAGCGGCGTAGCCTCCCTGGGGAGACTACGGCAGGAGCTCAGGCAGCCGATTCAGGCTTGCCCGCAGGCACGGCCTTCTTCTTCGGCGCCAGCACCATGACCATCTGACGGCCTTCGAGCTTCGGCATGGCTTCGACCTGGGCAAGTTCCAGCAGATCGTCGCGCACACGTTCAAGCACCCGCATACCGAGTTCCTGGTGAGCCATTTCGCGGCCACGGAAACGCAGCGTCACCTTGGCCTTGTCGCCTTCTTCGAGGAAGCGGCGCAGGTTGCGCAGCTTGACCTGGTAGTCGCCCTCGTCGGTGGCCGGACGGAATTTGACTTCCTTGACCTGGATGACCTTCTGCTTGGAACGAGCTTCGGCTTGGCGCTTCTGCTCCTGGTACTTGAATTTGCCGTAGTCCATCAAACGGCAGACCGGTGGTTCGGCGTTCGGCGCGATTTCCACCAGATCCACGTCGCTTTGCTCGGAAAGACGGAAGGCGTCGGCAATCTTGACGATGCCGAGCTGTTCTCCGTCCAGACCTATCAGGCGCACCTCGGGGACGCGGATTTCACCGTTGATGCGATTGGCTTTTTCAGTGGCGATGTTGAAAGCTCCTAGAAATGTTAAGCAGCGCTGCTATCAGGATGAACGACGTCGCGACGGGTGGAAACGTCCTCGGACAAACGCGCGACGAACTCGTCGTATGCGATGGCTCCAAGATCCAATCCGCCCAGTCCGCGTACGGCTACGGTGCCGTTTTGCTTTTCCTTGTCGCCGACGACGAGGATGTACGGCACCTTTTGCAGGCTGTGCTCCCGAATTTTACGAGTGATTTTTTCACCGCGCAAATCGGACTCTACTCTAAAGCCTTGTTTTTTCAGGCTTTGCGTGATTTCAGCCGCATAATCGGCCGAAGGTTCGGAAATGCAGCACACGACCGCCTGCACCGGAGCCAGCCAGGGAGGCATGGCGCCGGCGTGGTTTTCGATCAGCATGCCGATAAAACGCTCCAGCGAACCGAGGATCGCGCGGTGCAGCATGACCGGCGGGCGGCGCTGGTCGTTCTGGTCCACGTACTCGGCGCCCAGGCGCACGGGCATGGAGAAATCGACCTGGATCGTGCCGCACTGCCAATGGCGGCCGATGGCGTCCTTCAGGGTGTATTCCACCTTGGGGCCATAGAAGGCGCCCTCTCCCGGCGAGATCTCGAATTCGCAACCCGTGCGGCGCAGGCTCTCCATCAGGGCGGCTTCCGCCGTATCCCAGACTTCGTCCGTGCCGATGCGCTTTTCCGGACGCGTGGCGACCTTGTACAACACTTCCGTGAAGCCGAAGTCGCGGTAGACCTTCTGCAGCAACGCCGTGAAATCGGCGCACTCGTCCTGCAACTGTTCTTCGGTACAGAAGATGTGGCCGTCGTCCTGCGTGAAGCCGCGCACGCGCATCATGCCGTGCAGCGAACCCGAGGGTTCGTTGCGGTGGCACTGGCCGAATTCGCCGTAGCGCAGGGGCAGCTCGCGATAGGAATGCAGGCCGGCATTGAAGATCTGCACGTGGCCCGGGCAGTTCATCGGTTTCAGGCCGTAGACGCGGTTCTCGGACTCCGTCGTGAACATGTTTTCACGGTAGTTGTCCCAGTGGCCCGTCTTTTTCCAGAGCGAAATGTCGAGGATCTGCGGCGCCTTCACTTCCTGGTAGCCGTTGTCGCGGTAGACGGAGCGCATGTACTGCTCCACCTGCTGCCACAGCGCCCAGCCCTTGGGGTGCCAGAAGATCAGGCCCGGGGCCTCGTCCTGGAAATGGAACAGGTCCAGCTCGCGGCCGATCTTGCGGTGGTCGCGGCGTTCGGCCTCTTCCAGCATGTGCAGATAGGCTTCCTGCTCTTCCTTGGTCGCCCAGGCCGTGCCGTAGATGCGCTGGAGCATCTCGTTCTTGCTGTCGCCGCGCCAGTAGGCGCCGGCCACCTTCATCAGCTTGAAGACCTTCAGCTTGCCCGTGGACGGCACGTGGGGGCCGCGGCAAAGGTCGATGAAGTCGCCTTCACGGTACAGGCTGAGCGGCTCGTTCGACGGAATCGAGGCGATGATCTCGGCCTTGTACTTTTCGCCGATGCCCTTGAAGAACTCAACGGCGTCGTCGCGCGACCATTCCTCGCGCGTGACGACTTCGTCCTTCTTGGCGAGTTCGGCCATCTTCTTCTCGATGGCGGCCAGGTCTTCGGGCGTGAACGGGCGCTTGTACGAGAAGTCGTAGTAGAAGCCGTTGTCGATCACCGGACCAATGGTGACCTGGGCATCGGGAAACAGCTCCTTGACGGCATAGGCCAGCAAGTGCGCCGTCGAGTGGCGGATCAGATCCAGGCCGTCGGCGTCTTTGGCGGTGACGATGGCCAGGCGCGCGTCGCCCTCGATGCGGAAGCTGGTGTCGACCAGCTTGGAATCCGAGCCCTCAAACGTCACGCGGCCGCCCAAGGCGGCCTTCGCCAGGCCCGTACCGATCGATTGCGCCACTTCGGCAACCGTTACCGGCCCCGGATATTGGCGCTGCGAACCATCGGGCAATGTGATCTGTACCATCGGGAGTGCTTCCTGGGGGGTTCTGGGAACTAAAAAACAAAATACGGAAACGAAAAACGCGGCCAGAGAGCCGCGTTTCTTGGATTGTCTTGCTGAGTCCTACCGCTGACCTGACACGGTGAAACCCGACGCACGAAAACTTAACGCGACATAGGGCGAAAGTTCCGGGTCGTAGTTCGTGCCAGCGGGAAAAACATGGTGTCTGGACCTAATGATGCTCGCCGCAGCGGCAGGGATCAAAAACAGCAAACAATGCACCGCGCAACAGAAGCTGTGCTTATCGTCCACGATTGTATCACTACTTACGCCTTTTCCGTGGCTAAAGCGCCACAACACGCCCTTCAGGGCGCGTCGGTTGCGCCCGCCGGCGCGCGCGGGCGCCATAACTCAAAACCTCATCTGCCGTCGCGGCCTAAATCCCGGCTGTTCCACGCGTGCTTCTCGCATATATGACAGGTCGACGGTGCAACAGTCTGATATTGGCGCGATTCACCTCCCGCAGGCCATGCGAAAACGTAATCTGCCTTCGCAAATTCAGGACACCCGCGACCTGCGCAATCGACCGCCGGCGTTCCCCCATCCTGCATGTGGAGCATCGATGAAAACTGTCTCAGCGCTCACCCTCAAAGCGCCCCCGCACCTCAACCCCGAGCCCGCCGACAGCGGCGACCGCCCGGGCACGCGCCGGCACCTGCTCCTGTCCCGGCCGCCGCCTCTCATCAAGGTGGCGATCCTGGACGACCACCCCGTGGTTGCCGTGGGCGTGGGCGCCTATCTGGAGAGCCGGCCGGGTTTCCGGGTGGTGCATCGGGAAACTTCAGCACGTTCCCTATTGGAGAAACTGTCCCACTCGCCCTGCGAAGTCGCCCTCGTCGATTTCTACCTGCCCCTGGAACCCTGGGATGGCGTGAACTATCTGCGGCGCCTGCGCCGCCACCACCCGGAAATGGCGCTCATCACCTTCTCGGCGGGCAGCCGCCAGGAAACCCAATACGCCGCCTTTCGCGCAGGCGCGAACGGCTACTTCGCCAAGGAATGCGGCATGGTGCTGCTGCCGGAAATGATCCGCGGCGTGCTGGCTGGCAAAGAGGCGTTCCTCACGGTGCAGGACGGCAAGGTCCGGCCGCAGCAGCCGACGCACCCTCATTCGGCCTTGACCACCTCGGAAGTGGAGGTACTGCGCCACATCAGCCAGGGCCTGTCCGTCACGCAGATCTCGGCGCGCCTGATGCGCAGCAAGAAGACCATCAGCACCCACAAGCGCCGCGCCATGCGCAAGCTGCAGCTGTCCGACGATTTGTCGCTGGCGCTCTATCTTCGGGAGAAGTTCGCCGAATGAACGCAGCCCCAGGCTCCGCGCGACGCCGCGGCTCAGATGATCCGCGAGTAACTCGCCGCGGTGCCCGGCGCCTGCAGGTAGCCGTCGAACGCCATGGCGACGGCTCGCACGAAGTACCAGCCCAGGCCGGTCACCCGCAGCTCATCGGGGCGCAGGTTGACCAGGCCCAGCTCGGCCAGATTCGCCATCTGCTGCAGTTCCGGGCCAAAGCTGTCGGCGAACCGCAGTCCGTGGCGCGTCTCGATCCGGCTGTAGTCCACGCGGCCCTGGCACATGATGTCCATGATGATCTCGCGCCGAACCAGATCGTCCGTGCTCAGCGCCAACCCTCTTTCGACGGCGAAGCGCCCCGCTTCGATCGCTGCGTAATACTCGTCCAGGACCTTGGCGTTCTGGCTGTAGGTATTGCCAATGCGGCCGATCGCGGACACGCCCAGCGCGACCAGGTCGCGGTCGGGCTGCGTGCTGTAGCCCTGGAAATTGCGGTGCAGTTCCCCCTTGCGCTTGGCGATCGCCAGCGCATCGGTTTCCAGCGCGAAATGGTCCATGCCGATGTAGGCATAGCCCTGCTTCAGGAAACCGTCGATGGCGGCGCTCAGCAGCCCCACCCGCGTCTCCCTGTCGGGCAGGTCGGCCTCGTTGATGCGGCGCTGCGGCTTGAAGCGCGCGGGCAGATGAGCGTAGGCATACAACGCGATACGGTCGGGTCGCAACGCAATGACCTGCGCGATGGTGCGGGCAAAGGATTCCGTGGTCTGCAGCGGCAGGCCATAGATCAGATCCATGTTGACCGAGGCATAGCCCAAGGCCCGGGCGCTCAGCATCAGCGCCCGCACGTCTTCGAACGACTGCATGCGATGCACCGCCGCCTGCACCCGAGGATCGAAATCCTGCACGCCGAAACTCAGGCGGTTGAAGCCCAGTTCGCGCATATGGGCCAGGCGCTCGGGCGTGGCGGTGCGCGGATCGACCTCTATCGAGATTTCCGCGTCGGGCTCGAAGCGGAAGGCGCGGCGCAGGTTTGCCATCAGGCGCGACAATTCCTCGTCGGACAGGAAGGTCGGCGTGCCGCCCCCGAAATGCAACTGCGATACGGGCACACCCTCGCCCAACTCGCGCACATGCAGCTCGATCTCCGCCGCCAGTGCGTCCAGATAGCGGGCGGCGCGGTCGTGGTGGCGGGTCACCACCTTGTTACAGGCGCAGTAATAACAGACCGACTCACAGAACGGAATGTGCACGTAGAGCGACAAAGGCTCAGCCGGCGCCGCCGCACGGCGCTGCTGCAGCGCCAGCCGGTACTCCTGCTCGCCGAAACCGCCGTGATACCGGTCGGCCGTGGGATACGAGGTATAGCGGGGTCCGTTCTTGTCCAGCCGCGCCAGCAGTTGGGGCGGGAACAATGGGCTGGCGGCGGAGGGCTCGCGGGATTCTGTCTGTGACGGGCGTAGGGCGGCTTGCATACCTGGAATTATTCGCCTGCGCCGGCCAGTCCGGGTTGATCTTGCGCAAATGCCGGCGTCTTGCTGACCCGCCTCCTATCCGCCAGCCCCCCTAGGGACTCCCTGCGGCGCTTGCGGCCTCGTCCCCGTAAAATGCGCCTGTCAAAAAGATGCACAACAAGGAAACCATCATGGGCACTGAACTGGACGGCCGCCTGCTCGCCATGCGCCAGGCGCTGGCGATCGCCATCGCCCTCTCGACCCGCAGCAGCCCCCAGGCCACCGACATGGCGCTGGAGCTGCTCAATGACCTGAAGGCAAGCATGGACAACACCCCTTCGGACAGCCCGTTCGAGAAACCGGAATGGGTGGCGGGCGCGCACGATGAACTGGACGGCATCGCGCGGCTGGTGCGCGCCTTCACGCAGACGCCCGAACCGGACGACGAGGCGCAGTAGTCTGCCCCTAGGGGCCACGCGCGGCAGACGCCGCGCCGCAAAGCCGGGAGGCCGGCGTCACGCGCCAGTGCAGGCCCGGAAAGTCCTGTCCGACCGCTACGAACCCCGCTCCGAGCGTTCTCGGTTCCAGCTCCAGCTCCAACGCGCCGCAAGCCTCGGCCACCTCCTTCGGCACCCAGGGACTGAAACGGAGCTGTCCATCTATCAGCACCAGCGGCTGTTCGGGCAGCCTCAGGGCCAGCGCGCCGGCTTCGGCGGGCGGGCCCGATATCACCGTGACGGGTCCGCCCAGCGCGGCCTTGGCGGGTTCATGCAAGGCCCGGGCCGGCGCCCGGGAATCGAAATAGCGCCAGTCCGACGCCTTGCGCACAAGCCCCGCCCCGCCCGGGGACGTCAGCCCGACCCGGACCATCAACAGCGCCTGGACCAAAGCGAACACCAGTACGGCATCGCGCGGCCGCACGCGCTCCCAGACGCCGCCACGCGCCAGCTCCATCATCGCGGGCGCCACGAATAGCAGATAAGGCGTGCCCCAGTGCAGTTGCACATGGGAACCGCTGGCAAGCGTCATGACGCTGACGAACACCAGTGGCGTAAAGCCGAACGACAGCAGGATGGCGCGGCCAGCATCGCGCGGCGGCGCCTCCGTCTTCACAGCGGCCACAGTTGAGCGGCGGCGGGCCAGCCACCACAAGACGCCCAGGAACACCCACGCAGGCAGCGCGCGGTTCAGCATCTGATCGCCCCACCACCGCGCCACTTCCGCCACGCGTTGGGCCCAAGGCAGGCCAGCGGCCAGCGATGAGTTCATTGCGTAGTTCAGGGGCTCGAAACCGTTGTAGGCCAGCCAGCAGAGATGCGGCGCGAAGACCGCCAGCGCGGTCAGCGCCGCCACCTGCAGCCCGAACCGGTGCATGGAATCGCGCCAGCCGCGCTGGCTCAGCCAAAAGACCAGCACGGCGGCGCCCGCCACCGCGCTCTGGTATTTGGATAGCGCGCCCAGACCCAGGCTGGCGCCCAGCACGATCCACCACCCGATCCGGCGCGTGGTCCAGGCTTTCCAGCACGCGACGGCACAGCCCACCGCCAGGGGAATCAGTACGATCTCGTGGTTGTAGAAATGCAGGCGGCCGTTGTAGAAGGTGATGCACAGGCCGGCCAGCAACGCCGCCCGCGCATGACCACTGCCGCGCATGCGCCGCAGCCAGCGCCACAACAACGCGAAAGCGCCCAGGGTGCAGAGCGCGCCGGCGATGTAGCTGGTCCACGCCGACCAGCCCAGCAATTGCACCGCTGGCCACAGCAACCAGGTCGGTAGCGGCGGATGCTTGTAATAGCCCCATTCCAGGCTGCGTACCCAGGTCAGTTGCTCGATGTTGTCGGTGGGCGGCACCAAGGTCGCCCTGTCCAGCAGCGTCAACCACGCCAGTGCGTACACCGCCATGCCCGCGCCGATCCACCAGCCCTCGGGCCGGAACGCCCGCTTCGTCACTTCCCGCACTTCCTACCCCTTCCTGCCGGCGCAGCGCACTGCCTTGCTTCACGCCCGTTATCGGGCGCAACGGAGTATGGGATGGCGCGGGTTCGCAACAGCGCTGTTTCTGTGCGGATTTGTCTGGAAACTGTAAAGCGCGCCAGGCATTCCTAACTGGCCTGACCACCTTAAAGAAAGAGGTGGAATCCCTGTGATCGTTTTCCCTTGAATTGGAAAATTTCCCTTCATATTCAATGATCAGATGCCTATATTTGGTGGCCTGACCACTTGGCTCCAAGTTCCCGCCCCCACCGTCGATGAACACCTTCCAAGCTGCCGCCGTCACCCGCCTGTACCGCGTCATCGCCGACCAGATCGCCGGCCGGATTCGGGCCGGAGAATTCCCTCGCGGCGGGCGCCTGCCTTCCGAGCGGGAGCTGGCTGAACAACTGCAGGTCAGCCGCGCGTCGATCCGCGAGGCTTTGATCGCGTTGGAAATTGAAGGCTATGTCGAAGTGCGTGTAGGCACCGGAGTATTCGTCACCGCCTCCCGGGAAGCCTCCGCCCCCGCCACGTACGCCACGCCGGGACAGGACGGCATCGGCCCGTTCGACCTGCTCGAAGCGCGCATGCTGATCGAACCCGAGTGCGCCGGCATGGCCGCGCAGCATGGGTCGCCCGCCCAGATTGCCGCCATCCGCGATGCCCACGAGGGCATGTCGCTGGGCAACTCGCCCGGCCGCCACGACCGCGAATTCCACAACGCCATTGCCGCGGCTTGCGGCAACGCCGCGGTAGCGGCCTCGGTCGCCCATCTGTGGGACTTGACGCAGACCAGCCCCGTGTACAGCCGCATGGAGGATTACTTCGTCGATACCAAGGTCTGGGCCATCGCCCATGCCGAGCACCAGCGCATCCTGACGGCCATCCAGGCGCGCGACCCGATCCGCGCGCGGCACGCCATGCATGCGCATCTGCTGGGCATCCTGGCGCGCCTGCGGGAAGACTTTGGCGACGAGAACGGCGCTCCGCAATGGTGCGCGGCGCGCTGAAGAGCACCTGTACGAAGCATTGTTGTAGCGGCTCCACCCGTAGTACCCCTGAAAACACAGGTGGCATGAGGTTTGCTTGCCAGTGCACGGCATCCGCGACGCGGACACCTGTCAGACCCTTTCCAGCCCGGAGGCTCGCAGTGAAATCGAAGAAATGGTTCTCCCTAAGCATCGGCGCACTGGTCCTCGCGGCCGCGCTGCCCGCCACGCAAGCGCTGGCGCAGACCAAGGGCGGCACGCTGAACATGATCGTCCAGCCCGAACCGCCGGTGATCGTCACCGCCATCAATCAGCAGGGTCCCACGCAATTCGTCGCCGGCAAGATCTACGAGAGCCTGCTGACCTACTCCACCGACCTGAAGCCCCAGCCCGGCCTCGCCAAGTCCTGGGACGCCTCGGCCGACGGCCTGTCCTACACCTTTCACCTGCAGGACAACGTCAAGTGGCATGACGGCAAGCCCTTCACCTCCGAGGACGTGGTCTTCTCGCTGGCGGACATGCTGCCCAAGACCCACGCGCGCGCCCGCGTGATCCTGAACAAGTTCGTGGAATCGGTGCAGGCGCCGGACGCCAAGACGGTGGTCGTCAAGCTGAAGACGCCCTTCCCCGCCTTCATGCTGATGTTCGAGCCGGGCTTTGCGCCCATGATGCCCAAGCACATCTATGCGGGCACCGACTACATGACCAACCCTGCCAACCAGAAGCCGGTCGGCACGGGTCCGTTCATGTTCAAGGAATGGAAGCGCGGCGAATACATCAAGCTGACCCGCAACCCCGACTACTGGAAGCCCGGCAAGCCGTATCTGGATGAACTGGTGTTCAACGTCATCCCCGACTCGGCCTCGCGCGCGGTGGCTTTCGAGCGCGGCAGCGTGGACGTGCTGCGCGGCGGCGACGTGGACAACGTCGACATCAAGCGCCTGCGCGCCCTGCCCAAGGTCGAGTACACGACGGCTGGCTGGGAGATGTTCTCGCCCCAGGCCTACCTGATCTTCAACATGCGCAAGCCGCCCTTCGACAACCTGAAGGTGCGCCAGGCGGTGATGGCGGCCATCAACCGCAACATGGTGGTCAACAACATTTTCTTCGGCCTGGGCAAGGTGTCCACCAGCCCCTTCGTCACCACCGAGATGTTCTACGACAAGAACATGCCGCCGCTGGCGTTCGACATGAAGAAGGCGCGCGCGCTGATCAAGGAATCCGGCATCAAGCCCGAGGACTACACGATCCGCCAGCTGAGCTTCCCCTACGGCTCCACCTGGGACCGCCTGGGCGAATACACCAAGCAGGCGCTGGAGCAATTGGGCTTCAAGGTCAACCTGGAAGCCACCGACGCCGGCGGCTGGGCCAGCCGCACCGGCAACTGGGACTTCGACATGACGACCACCTTCACCTACCAGTACGGCGACCCCGCGCTGGGCGTGCAGCGGCTCTATATCTCGTCGAACATCGTCAAGGGGTCGCCCTTCGCCAACGTGCAGGGCTACAGCAACCCGGAGACCGACAAGCAATGGGAGGCGGCCGCGTCCGAAGTTGACCCCGCCAAGCGCCAGGAGCTCTACACCAAGCTGCAGACGACGCTGGTCAACGAGATCGCCAACGGCTTCCTGGTGGACATGGAGTTCCCCACGCTATACCGCGGCAACGTGAAGAATCTGGTCAAGACCGCCATCGGCCTGAACGAGAGCTTCGACGACGTGTACATCGAGAAGTAAGCGCCGCAGGACGCCGCCGCGGCAGGCCTGCCGCGGCGGCGGATGCCGGCCGGACTACGGCTGCCCCAGGCAGGCCGCGCCCGACCAGAGAGGACCCCGAGCATGAAATTCCTGTCTTTCCTTGTTTCCCGCATCGGCAAGGCCCTGGTGGTCGTGCTGGGCGTGGTGATCATCAATTTCTTCCTGATCCGCCTGGCTCCCGGCGACCCCGCCGCCGTGCTGGCAGGCCAGGCCGGCGCGGGCGACGCCGCCTACGTCGAACAATTGCGCGTGGCGTTCGGCCTGGACAAGCCCATCCTGACCCAGCTGATGCTGTACCTGAAGGGCGTGGTGCAGCTGGACCTGGGTTTCTCGTACCGCAACCATGTGCCGGTGCTGGACCTGATCCTGGAACGGCTGCCGGCCACCTTCCTGCTGATGTCCTGCGCCTTCGTGTTTTCCATCGTGCTGGGCGTCTTCCTGGGCGTGGTGGCGGCCAAGGCCCGCTACCGCAACAAGCGCCGCTGGATCGACAGCTCCGTCATGACGGGCGCCCTGGTGCTGTATGCCACGCCGCTGTTCTGGTTGTCGCTGATGGGCATTCTGCTGTTCTCGGTGGTGCTGGGCTGGCTGCCGGCCTTCGGCATGGAGACCGTGGGCGCCAACCTGAAGGGTTGGGCGCGCGCAGCCGACATTGCCCAGCACCTGATCCTGCCCACCGTGACGCTGGGCTGCTTCTTCATGGCGGTCTACGTGCGGCTGACCCGCGCCTCCATGCTGGAAGTGATAGGCATGGATTTCGTGAAGACGGCGCGCGCCAAGGGCGTAAGTCCCGGCCGCGTGATCCGCGCCCACGTGCTGCGCAATGCGCTGCTGCCTGTCATTACCTTCGCCGGCATCCAGTTGGGGCAGATGGCGGGCGGCGCGGTATTGACCGAAACCGTGTTCGCATGGCCCGGCATAGGCAGGCTGATGTTCGACGCGCTGCTGCAGCGCGACTACCAGCTGCTGCTGGGCATCTTCCTGGTCACCTCCATCATGGTGGTGGTGTTCAACCTGCTGACCGACGTGCTGTACCGACTCATCGATCCGCGCATCGGCGCGGGCGCGCAGCAAGGAGCCGCCGCATGAAGTCATTTGCCCGGCGCTACATGCGCAATTACGGAGCGGTGGCCGGACTGGCCATCATGCTGGTCGTGATCGTCGTGGCCCTGGCCGCGCCGCTGCTGTATGAAGAATCCCCCTGGATGATGGTGGCCGACCCGCTGATTCCGCCCTTCACCAATGCCGACTACCCCTTCGGCACCGACATGCTGGGCCGCGACATCACGGCCGGGCTGGTCTGGGGCGCCCGGGTCTCGTTGATGGTGGGTCTCTTGTCCACCGCCGTGGCGCTGGTGTTCGGCATCGTGGTGGGCTCGGTGGCGGGTTACTGCGGCGGCCGGGTGGACGACGCGCTGATGCGCTTCACGGAGTTCTTCCAGACCATCCCGCAGCTGGCCATGGCCGTGGTGCTGGTGGCGATCCTGAGCCCGTCCGTCTACTCCATCATGGGCGCCATCGCGGTCGTCTCCTGGCCGCCGGCTGCGCGGCTGGTGCGCTCCGAATTCATGACGCTCAAGCAGCGCGAGTTCGTGCAGGCCGCCATCGTCATCGGGCAGACGCCAGCCCGCATCGTCGGCACCCAGATCCTGCCCAACGCCATGTCGCCCATCATCGTGTCGGCGTCCTTCATGGTCGCCACCGCGATCCTGACGGAATCCTCGCTGTCCTTCCTGGGTTTGGGCGACCGCAACCTGATGAGCTGGGGCTTCATGATCGGCGCGGCCCGCACCATGATCCGCGAAGCCTGGTGGATGAGCGTCTGGCCCGGCGTCGCGATCCTGCTGACGGTGCTGGCCATCAACCTGATCGGCGAAGGCCTGAACGACGCCCTCAACCCGCAGCTGCGCAAGCGCGGCGAATAGGAGGACGGCATGAACGCATCCCCCCCTCTGCTTTCCATCCAGAACCTGAGCATCGCCCTGCCCAAGGGCGGCGACCGCCCCTATGCGGTCCAGGACGTGTCCTACGACATCCGCGCCGGCGAAATCCTCTGCATCGTCGGCGAATCGGGCTCGGGCAAGTCCATGAGCGCCAACGCAATCATGGGCCTGCTGCCCGACTACCTGACGCCGCAGCAGGGCCGCATCCTGTTCCACGGCCAGGACCTGCTGCGGCAGGACGAAGCCACGCTGCAGGCCATGCGCGGCAAGGACATGGCGATGATCTTCCAGGAGCCCCTGTCGGCGCTCAACCCGCTGATGACGGTAGGCGAGCAGATCAGCGAAGTCATGCGCGTGCACAACGCCTATCCGGGCGCGCAGCGCATGGCACGCACGCTGGAGCTGCTGGCCTTCGTGGGGCTGCCCGACCCCGCCACGCTCTACCACGTCTATCCGTTCCGGCTGTCGGGCGGCCAGCGCCAGCGCGTGATGATCGCCATGGCGTTGGCGCTCGAGCCCGCGCTCCTGATCGCCGACGAACCCACCACCGCGCTGGACGTCACCACCCAGGCGCAGATCCTGGCGTTGATCGCCCGCATCCAGAAAGAGAAAGGCATGGGCGTGATGTTCGTCACCCATGACTTCGGCGTGGTGGCCGAAATCGCCCACCGGGTCGCCGTCATGGAAAAAGGCATCCTGGTCGAACAGGGGCCGGCCGAGGAGGTACTGAACCGCCCCCGCCACCCCTACACGCAACGGCTGATCGCGGCCGTGCCGCATCGCCGCGGCGCCGAGCGCGAGTCCGCCGCGCACGACCAGCCCGTGCTGGACGTGCGGGACTTGAAGAAGACCTACGTGGTGGGCCGCGGCTGGCTGGGCGGCAAGCGCGAGGTGCATGCGGTGGACGGCGTCAGCTTCAGCGTGCGGCGCGGCGAGACGCTGGGCATCGTGGGCGAATCGGGCTCCGGCAAATCCACCATCGGCAAATGCCTGCTCAAGCTGGTGGGCATCAACGGCGGCCAGCTGATCTTCAACGGCCAGGACATTGCGGCCATGCCGGAATCGCGCTTCCGGCCGCTGCGCCACGATATCCAGATGATCTTCCAGGATCCGTTCGCCTCGCTCAACCCGCGCCATACCGTGGGCCGCATCATCAGCGACGGTCCCGTCGCCAACGGCGTGCCGCGCGCCCAGGCCGAGGCGCGGGTGCGCGAGCTGCTGTCGCTGGTCGGGCTGGACCCTTCCGCCTTCGACCGCTATCCCAACCAGTTTTCCGGCGGACAGCGCCAGCGCATCGGCATCGCACGCGCGCTGGCGCTGGAGCCCAAGGTGCTGGTGGCCGACGAATCAGTGTCGGCGCTGGACGTCTCGGTTCAGGCGCAGGTGCTGCAGCTATTGCACGATTTGCAGCAACGCCTGAAGATTGCGCTGGTCTTCATTACCCACGATTTGCGCGTGGCGGCCCAGATCTGCAATTCCGTTCTGGTCATGCATCGCGGCAAGGTGGTCGAGTACGGCTCGCCCGCGCAGATCTTCGACAACCCGCAACACGCCTATACGCGGCAGCTGATCGCCGCGGTCCCCGGCCAGCATTGGGACCCGACCAAGGCGCAAGCGGCCTGAAGCGCACAAGAATATTCATACCCCCAAGGAGAAGCTCCATGCAACGCCCCGCCGCCATACCGACCGTGCAGATCGACAATGACATGGTCACCGTCACCGAATGGCGCTTCCCGCCCGGCGGCGAAACGGGATGGCACCGCCATGGCATGAACTACGTGGTGGTCCCGCAGACCACCGGCCCGCTCTTGCTGGACACGCCCGACGGCGAAATCACCAGCCAGCTCACCGCCGGCGTGGCCTACTACCGGCCCGTGGGCGTAGAGCACAACGTGATCAATCCCAGCGACACGGAATTCGTGTTCGTCGAAATCGAACTCAAGCACGCATAACGCCAGCGAGGGCAGCCATGAAGGCGTTTTTCTCGGAAGAGCAGCTGCTGCATACGCCGCAGCAATTCATGCGGCTTGGGCGCATCAGCGCGCCCACCGATCTGCCGGCGCGGGCGGAAAGCCTGCAAGGCGCGCTGGCCGCGCGCGGCATCCGCGTTCAAGCGCCGGCGGACTACGGCCGCAAGCCGCTGCAGGACATCCATAGCCCGGACTACCTGGACTATCTGGAAACGGCCTATGCGCGCTGGCAGGCCTTGCGCTCGCCTGCCATGGACCCAGGCCCCGAGGTGCTGCCCAATCTTTCGCCTTACTACAACGGCCGCGTCGAGCTGGCTGGCCGCGGCCCCTGCCCGTCGCCCTCCATCGTGGCGCAGACCGGCTACTACCTGAGCGACCTGTCCTGCCCCATCGGGCCGCAGACCTGGCGCTCGGCGCTGCGCTCCACGCACAGCGCGGTGGCGGCCGCCGACCACGTCGCCAGCACCGGGGGCATGGCCTACGCCTTGTGCCGGCCCTCCGGCCACCATGCCCACCGCGATCGCGCGGGAGGCTTCTGTTACCTGAACAGCAGCGCGGCCGCGGCCAGCCGGCTGCTTCAGACCTGGTCCAAGGTGGCCGTGCTGGATGTGGACGCGCACCATGGCGACGGCACGCAGAACATCTTCTATCAGCGCGGCGACGTCATGACGGTATCCCTGCACGCCGACCCCGCCGCCTACTACCCCTTCTATACCGGCTATGCGCATGAGCGCGGCTACGGCGCGGGCGAAGGCTGCAACCTGAACCTGCCGCTGCCGCACGGTTCTGGCAACGACGCCTTCCTGCGCGCGCTGGACACGGCGCTCGCCGCCCTGGACGGCTACGCGCCGCAGGCGCTGGTGCTGGCCCTGGGCTTCGACACCTACAAGGACGATCCCATCAGCGTCCTCAAGCTCGACATCGATGCCTACCGCGACATCGGCGCGCGCGTCGCCAGCCTGGGGCTGCCCACCGTGATCGTGCAGGAAGGCGGCTACATGGTCGAGGCCATCGGCCCCGCGCTGGACGCGTTCCTGCAGGGCGCGGGCCTGACGGCAGCCTGAGTCCGTCCGCCGACATGAGCTCCGTTCCCATTGCGTTACCCTCGCCGGCCGCCGCGCGCCAGACCGGCATCCTGCTGTTCTTTGCCGCGCTGGTGGCCTTCGCCACCTTCGATGCGGGGTCCAAGCACATGCTGGCCCGCTACCCCGCGCCCTTCCTGAACATCATGCGCTATTCGGCGGTGGCCGTGCTGGCGCTGGCGCTGCTGTGGCGGCACCGCGGCGGTCCGCGCCTGCGCGATGCGCCCGAAAAACCGCTGTTGATCCTGCGAGGCCTGCTGCTGGTCACGGTGGGTACCTGCTTCATGACGGCGCTGATCTGGATGCCTCTGTCGGAAGCCACGGCCATCTACTTCACCTCGCCCCTGATCATGGTGGCGCTGTCGCCCTGGCTGCTGGGCGAGCGGGTGCGGCCCGCCCAGTGGATGGCGGTGGCGGCGGGCTTTGGCGGCATGCTGCTGATCGTGCGGCCAGGCGCCAACCTGCCGTGGCTGGGCACGCTGCTGATGGCGGTGTCCGCGGTCAGCTACGCGGTGTTCCAGGTGCTGACGCGCAAGCTCTCCGGCAAGGTGCCCGGACCGGTCCAGTATGCCTACACGGCCTTCATCTGCCTTGTCGTCACGGGGCTGCCGGCGCCATTCTTCCTGCCTGACCCGTGGCCGGATCTCGCCGATATGCTTTTCATCGTCGGCTTGGGCGCCTGCAGTGGATTGGCGCAGATCTTCCTGATATCCGCCTTCCAGCGCGTGGCGGCGGCGACGCTGGCGCCCCTGAACTACTTCCAGCTGCTGCTGGCGGTACTGTTCAGCACCTTCTGGTTCCAGCGTCCGCCCGATGGGCTGGCCTTGGCCGGCATGGCGCTGATCATCGCCTCCGGCGTGTTCCTGGCGCTGCGCCGGGGCTGAGGATTGCGTTCAGCTGGTCTCGCGCTGGACCAGTTTGAAGCCCAGGTCCACATGGCGCTCGGCGACGGCTTCGCCCGCCAGATGGCGCATCAACAGGTTCGCGGCCGATACGCCGATCTGGTAGCGCGGCGTGGCGATGGTCGACAGCGGCGGCGTGGTCCAGGCCGTGCCCGCCACGTCGTGGAAGCCGACGATGGCCATGCGTTCCGGCACCGGCACGCCCAGCCTTCCACACTGGAACACCGCGCCCTGGGCCAGGTCGTCGTTGCAGAAGAACAGCGCGTCGCAGTCGGGATGGCGCGTGCGCAGCGCTTCCAGCAGCGAGGCTCCCAGGCCGATGGATGATTTCTCCGGCGTCATGATTTCCAGAGCCGGGTCATACAGGCCCGCATCCCGCAGCGCCTGGCGGCAGCCTTCGCAGCGGCGCAGCGACCGCGGATCCAGCTGCGCGCCGACGATGCCGATACGGCGGTAGCCCCGCTCCACCAGATGGCGGCCGGCGGCATAGCCGGAATCGAACTGCGAAAAGCCCACGCTCATGTGCTCGCCGCCGTCCAGCGTCTCGATCGTGTGCACGGTGGGAATGCGCTGCGTGTCCAGCAGGTCCCATACGCCCGGGTTGTGGTCGATGCCGGTCAGGATCAGGCCGTCGGGCGCGTGCTGCAGATACTTGCGCAGCAGAGCCTCCTCTTCGTCCGGCGCATAGCCGGTCACGCCGATCAGCATGTGGTAGCCGTGCCGGTCCAGCTCTTCCTTGATCCCCGCGATGATGTCGACGAACACCACGTTGCTCAGCGACGGAATCAGCGCCACGATGGTCTGCGAACGCGCCGACGCCAGCGCGCTGGCCGCATGGTTGGGCACGTAACCCAGTTCCTGGCACACCCGCGCGATGCGCAGCCGCAATTCCTCCGCCACCTTGTCCGGCGTGCGCAACGCCCGCGATACCGTGATCGCGCTCACGCCCACGTGGCGCGCGACATCCTGCATGGTGACGCGGCCGGCGCGTGAACTGCGGGGTTTACGGATGGACATCGGTCCTCGGCATCGGTTGTTGAGCGCGTAGTCTGACGTAAAAAACTGGGGCTTGCCAAACGCAAAATGTTAGCGCTAACATTTCGCACAGCATAACCCTAAAAAATTCCGGGAAACGGATAGGAGACAAGCATGCAAGCTTCCCCCCCGGGGCGGCCTGGCGGCACGCCGCTGGCCCGCGCCGCCAATTGGTGCTTCGCGCTGCAGACCTGGCTGATGGTGGCCTGTCTGGCCGTCATGGTGGTGCTGCTGTTCGGCAACGTCGCGCTGCGCTACCTGTTCAATTCCGGCATCAACGTCTCCGACGAGATCTCCCGGCTGGCCTTCGTCTGGATGATCTTCCTGGGTTCGGTGATAGCGCTGCGCTCGCATCAGCACATCGGCGTCACCATGCTGGTGGAACGCTTCGGCCCCGCCGCCCGCCGCGCTTCGCACGTGTTCTGCCAGTTGCTGACGCTGTGGGTGCTGTGGCTGATGGCCGAGGGCAGCTGGACCCAGACCGTCATCGGCCTGGACACGGTGCTGCCTGTGACCGGCATGTCGCTGGCGGTGTTCAACGCCGCGGCGCTCTATGCGGCTGCCGCCATGGGCATCCTGACCTTGATCGATCTGGTGCGCGTCCTTGCGGGCGGGCCCTTGCCGGCGGAATCCAGCCCCGAAGACCCGCTGGTCTGACGGCTCCGCCTCCAACTCCCCCACCCCGCCCGGACGCCCGCAATGATCCTGACCGTCTTCCTGCTCGTGCTGCTGGGGCTGATCGCCCTCGGCATGCCTATCGCCTTCGCGCTGCTGCTCAGCGCGATCGCCATGATGTTCCAGCTGGACTTTTTCGATACCCAGATCCTGGCGCAGAACATGCTGTCTGGCGCCAACAGCTTCACCCTCATGGCGGTGCCGCTTTTCATGCTGGCCGGCGAACTGATGAACGCCGGCGGCATTTCGCGCCGCATCGTCAATCTGGCCAGCACCTTCGTGGGCCACATCCAGGGCGGCCTGGGCTATGTCGCCATCTTCGCCAGCGTGCTGCTGGCCGCGCTGTCCGGCTCGGCCGTGGCCGACGCCGCGGCGCTGGGCTCACTGCTCATCCCCATGCTGCGCGAAAGAGGCTACGACGCGGGCCAGGCCTCGGGGCTGATCGCGGCCGGCGGCATCATCGCGCCCATCATTCCGCCCTCGATCTCGTTCATCATCTTCGGCGTCGCCACCAACGTGTCGATCACCAAGCTGTTCTTCGCCGGCATCGCGCCCGGGCTGATGATGGGCCTGACCCTGGTTGCGGTCTGGACCTGGGTGGCGCGCAAGCA
The DNA here is from genome assembly GCF_029839485.1 of Achromobacter sp. GD03932. NCBI lineage: Bacteria > Pseudomonadati > Pseudomonadota > Betaproteobacteria > Burkholderiales > Alcaligenaceae > Achromobacter > Achromobacter sp. GD03932. The sequence continues at coordinate 38,992 of NZ_JAOCAT010000045.1, forward strand.
CGGCAGCATCAAGCCCTCGCCGCGCGAGCCGTGGAGCAAGCGCTGGAAGGCGCTGCGCGAATCGCTGTGGGCCCTGATGTTGCCCGTCATCATCATCGGCGGCCTGCGCGGCGGCATCTTCACGCCGACCGAGGCAGCCGTCGTCGCCGCGGTCTACGCGTTGCTGGTGAGCCTGTTCGTCTACCGGGAAATCAGCGTGCGCGACCTGGCGCCGCTCTTCATCAACGCCGCCAGTACCACCGCCATCGTCATGTTCCTGGTGGCCGCCGCCATGGTCTCGTCCTACATGATCACCCTGGCCGACATGCCGCAGGACCTGATCGCGCTGCTGGAACCCGTACTGGACCAGCCCAAGCTGCTGATGTTCGCCCTGCTGGTGCTGCTGACGCTGGTAGGCACGGTGATGGACCTGACGCCCACCATCCTGATCCTGGCGCCGGTGCTGATGCCGGTAGTCACCAAGGCCGGGATCGACCCGGTCTATTTCGGCGTGATGTTCGTCATGGTGGGTTGCGTGGGCCTGCTGACGCCGCCGGTGGGCACCGTGCTCAACGTGGTCTGCGGCGTCGCCCGCATCAATATGGAAACCATCTGCAGGGGCGTGTGGCGCTACGTCGTCGCCTACACGCTGCTGCTGGTCCTGCTGGTGATCTTCCCCGAGCTGATCACCGTCCCCGCACGCTGGATGCATTAGAAAAACCCCAAGGAGGAGCACCATGATCACCCGTTTCAAGACCCGCATGCTTGTCCTGGCGACGGCGCTGTCCTGCGCTATCGCCGGCGTCCCGTCCGCCGCCGACGTCAAACCGCGCCTGATCCGTTTCGGCTACGGCCTGAACGAGGAAAGCGTCCAGGGACGCGCCGCGCGCCACCTGGCGCAGGAGCTGGAAAAAATCAGCGGCGGCAAGCTCAAGATGAAGACCTTCGGCTCGGCCAACCTGGGCTCGGACGAACAGATGCAAAGCGCGCTGGTGGGCGGCGTGCAGGAAATGATGGTGGGATCCACCGCGCCCCTGGCCGGCATGGTCAAGGAGTTCGGCGTGTTCGACCTGCCCTTCCTCTTCAACAGCGAAAAGGAAGCGGACGCCGTGCTGGACGGCCCGATGGGTCAGGACATGCTGAAGAAGCTGGAAGCCAAGGGCATCGTCGGCCTGGTCTATTGGGAAAACGGCTTTCGCAACATGACCAATTCCAAGCGCCCCATCGCGCGCGCGGAAGACCTGCAAGGCATCAAGCTGCGCGTGATGCAGAACCAGATCGCGCTGGGCGTCTTCAACACGCTGGGCGCCAACGCCGTGCCCATGCCGTTCTCCGAACTGTTCACCGCGCTGGAAACCCGCACCGTGGACGGCCAGGAAAACCCCATCACCACCATCCAGAGCAGCAAGTTCTACGAGGTGCAGCCCTATCTGACCATTACCCGCCACGTCTACACGCCCTGGGTGGTGCTGGCGTCCAAGAAATGGTGGGACACCCTGTCGCCGGAAGAACAGAAGCTGATCCGCCATGCCGCCGCGTCCTCGCGCGACTTCGAACGCCAGGACAGCCGCGCCGATTCGCAGAAGGCCATGACCACGCTGGAGAAGGCTGGCATGAAGATCAATACGGTATCGCCCGAAGAGATCGCGCGCATGCGCCAGAAGGTGCAGCCGGTGGTCGACAAGTACACGCAGGACCTCGGCCCCGAGCTGGTCAAGCAGCTCAACGACGAAATCCAGAAGGCGCGCAACTAGGCCTTTTGCGGCCCGGACGCGCGCCGGGCCGCCACGCAACCGCTGTAAACGAGAATCCCATGTCCCAGACTCCCCGCAAACTGCGCAGCCAGAAGTGGTTCGATGATCCGGCGCACGCCGACATGACGGCCATCTATGTCGAGCGCTATCTCAACTACGGCCTGACGCGCCAGGAACTGCAATCGGGGCGGCCGATCATCGGCATCGCCCAGACCGGCAGCGACCTGGCGCCCTGCAACCGGCATCACCTGGCGCTGGCCGAGCGCATCAAGGCCGGCATCCGCGACGCGGGCGGCATCCCCATGGAGTTTCCCGTGCACCCGCTGGCCGAACAGGGCCGGCGCCCCACCGCCGCGCTGGACCGCAACCTGGCCTACCTCGGCCTGGTCGAGATCCTGCACGGCTATCCGCTGGACGGCGTGGTCCTGACGACCGGTTGCGACAAGACCACGCCCGCCTGCCTCATGGCCGCGGCCACCGTCGACATTCCCGCCATCGTGCTGTCCGGCGGACCGATGCTGGACGGCTGGCACGACGGCCAGCGCGTCGGCTCCGGCACCGTCATCTGGCATGCGCGCAACCTGATGGCCGCGGGCAAGCTGGACTACGAAGGCTTCATGACGCTGGCCACGGCGTCGTCGCCATCCATCGGCCACTGCAACACCATGGGCACGGCGCTGTCGATGAACTCGCTGGCCGAAGCGTTGGGCATGTCGCTGCCCACCTGCGCCAGCATTCCCGCGCCCTACCGCGAACGCGGCCAGATGGCCTACGCCACCGGGCTGCGCATCTGCGACATGGTGCGCGAGGACTTGCGCCCGTCCCATATCCTGACGCGCCAGGCTTTCGAGAACGCCATCGTCGTGGCCTCGGCGCTGGGCGCCTCCAGCAACTGCCCGCCGCATCTCATCGCCATCGCCCGCCACACTGGCATAGACCTGAGCCTGGACGACTGGCAGCGCTTGGGCGAAGACGTGCCGCTGCTGGTCAACTGCGTGCCTGCGGGCGAGCATCTGGGCGAGGGCTTTCACCGCGCGGGCGGCGTCCCGGCGGTGTTGCATGAACTGGCGGCGGCCGGCCGCCTGCATACCGATTGCGGCACCGTGTCCGGCAAGACCATCGGCGAGATCGCGGCCACGGCCAAGACCAACAATGCGGATGTCATCCGCAGCTGCGACGCGCCGCTCAAGCACCGCGCGGGATTCATCGTCCTGTCCGGCAATTTCTTCGACAGCGCGATCATCAAGATGTCGGTCGTGGGTGAAGCCTTCCGCCGCGCCTACCTGTCGGAGCCCGGTTCGGAGAACGCCTTCGAAGCGCGTGCCATCGTCTTCGAAGGCCCGGAGGACTACCACGCGCGCATCGAAGACCCTGCCCTGAACATCGACGAGCATTGCATCCTGGTGATTCGCGGCGCCGGCACCGTGGGCTACCCGGGCAGCGCCGAAGTGGTCAACATGGCGCCGCCCTCGCATCTGCTCAAGCGCGGTATAGACTCGCTGCCCTGCCTGGGCGACGGCCGCCAGAGCGGCACCTCGGCCAGCCCGTCCATCCTGAACATGTCTCCGGAAGCTGCGGTGGGCGGAGGCCTGGCGCTATTGCGCACGGGCGACCGCATCCGTGTCGACCTGAACCAGCGTTCGGTCACCGCGCTGGTGGACGAAACCGAAATGGAACGCCGCAAGCTGGAACCGCCGTACCAGGCGCCGGCTTCGCAGACGCCCTGGCAAGAACTCTACCGGCAATTGGTCGGTCAGCTTTCGACCGGCGGCTGCCTGGAGCCTGCAACGCTGTACCTGAAAGTGGTGGAAACGCGGGGCGATCCCCGCCATTCGCACTGACGCTGGCGGCTATTGGGGGGCCTGGCCGCTGCCGGCTTGCGGCCCCTGCGGAGCCGGCCGCGTAACGACGTAGGCCGCGCTGGCCAGGAAAAACACGGCGACGGCGGCGGCCAGCATCCACGACGGATGCGCGCCCCACCAGAACAGCACGTAGCCCACGGCCATGCCCAGGCAGGCGTAGGTCTTGCCCTTGCGCGACACGGCGCCCTGGTCCCGCCAGGCGCGCAGCGCGGGACCGTAGGTCGGGCTATCCAGCAGCCACTTCTCCAGCCGCGGCGAAGAGCGCGAAAAGCAGGCGACCGCCAGGATCAGGAATATGGTCGTCGGCATGACGGGCAGAAACGCGCCGATCACACCCAATGCCAGCATCAGGCAACCCAGGCAGAGCCACAGTACTCTCATCATGATGGGCAGCAGGATATCCCAGGTTTTCCAGTCGCTTCAAACGCGCTGCGCAAGTCGGCGGCGGCGCTCCGACGCCCCGGCCCGGTCGGTGGCGTATTTGGGACAAATATGAATAAATTGGAATATATATTCACAAATTGGAATTATTGAATAAAAATCGTACGTGCGCGGGGTTCCGCGCTTTCCGTCGCGAGGAAATGCCATGCGCAACGCAAGCGATTTGCTGGAAGACTCGTACCGCCGGACCGACCGGGCGATGTTGCCCCTGCTCTGGCTGCTGTTCGCCGTCGGATTGTGCATGGCCCCGCAGTACGGGCGTTGGGGCGCCGCCATCGCAGTCGGCCTGGCCGGCGCAGGCATTCCCTCGCTGCTGATACTCTGGCGACCCGGCCGGCTGAGCACGCGTTTGACCGTCGCCTGTGGCCTGATGGTGCTGGCCGCGCTCCATATCCATTTGATGTCCGGCATGGCCGAGATTCATTTCGGCATCTTCGTGCTGCTCTCGCTGCTCCTGGCCTATCGCGACTGGCGCACGATCCTGTGCGCGGCAGTGGTCATCGCGCTGCACCACCTGTCGTTCAATTTCCTGCAACAGTGGGGCTACGGGACGATCTGCTTCACGGAACCCAGTCTGCCCATGGTGCTTCTGCATGCGGTCTACGTGGTGGTGCAGGCCGCCGCGCTGGGCTGGCTGGCCTGGAAAATGGAGCGGGCCGCGGTAGCAGCCGAGGAACTGGCCCGGCTCAGCGCGCATATAGGCCGCGAGGCCGGCGTGTTCGACTTGCGCTTCGGCGGCTTGAGCATGGATAGCCGCCTGGGGCAGAGCTTCAAAGCCACGATGGATGCCGTGCACCGGACCATGAGCGGGGTCCGGACCACCGCAACCGCCCTCTCGGCAGCGTCGCGCGACATCATGCAGGACAACCAGCAACTGGAGGAACGCACCCGCACCCAGGCCGATTCGCTGCAGCGCACCGTGACATCCATGCGCGACCTGGCGGCGAACGTCCACGACAACGCCACCAATGCGCAGCATGCCCGTGAACTGAGCGACGAAGCCCGGCGCATCGTCGACACCGGCAGCACGGCTGTCGCCGGCGTCGCGGCCGTGATGGGAGAAATCCAGCAAGAGGCCAAGAAGATTTCCGAGATTACCGGCTTGATCGACAGCATCGCCTTCCAGACCAACATCCTCGCCTTGAACGCGGCGGTGGAAGCGGCCCGCGCCGGCGAAAGCGGACGTGGCTTCGCCGTCGTGGCCACCGAGGTGCGCGCGCTGGCGCAACGCAGCGCCAGCGCCGCGCGCGAAATCCGCGGCCTGATCGACGGTTCGCTGACCAAGACCGGCGACGGTTTCCGCCAGGCCGACCATGCCGCCCACGTGATCCGCGAAGTCGTGGCCAGTATCGAGCGCGTGGCCGGCATCGTCAGCCAGATCGGCGACGCGGGACGCGCGCAGGCCACGGACATCGACGAAGTCAACCAGGCGGTGACCCAGATGGACGAGCTGACCCGGCAGAATGCGGCCCGGGTCGCGCAAGCCGCGGACGCCTCTACCGCCTTGCAAACACAGGCGGCCGAACTGTTGCAAGCCGTGGGCGTGTTTCGCCTGCGGGATGAGCCGTCGCCGCCAATACAGGCAGCGCCGCGGGTGACGCATCAGGGGCTCGCCGCGTCGGCGGCGCTGGCAGGCGGCTGATACAAAAACTGCAAGACGTCTGCCAGCGGCAGGCGCTGCGCCGTCCTTTGCAGGGTCCGGCTTTCGTGGAAGAATCAAAGCCTCCCGCGGCTTCAGCCTCCCAAACGATCATGACTCCTCTCGCATCCATACTCGCGATTCTCGGTGCACTGTGGCTCGGAGCCATGTTGCCCGGGCCAAGTTTCATCATCGTCGCGCGCAAGGCCATCGGCCAGTCCCGCTGGGACGGCCTGGCCTCGGCCTTCGGCATGGGCGCAGGCGGCATGCTGTTCGCCGGCCTGGCGCTAGCGGGCCTGTATTCTCTGCTGCAAAGCGTGGAATGGCTTTATGTCACGCTGAAAATCGCAGGCGGCGCCTATCTGCTTTACATCGCTGGCCGGATCTGGCGTAGCGCCAAGCAACCTTTCGCCTTGCCCGGTGGCGCCGCCGTGGCCTCTCGCAATGGACGGAGTTCCTTCTGGATCGGACTGACGACCCAGTTAAGCAATCCCAAAACTGCGATCTGGTATGGAAGCATTTTCGCCGCGTTGCTGCCCCAGCACCCGCCGGCATGGATTTACTTCGCGCTGCCGCCGCTGGTATTCCTGGTCGAGTTCGGCTGGTATGCCATCGTGGCGCTTTGCTTTTCGACCAAAGGCCCGCGAGAAGTTTATTTGCGCGCGAAGAAATGGATAGATAGAGGTGCCGCAGGCGTCATTTCCGCGCTGGGGTTGCGCCTTATCCTGAACGCGCCCAAGAATGGGCTGTAATCTGAAGACGCGTTAATCATTGCACCAGGCCTTCGATTCCCCGCATTTTGCGAGCTGAAAACAAAAAAAGCCGCCAGATCACGGATCTAGCGGCTTTCTCTTTGCCGTGCTTGACAGCACTTTGCAGGAATTTGGTAGGCGGTATTGGAAGAGGAAGCGCGGCGCAAGGCTTTGAT
>NZ_JAOCAT010000046.1:0-44824 GCF_029839485.1 Achromobacter sp. GD03932
CGGCCTGCCCTATGCCAGCCAGAATCCCGGCAAGATGCACGCCTGCGGCCACGATGGCCATACGGCCACGTTGCTGGCCGCGGCCCGCGCGCTGGCCGAACGCGGCCGTTTCGACGGCACCGTGCACCTGATCTTCCAGCCGGCCGAGGAAGGCCATGGCGGCGCGCAGAAGATGATTGCCGACGGCCTGTTCGAACGCTTTCCGTGCGACGCCGTCTACAGCTTTCACAACGAGCCGGGTTATCCGGCCGGCCATTTCGGCTTCCGCTCCGGCGTGATGTACAGCTCGTCCGACACGGTGATCCTGACCGTCAGCGGCGTGGGCGGCCATGGGGCCATGCCGCACGTGGCGGTGGACCCCATCGTGGCGGCGGCCAGCATCGTGCTGGCCCTGCAGACCATCGTCTCGCGCGAGATCGATCCCAACGACATGGCGGTGGTGACCATAGGCGCCATCCATGGCGGCGACGCGCCCAACGTGATTCCGAAGACGGTGGAGCTGCGCCTGACGGTGCGCGCGCGCCGCCCTGAAACGCGCGCGCTGCTGCGCGAACGCATCACGGCGATCGCCACCGCGCAGGCCGCGGTGCACCGCGCCAGCGTCCAGGTGGACTATCGCTGGCGCTATCCGCCGGTGGTCAATGACCGTGATGCCACGCAGTTCGCGGCCGAGGTGGCGCGCGGCTGGCTGGGCGAAGGCCTGCTGATCCCCGACCTGGAGCCGCTGCAAGCCAGCGACGATTTCGCCTTCATGCTGGAACAGGTGCCTGGTAGCTATTTCATCGTTGGCAATGGCGAGGGCGAAGGCGAAGGCGGCTGCATGGTGCACAACCCCGACTACGATTTCAACGACGGCATCCTGCCGGTCACGGCCAGCTACTGGGTGACGCTGGCGGAAGCCTATCTGGCCGCCGGCGCGCGCTGACCGGCCGCCGCTACTTTCCGCGACGCATGACTGCCTCACACGACCTGACCACCGCCGGCGCGCCTGCCTTCGACGCCACCACCGACTACTGGCAGGAGATCGTCAGCGCCGATGCGCTGACGCTGCCGGCAGACCCGCCCTATTCCCGCGGCTATCCCGCGCGGCTGCCCGACGGCCGCTATCTGGTGCTGCCGCTGCGCGGCGTGCCCGGCGACCCTGACCGCTGCGTGGCCTCGCTGATCGCCAACCATGCCAGCCTGGAAGTGGTCGACGCATTGGCGGGCTTCATGGCCGAGCGCGCGCGCGTCTTCGAGGCCGAGGTGGTCGTGGGCCTGCCGACGCTGGGCCTCGCTTTCGCGCCCATGGTGGCGCGCGGCCTGGGGTTCACGCGCTATGTGCCCTTCGGCTATTCGCGCAAGTACTGGTACGACGAACGCCTGGCCGTGCCGGTGCAGTCGCTGACCACGCCGGACGCCGGCAAGCTGTTGTACGTGGATCCGAATCTGGCGGGCAGCCTGGCGGGGCGCCGCGTGCTGGTGGTGGACGACGCCGTCAGCACGGGGCAGACGATGCTGTCCGCGCTGGAACTGCTGGCGCGCTGCGGCGCGGAAGTGGCGGGCATCGTCGTGGCCATGTGCCAGGGCGAGCGCTGGCGCGAGCGGCTGGTGGATGCGCAGGGCGCGCCGATATCGGTGGCCTGCGCGTTCGAGTCGCCGCGCATGCGCCGCACGGCCGCGGGCTGGGTGCCGGAAACGGCCGCCTGAAGTACGGCGGCGCGGGCGCCTACAGGGATTCCGGATCGCGGCGCAGCGAGAAACCCTGCGCTTCGTTCATGGCCAGGTAGCTGACGTTGCGCGACACCACCGGCGGCTTGTCGCCGGCGTGCAGCGCGCGCACCTTGTCCAGCACCATCTTGTCCTCCAGCGTCATGCGGTCGATCATGCGCAGGTATTGCATCCAGCTTTCCACCAGGAAGACCTCGCGCCAGACGCCCTCGCGCTCCAGGTCGCGGAACAGTTGCCATTGCTGCGCCCCGTTGCGCAGCCGCATGAGGCGCAGCGGGTGCGTCGCGCCGATCAGCGCGGACAGCTTTTCCTTTTCGATCAGGTACTCCACGGCGACCAGCACCGCGCCGTGCTGCGTGTTGAAGCCTACCGCGGCCATCGCCGGCTCGGTGGTGTCGGCCCGCGCCAGCGACGTGGTGTCCAGATGTTCGGGCAGCCGCGAGCGGTACATCAGCGCGACGGTGATGCCCAGCATGATGCCGGCGGTGGCCAGGGCGCCGGAAACGCCCATGGTGCCGGCGAAATGGCCCCACATGAAGGAGCCCGCCGCCAGCCCGCCGAAGATGGCCGTCTGGTACAGCGCCAGCGCGCGCGCCTTGACCCAGTCCGGCACCAGCATCTGGACGGTGGTGTTATAGGTGGCCAGCACGCCGATCCAGCAGCTGCCTGACAGCAGCAACGCGGGAAATGCCACCCACAGGGTGCCGGTCAGGCCCAGCGCCAGCAGGCATGCGGCCAGCAGGCCCGCCGCGGCGCTGATCAGGCCGCTCGCGCCCCAGGCGGCCTGCACCCGGCGTACGACGGCGCTGCCGAGGATGGCGCCCAGGCCCAGCGCGCCCAGCATGTAGCCGTACAGCAGGGCGCTGCCGCCTTCATGTTCGTGCGCCAGCAGCGGCAGCAAGGCCCACAGCGCGCTGGCGGACAGGCCGAAGGCGAATGACCGCAGCATCACCACGCGCGTGACGGTGGAGTGCTGGGTGTAGCGCAGCGCCGCCACCACGCCTTCCAGGATGCCTTCGGGCGGCAGGCGGCGCAGCGGCAGGTCGCGCTTCCAGCGCCAGATCGCCCAGATCAGGCCGCCGTAGCAGAAGCAGTTCAGCAGGAACACCCAGGGCGCGCCCATGGCGCCCAGCAGCAGGCCGCCGATGGCCGGGCCGACCGCGCGCGCCACGTTGAAGTTGACGCTGTTCAGCAGCACCGCGCTGCCGACGTGGGCGCGCGGGACCTGTTCGCCCACCGCGGCCTGCCAGGCCGGCGTGACGATGGCGCTGCCGATGGCGATGCAGAACACCGACGCGATCAGCGTGATGGGATGCAGCAGGCCGGCAAAGGCCAGGATGGTGATGAAGACGCCGCCTGTCAGCTCCAGCAGCATGCCGGTCAGCATGACCTTGCGGCGGTCGTAGTTGTCGGCCAGCACGCCAGTCAGGATGGACAGCGCCACCAGCGGGAAGGCGGCGGCCACCTGGATCATGGCGACCATCAGCGGGCTGCTCTGTTCGGTGGTGATTATCCACGCGGCAGCGACGGATTGCGCCCAGGTGCCCAGGTTGGCGAACAGATTGGCGATCCAGATGATGCGGAAGGCCGGAAACGCGAAGGGGGATAGCGTGCTGACCTGCAGCACGGGGGCGGGAGCGGCGGGTGCGTCCGCGGGCAGATCGGTGTTGGCCGAAACGGGTTGCAGCATGGAGTTCTTCCGGCGCGCCGGGTAGGCGCTCCTGTCGGACGTGGTCTGGGTCGGGTAATGGTACGCCTAAGCCAGCGGTCGATGGGAGCGCGCGCGCCACCGCGGGGCGGCCGCGCGCCGCCCCGGGGGCTGCTGCCAGGGGCCGCCTATTGCTTGGCGGCCGGGGCCGGCGCAGGGGCCGGCGGATAGGCCTGGTTCAGGTATTCCACGATCAGCGGCACCTGGTCGGCGGGAATGGGGGCGCCGTAGGTGCCCACCATCTTCTTGACCTCTGCGTCCCAGAAGCCCAGGGGCATGGGCGGCTGCGACGATACATAGTCCACCGAATGGCACATCAGGCACAGGGCCGCATGCTGGGCCCCCGCGCCCGTGCCGGGATGCAGGGTGGCGGTTTCCTGGGGCAGCTTGATCTCCAGGGCCTGGGCGGCCGGGGCCAAACAGGCGAGGCCCAGCGCGAGCGCCGGCAGGCAGCGACGGAAATGGCGGTTCATGGCGCTCTCCTCAGGCGGCGGTGACGCGGACGGCTTCGACCACGTTGCGCATGTAGCCGGCCGGGTTCCACAGCGGGTCCAGCGGCTGGGTTTCGCCGGCCGTGTTGGTGGCGCGGACCTTCAGCATGTAGTCGCCGGCGGCCTTGGGCGTGAAATCGGCGTGCCATTCGCGGAAGGAGTAGCGGCCCAGGTCGCGGCCCAGTTTGGCGGCCTGCCAGGTCTTGCCGCCGTCCGACGAGAACTGGACCTCGCGTATGCCCTTGCCGCCGTCGAAGGCGATGCCGCGCACCTGCACCGGCTTGCCGCGGGCGACGCGCGCGCCTTCTGCGAGGCTGGTGATGAAGCTGCGCACGTTGTAGCGGCCGATGGGGCGTGTTTTTTCCGGCGCCTTGCCCGGGGGCGTGCAGGCGCAATCGTTGTCGGGAATGCGGTAGGCCTTCTGCATCCAGAAGCCGTCGAACTCCTTATCCAGCACCTTGATGTCGGCCAGGTGCTTGACCCAATAGGTGCCGTAGTACCCCGGCACCACCAGGCGCACGGGATAGCCGTTGAGCATGGGCAGGTCGGCGCCGTTCATGGCATAGGCCAGCATGACCTCGCCGTCCAGCGCATGGGCGGCGTCCAGCGCCTTGACGAATTCCGGCGTGCCGGGCAGCACCGGGCGGTCCATGCCCTCGAACGTCACCTGGCGCGCGCCGGCGCGGATGCCGGCTTTCTCCAGCACGCGCTTGAGCGGGATGCCCAGCCAGCGGGCATTGCCCATGGCGCCGTTGCCCGACTGCCCGCCGCCCACGCGCGGCGCGAAGAAGCCGCGGCTGTTGCCCGAGCACTGGGTGACGGCCACCAGCTCCACCGGTTTGCCGAATTGCTGCTTCAGATCGGCCAGCGAAAGCTCCAGCGGCTTGTCCACCAGCCCGCTGACCTTGATGCGGTAGGTGTTCAGGTCGATGGCGGTGGGAATATTGCCCAGGTGGTAGCGCACGAAGAACGCGTCGTTGGGCGTGATGATGTTTTCATTGAAGACCGCGAACGGCGTTTCCAGCTGCGGCGGGCGCGAGGTCTGGCGGATCAGGGGCCGCTTCTGCGGATAGGCGATCAGGTCGCGCTCGCCGTTGGCGAACGGCAGGGTGACGGTGGCCGGCGCCGCCAGGCTGGTCAGCGCATGGCCGGCCAGCGTGCCGGTGGCGCCCAGCGTACAGGCCTGGCGCAGGAAGCGCCGGCGCCCATTCGGGTCGAATGTGCTCATCTTGGTGTCTCCTCGTTCTTGTCAGCGCCCTGCCCCGGCGCGTTCAGACGAGCCTACGCGCGGTGGCCTGACAAATGCGTTAACGTCCGCGCTGCCCGTTTCAATTTCCGCGTTTTCCGCACCGATGATCCTGACCTTCAACAAGCGCGCCTTTGCCGCGCTGCTGGCCGTAACCGCGCTGGAAGCGCTGATCGCTACCCTGGGCGCGCCTTATCCCCTGTTGCGGGGCTTCGTGGGCGACGTGGTGGCGGTGGGCTGGGCTTATCTGGTGTATCGCAGCTTCATCCGCGCGGACGTGCTGCCGCTGGCGCTGGCCGCGCTGTTCACCGGCTACGCGGTGGAACTGGGGCAGTACCTGGCCCGGCATTTCGGCTGGCGGCTGGAGCAGCCGGTATTGCGCGTGATCCTGGGCAGCGTGCCCGACTGGTGGGACATGCTGGCCTATACGCTGGGATTCTTCCTGGTGCTGGCGCTGGCCGCCTGGAACCGGCGGCGGGACGCCGCGCTGCGCGGCGCCTAGGCGCTTTTCATCTTTCTGCCCGGCCGAACGCGCCGGGCCTCCAACCGGGAATCAGCCTGCCTGGCAGACCGGCGCGTCGTCGTGCGCGCGCGCGGCGGGCTTGGTCGCGCGCAGCGGCTGCAAGCGGGCGTTGCGAAACGGCGCGAAGAGCTCGGCCCAGGACGAAGGAAACAGCGGCGTGGCGTGGCGCACGGCATCGCGGCGGGCGTAATGCGTCAGCAGTTGTTGACCGATCGGGGCGTCTCCCAGGGGATGGCGGGTATTCATGGTATTTCCGTATTGCATTGAAATTGTATTCATTGTACCAGCGTGCACGCATTCCGGCCAACCCCCGCTTACGCACGGCAAGTCATTGATCCATAAAGACTGTCCCTGTTTATTGGGCAACATCTGGCCGATCTCCGGGATTGCCCTAGCAGTTCAAAATAGTAGACGGTATACAATGTTCATCATGCCCGGGCTTAGACCAGCCTGGAGTCTTCACCACTGGACCTGGAGCGCGTCATGGCTGAACTGATGAACCGAGATGAATTCCGTACCGCGTTGGAAAACGCGATCAAGGGCAAGAGCGCCAACGCTTCGCCCTTTTCCATCGCCTGGGCAGAAGGCAAGCTCAGCCGCCAGCATCTGCAGCGCTGGGCCGAAAACCACTACCACTACGTGGGCCCGTTCGCCGACTACCTGGGCTACCTGTACGCACGCACGCCTGATTCCTACACCGAGGCCAAGGACTTCCTGCTGGCCAATATGTATGAAGAGGAAATCGGCGGCGACCGCCACACGGACCTGCTGATCCGCTTTGCCGAAGCCTGCGGCACCACCCGCGAACGCGTCACCAACCCCGACAACATGTCGCCCACCACCCGCGCCCTGCAGAGCTGGTGCTACGCCGTGGCCATGCGCGAGGATCCCATCGTGGCGGTGGCCGGGCTGGTGGTGGGCCTGGAATCGCAAGTGCCGTCCATCTACCGCAAGCAGACGCCGACTCTGCGCGAGAAGTACGGCTTCACCGACGAGGAAGTGGAGTTCTTCGACCTGCATATCGTGTCCGACGAAATCCACGGCGAACGCGGCTACCAGATCGTGCTGGAGCACGCCAACACGGTGGACCTGCAACAGCGCTGCCTGAAGATCTGCGAGATCGGCGCGCAGATGCGGCTGCTGTACACGACCGCGCTCTACACCGACTACGTGCAGCAGGAAATCACGCTGCCTGAACTGGGCCTTGCCGCCTGAGCACACCGCAAGACCGTCTGGCGCCGAGCGCCGGACGGCCGCGGCCCCGCAGAACCCAGAGCAGAAAATCCATGCCTACCATCGTGTTTCATAAGGGCGGCCAGACCTACACCGACGTGGTGAAGGACAACACCAACCTGGTGGTGCGGGCCGGCATCAAGCAGTTTCCGTATCCGCATCTGCGCTACGAATGCGGCATGGGCAAGTGCGCCAAGTGCGCCTGCCGCGTGCTGGCCGGGGCCGAGCACTTGCCGCCCGTCAACTGGAAGGAAAAGAAGCAGCTGGGCGAACGCATCGACCAGGGCTACCGGCTGGCGTGCCAGCTCTGGCTCACCAGCGACATCGAGTTGGTCCAGGACGTGGAGGCATAGCGGCCATGGCCCCGGTGTACGTCATATTGACCACCAAGCCCGGCGTGTTCCGCACGGAAGCCGACGACGGCGCGGTGGATATCCTTGAAACCTACGATTACGCGTTCTACGGCCGCGCGCTGGCCGTCTACCGCATCGCCCGCCTGCATGGCGAAACCAAGCTCATCGTCACCGAGGAAACGCCGCCCTACGTGGTGAATCGCGTGCCTTCCAAATTCCTGGAAAAGTTCGCGTCAGTGGAGGCGGCCCGCAAGGAACTGGCTCACCTGACGCGCTTCGGCAGCATGGAATCGACCTTGACGCTGCGCCCGGGCGCGGTCGCCGCGGAGCACTGAACAACATGGTCCAGATCACATTCATCTCCAATGGCGGCCTGGTCGCCACGGCGCCCGAGAACAGCAATCTGTTGCGCGTGTCGCTCAAGGAAAAAGGCGGCATTCCCTTCAAGTGCGGCGGCGGCCTGTGCGGCACCTGCAAGTGCCGCATCGAGGAAGGGCTGGAAAACACCGACGCCATCAAACCGAAGGAGCGCAAGCACCTGCGTCCGGAAGACTTCGAGGCCGGCTACCGCATGGCCTGCCAGACCTTCGTCAATGGCGACGTGAAGGTCTCGTGGGTGATCCAGAACGGCAAGGGCGTGGTGGTCGGCGCGGCGTCCGATCCGGTGGAAGCAGCGACCTGAGGGCTGCTGCCCGTGGGCGGCAAGGCCGCGGCCGGTAGCCGAGGCCCCTGGCCGCGCGGCCGTCGCGGTGGTGTCAGCTTCTGGCGTGTCGCCGGGTCAGGCCACCGACGCGTGGGGCTGCTGCTGCGCTTCCGTATAGGCCTTGGCGGCGTTGTGCACGTGCTGGCTGGCCAGCAGCGCGGCCAGGTCGCCGTTGCCGGCGATGACGGCATTGAGGATCTGGGAATGCTCATCCCAGTTCTGCTTGGCGCGCAGCATGTTGCTGGGCGCGAACAGCAGCGCGGTGCGATCGCGCAGCGAACGCATCAGGTCGGTCAGCACCACGTTGCCGCCGATGGTCGCCAGCATTTCATGGAACTGGGAGTTCAGCGCCAGGAACTTGTCCAGCTGTTCGCTGCGCGCGGCTTCCGTGCCTTCGCGCAGGAAGGCCTGCAGGCGTTCCACGGTTTTCTCATCGCGGCGCTGCGCCGCGAGCTTGGCGTTCAGGCCTTCCAGCGTGGCGCGCACTTCCACCATGTCGTAGGCGACCGCGTCGGACAGCACCGACACGGACGCGCCGCGGCGCGGCTCGATGGTCACCAGGCCTTCGGCGGCCAGGGCGCGCAGCGCTTCGCGCACCGGGATGCGCGACACGCCCATTTCTTCGGACAGGCGGCCTTCGACCAAGCGGTCGCCGGGCGTGAACTCGCCGCTGAGGATGCGCTCGCGCAGCTTGTCGCGGATGACGGCAAACAACTGCGGATGCTGCTCGCCGATCTTCAGCGAGGCGGAATGCTGCGTTGCTGCGGCTTGCGGGCTGACGGGTGAGGTTGTCATGGCGAGCAGGTTTGGCGTAATGGATACAGTCTCCATTGTATTACCGGGTGTAGCTGCATGGCTTGGCGGGGCGCCGCATCAGTGTCCCCAAAAAGCCTTGGCCAGCACGCCCAGCGCGCCCAAGGCGCATACCGCCAGCAGCACGCTGCGCACCGCGCGCGGCGGCAGGCGGTGGCGCAGCCGGTTGGAGACCGCAAAACCGGCCAGCAGGAAAGGCGCCAGGCTGAGCGCCAGCCCGGCGTGATAGCCCGTATACCGCTTGGCCCATGCCAGCATGGCCAGCGAGAAGATCGATCCCAGGAACAGCACCATGCCCAGCGTGGCGCGCAGGCGCGGCGGCGCCGCGTGCTGCATCACGATGGCGATGGGCGGTGCGCCCACCGAGGTCATGGTGCCCATGATGCCAGAGGCCACGCCCGCGCCGGACACGCGTCCCGGCGTGGCGGAAAAGTGCAGGCCGGCCGCGCTCAGCGCCACGGCCACCAGGATCAGGGCGGCGAACAGCACCCCCAACGCCTGCGGCGCGAAGCGCGTCATGGCGTAGATCGCGATCAACGTGCCGACGGCGCGGCCCGCCAGCGCGTAGGACACCGAAGGCCAGTCGATGGCGGCCCGCTCGCGCAACGCGGTCAACAGCGAAATGAAACCGCCCAGCGTCAAGAGCGGCCCCGGCGCCAGCTGCGGGAAGAACATGGCCGCCACCGGCGCGGCGAACATGGCGAAGCCCACGCCGCCCACGCCCTGTGCGATCGCGGCGCCGAACACCACGGCGGCCATGGTGGCGTACTGGAGGAGATCGGGGTACGGCAGGGAGGATGTCATGCCCGGCTTAATCGTTACTATGTATACGATAGTCTATCCAGGATTTTTCTGAATTTCATGAGATGCTGCAAAAACTAGGGTAATCCCCTGATTTTTAGGCGTTATTCATGGGTTTTTCAGAATTATCGCTTTCCCTAGGCGCTGCATATTTTGATTGGTATGGCTACAAACGAAATATAGTATACCGAACGTGGCGCCATAACAGCCACGCATACAAGGGGAATAGCACATGCAAGCGGACGTAGTGCTCAACGCTGCTCATTGGATGTACCTGATCAGCGTGGCCGCCATCATCCTGACGATGATTCTGCGGGCCAACGTGGTGGTGCCGTCGGTGATCGGCACCTTTCTGGTGGTGCTTGCCATCACGGGCAATCCGATCAGCGCCCTGATCGGCATTTTCTCGGCCAGCTTCGTGGCTGCGAAGGAGCTGTTCAACATCTTCCTGGTGATCACCTTCATGACGGCGCTGCTCAACGCGCTGAAAACCCTGCAGGCGGACGTGCGCATGGTGCAGCCGTTTCGCCGCGTCATGCGGGGCGGACATTCGTCCTTTCTGATCATCGCTCTCTGTACTTATGTGATCTCGCTGTTCTTCTGGCCCACGCCTGCGGTGCCGCTGGTGTCGGCCATCCTGCTGCCCGCTGCCATCGCGGCGGGCCTGCCGCCCTTAGCGGGCGCCATGGCCATCGCCATCGCCGGACAGGGCATGGCGCTGTCCTCGGACTACGTGATCGGCGTGGCGCCCAGCATCAGCGCCAAGGCCGCCGGGGCGGCGGTCAGCGCCGCCGTGGTCGCGGACCGCGCGCTGGTGCTGTCGCTCATCACCGGCGGGGTCGCGCTGGTGGCGGCCTACCTGCTGATCCGCAAGCACATCGTGCCGGCCGACGCCGGGCTCCTGTCCGCCTGGCAGGCACGGGCGCAGGACGGCAGCCTGGCCCGCATCGAGCAGTCCGGCTCGTTCGACAAGGCCGAGCTGGCCCGCGGCACCATGGGCGCGGACCCCGCGCTACCCAGCGGCCCGGCCCTGAGCGACGAAGAGCGTCGCCGCGTGCGCTGGTCCAAGACCTTTGCCGTCGTGACGCCGCTGGCCTTTCTGGCCGTGATCGCGGTCATGGTGCTGCCGCGCCTGTTCCCGTCCCTGCCCGCGCTGCGCGGCGGCGACGCGGCGGCGCTGGTGGGCGGGGTGGCCTTTGTCGTGATGATGCTGGTGACCCTGGCCGCGGAAGGCCCGCGCAAGATGCTGGACGTCTGTCCGGAGCACGTCACCGACGGCTTCGTGTTCGCCTTCAAGGCCATGGGCTCGGTGTTGCCGATCGCGGGCTTCTTCTTCGTGGGCGCCAATGAGACCGCCGCGCAGATCCTGGGCGTGCCGCAAGCGCAGGCGCCGGGCCTGCTGTTCGAGGTGATTTCCGCCGGCCAGCACCTGATTCCCGAAAACCATTTCCTGGTGGCCTTTGGCGTGCTGCTGGTCGGCATGATCACCGGCATCGACGGTTCAGGCTTCGCGGGCCTGCCCTTGACCGGCACCCTGTCCGGCGCCCTGGGGCCGGTGGTGGGTGTGGACCCGGCGACGCTGGCGGCGGTGGGGCAGATGGGTGCGGTCTGGACGGGTGGCGGCACGCTGATCGCCTGGTCCTCGCTCATCGCGGTGGCGGGATTTGCGCGGGTCAACGTGCTGTCGCTGGTGCGCGCCCTGCTGTTGCCGGTGCTGCTGGCGCTATTCGTCTCGACGATCTGCGCCGTGCTGATCTGGAGCTGATACCTGTATGTGGTGCTGCTTTGGGGTCCCTGCGGGGACCCTTTTTTCCAGGGGGGGCCCGTCCTGAAGCAGGGGTTTACACGTATCGATCCATATTGATTAAAGTATACAATGTTCATAAGCCAACCCGCCCAGGCAATCGCGGCCAGCCGGGCGCAGATTAAGGAAGAGCTCCCGTGGACGACCTCTCGCAGCAAACATTCCTGAACCACATCGGCGGCAGCTGGGTGCCCAGCGGCACCGGCAAGACGGCGCCCAACATCAACCCGGCCGACACCAGCGATATCGTGGGCCGTTTCCAGGTGTCGGACGCGGAAGACGCCCGCCAGGCGGTGGCGTCCGCCGAAGCCGCCTTCGCCGGCTGGCGCGATACCCCGATTTCCAAGCGCGCCGCCATCCTGTTCCGCGCGGCCCAGTACCTGGAAGACCATGCCAACGACATCGCTCGCGAACTGACTCGGGAAGAGGGCAAGAGCCTGAACCTGGCCAAGGACGAGGTGCTGCGTTCGGCGCAGACGATCCGCTTCTACGCCGTGGAGGGGCAGTCCTTCACGGGCGAGACCTATCCCAATGACGACCCGGACATGGTGGTCTACAGCCAGCGCGAGCCGCTGGGGGTGGTGACGGTGATTTCCCCCTGGAACTTCCCCATCTCCATTCCCGCCCGCAAGATCGCCCCGGCGCTCATCACGGGCAATACCGTGGTGTTCAAGCCCTCGTCCGACGCGCCCATGTCGGGCTACCGCCTGACCGAAGCCTTCGTCCAAGCCGGCCTGCCGGCCGGGGTGCTGAACTTCCTGACCGGCCCGGCCGGCGCGGTGGGCGAGGCCATTACCGGCGCGCGCGCGGTGCGGGCCATTTCCTTTACCGGCTCCACTGCCGCAGGCGAACAGATCCACCGGACCGCGGGCCTGACCACCCGTACGCAGATGGAGTTGGGCGGCAAGAACCCCCTGATCGTGCTGGCGGACGCCGACCTGGACCGCGCCGTGGACCTGGCCGTGAAGGGCGGCTTTTCGCTCAGCGGCCAGGCCTGCACCGGTACCAGCCGGGTGCTGGTGGACAAGCGCGTGCGCCAGGCCTACACCGACAAGCTGCTGGCCCGCATCAAGGCGCTGACCATCGGCAACGGCCTGGACGGCAACTTCGACCTGGGGCCGCTGGCCACGGCCAAGCAGCTGGACAACGTGCTGGGCTATGTGGCGGCAGGCAAGCAGGAAGCCACCCACCTGTACGGCGGCGACCGCCTGACGGGCGCCGGGTTCGAGCGCGGCTATTACGTGTCGCCGGCGCTCTTCACCGACGTCACGCAGCAGATGCGCATCGCCCGCGAAGAGATCTTCGGCCCGGTGATCGCGCTGATCGAAGTGGACGGCTACGAAGACGCCATCGCCAAGGCCAACGACACCGAGTACGGCCTGTCGGCCGCCATCGCCACCACCGATGCGCGCTATGCGCACCGCTTCGCCCGCGACATCCAGGCCGGCACGGTGAAGATCAACCGGACCACCACCGGCAACCTGATCAACGCGCCGTTCGGCGGGCTCAAGCATTCCAGCACCTCCACGTTCCGCGAATCGGGGCGGGTGGGCCTGGAGTTCTACACGCAGATCAAGACCGTCTACCGCGCCGGCTGAGGCCGCGGCTCCCAATCGCAAGCAGAAGAGGTATCCCCATGAAGCAGGTCTATCGTCTGGAACTGGAAGAAGCGCGCGTGATGGTCCGCGCGGCCATCGCAAAATCCGAGGAAATCGGCGTGCTGGAGTCGATCTGCATCGTCGACGACGGCGGCTACCCCATCGCCCTGGAGCGCATGGACGGCGCCCGCATCACCGGCCCGCAGATCGCCTGGAACAAGGCCTTTACCGCCGCCGGGCACAAGCGTTCCACCCATCTGTTCAACACTCCGCCCAACGGTCCGGCGCTGCCTGGCAACGAGGCCTTCGGCATCCAGTGGAGCTTTGACGGCAAGTTCGCCGTGTTCGTCGGCGGCTTTCCCATCGTGGTGAACAACGAGGTGATCGGCGGCGTGGGCCTGAGCGGCGGCAACGGCGAACAGGACACCAAGGCCGGCCTGGCCGCGCTTGCCGCGCTGGCGGCGCTGCTGGAGCCGCGCGGCATGAAAGTGCTGGTCGAGGCGGACATCAAGAAATAAGCGAGGCCGGCCATGGCATACCGCGTGCACATCCTGCAAACCGACGAATCGTTCCAGGTCGAAGAAGGCGAATCCGTACTGCAGGCCGCCGAGCGCTCGGCGGTGAAGCTGCCGCACGAGTGCACCTTCGGCGGCTGCGGCACCTGCCGCATCAAGCTGGAGTCCGGCGCCGTGGAGTATGAAGAATTCCCCATGGCCCTGACGCCCGAAGAAGCGGCCGAAGGCTACGCGCTGGCCTGCCAGGCCCGGCCGCTGGGCGATCTCTGCATCAGCGTGGCCAGCAGCCGGCAGTCGTTTCCCGAACCGCGCCGCCTGCCCGCCACCATCCACCGCATCGAACGGTATTGCGACGACGTCATCCACCTGACGCTGGCGCTGCCCGAAGCGGGCCTGGAGTATGTGCCGGGCCAGTACATGAACGTGGTGCTGCCCGACGGCGAGACGCGCAGCTTTTCCATGGCTTCGGCGCCCGCCGGCAACCTGGTGGATTTCCACGTGCGCCGCATTCCAGGCGGCCGCTACACCGACCAGTGGCTGGGCCAGGCGCAAACCGGCGCCGGCATGGAGATCGAAGCGCCGCTGGGCGTGTTCAGCTACCACGAGGAAGACTGGCGGCCGCTCATCATGATGGCCACCGGCACGGGCATCGCGCCGATCAAGGCCATCCTGGA
Organism: Achromobacter sp. GD03932; assembly: GCF_029839485.1. Taxonomy (NCBI): domain Bacteria; kingdom Pseudomonadati; phylum Pseudomonadota; class Betaproteobacteria; order Burkholderiales; family Alcaligenaceae; genus Achromobacter; species Achromobacter sp. GD03932. The sequence goes on from NZ_JAOCAT010000046.1 coordinate 14,173, forward strand.
ATCGCTGCTGGACAACGAGGACTGCCCGCCCGTCACGCTCTACTGGGGCATGCGCACCGAGGCGGACCTCTACCTGCGCGACGTAATCGAAAGCTGGGCCGGGCGGCTGTACGAATTCAACTTCGTGCCGGTGCTGTCGCGCGCGGGCGCGGACTGGCAGGGCCGCCGCGGCCACGTGCAGCAGGCGGTCCTGGAAGACCACCAGGATCTGTCCGAGCACGCCTTCTACCTGTGCGGCGCGCCGGACATGATCCACCAAGCCAAGAGCCTGCTGGCCGCGCGCGGCGCCAGCCTGGACCACATGTATTCCGACAGCTTTACCTTCCAGCACGCGCTGGCCGCCGCCTGAACGGCCGCGCCTGCCGGATTATCGGTACACCAGCACCGGCAGTCGGGTGCGCGCCAGCACGCGCTGGGTTTCGCTGCCCAGCAAGAAGCCCGTCATGCCGTGGCGACCGTGCGAACCCATGATGATCAGGTCGCAGCCCTGGTTCTGCGCCGCCTCGACGATGGCTTCGTGCGGATGGTCGTTGACCGTGACCACGGCGTTGCACGGCACCAGCGCGTGGCGCGCTTCCATCTCCAGGTTGTCCAGGTAGGTTTGCGCGTTCTTGCGCGCCTGGTCGGTGTGGTGCGCCTGCGTGGTGCCCAGCATTTCGGCCTGGTAGACCAGCAGATGGTCCTCCGGAATGGCGCGGATGAGCGTGATGGTGGCTCCCATTTCCTTGGCGAAAACAAGAGCGCGCTTGAAAGCCGATTCAGACAGCAGGGAGCCATCCACGGCGACGAGCAGGTGCTTATACATGTTGCCTCTCCTTTCGAAAAGGAATCGGGAGCAACTAGCCAATCCAGTATAGGCTCGCCGCCTGGTGCAAGCCAGTCCTGCATACGGACGAGAGAGCGGGCTGTGTTTTTCGTATATTTCCCAAAGCGGCCGAACCTGCGTTTCAACATAACCTCATATCGACTAAGTATTTTTCGACGCAGCGCGGCGATGACAGAATCGGTTCGACTCCTTGAACCAACAGCCGCAAACAACCTTCCATGTCATCGCCACGTCACCAGGCTCACGCCCGTGTACTCGCCATCGCCGGCAGTCCGTCGCAGCGCTCCCGTTCCGCGGTGCTGCTGCGGCACGCCGCCGGGATCCTGCAGCCGCGCGGGTTGAGCGTGGGCGAACTGGGCTTGCGCGATATCCCCGCCGAAGACCTGATAGAAGGCAATTACGCCGGCGCCGCGGCCAACGCGCTGCGTGCCCGCGTGGCGGCGGCAGATGCGGTCGTGATTTCCTCGCCGGTCTATCAGGCCTCCTTTTCCGGCGGGTTGAAGGCGGTACTGGACCTGCTGGATCCGAAGGCGCTGGCCGGCAAGGTGGTGTTGCCCATCGCCACGGGCGGCAGCCCGGCGCATCTGTTGGCGCTGGAGTACGGCTTGAAGCCCGTGCTGTCGGCGCTGGGTGCGCGCCACATCCTGGCGGGCGTCTACGCCACCGATACCCAGGTACGCGTGGACGAGTTCGGCGCGGGCGAGATAGACGGGGAAGTCCGCCGGCGGCTGGAGGACTCGGTGGAGCGCCTGTCCGAGCTGGTATTGCCGCGCACCGCCGTTTCCAACCCATCCTACGATCTGGGCCGGCTCGCGCTAGCGGGCGGCTTCAGCGTCTGACCGATGCGCCGCACCCGCGTCCGCGCCGCTCCCGACACGCCGGCCTTGCCTTGGCTGGGAGGCGCGTTGCTCGCGGCGCTGTGGCTGGGCGGCAGCGAGACGGCCAGGCAGGCGCTGCCGGCGCTGAGCCTGCTTGCACCGCTCCTGTACCAGGCGGTGCGCGGCATACGCGCGGCGGATCCGGCGCTGGTCGACACCGGCCGGTCCCATGACCTGAGCGGCTGGTCTCTTTATTGGCATGTGCATCTGCCGGGCGCGTTGCCGTTCATCCTGACGGGCTTGAGGCAGGGGCTGGGACTGCTATGGCTGACCCTGATAGCACTGGAACTGTTCGCGACGCCGACTGCGCCGGGAATTCCGCAATGGCTGGGCAACGGTCCGCCGGGCGTGACGATCCTGCTGCTGGCGATTGCGCTCTACGCGGTCCTCAGCTTGGGCTCGGGGGCGCTGGTAAGCGCGCTGGAGCGCTGGCTGCTGCGCTGGAGGCCGCGATGATGTTCATCAATCCCAATGAGTTCGAACTGTTGCAGCACCTGGACGTGCGCCAGCGTACGGAGCCGGACGAAATGCCCGAGGCCGAGCCGCGAACTGCGCTGCGCGTAACCTTGCGCAAGCTCGCCAAGCGCCATGGCGACCGCATCGCATTGCAGGCGTTGGACCTGGAGATTGCGGCCGGCGAGTTCGTGGCCGTGGTCGGGCGCGCAGGCAGCGGCAAGAGCACCTTGCTGCATCTGCTGGCCGGCAAGCTCGCGCCCAGCGGCGAGCAGGGCGGCGAGCCGGCCCGTCCGCCGCTGCTGTTCGACAATTTTCCCGTCTGGGAGCGTGACGGCCGCGTGCGCCTCCTGCTGCCGGACGCGCGCCTTCTGCCCTGGAAGACCGTGCTGCACAACGTCGCCCTGGGCCTGCCCGGCACGGCGCAGGCGGCCGAAGCGTTGCGCCAGGTGGGCCTGGACGGCCGCGGCGGCGACTGGCCCAGGCAGTTGTCCGAGCCGCAGCGCCAGCGCGTGGCGCTGGCCAGGGCCCTGGCGCGCCGTCCCGGCCTGTTGCTGCTGGACGAACCGTTTCAGGGGCTGGACGCGCTGAGCCGCATCGAGGCGCAGCGGCTGCTGGAGGATATCTGGCGCCGGCAGGGATTTACCGCCGTGCTGGCGACCCACGACGCGGCCGAGGCCGTGGCGGTGGCGGATCGCATCCTGGTGCTGGACGAAGGCGGCGTGGCGCTGGACGAGCGCGTCGGCCTGGCGCGTCCTCGGGTGCGCGGCTCGGCCGCATTCGCCGCGCTGGAGGCCCGCGTGCTGCGCGCCGCGTTGCGTCTGCAAGACACGCCGGACGCCGCGCGGCCCTTGGCGCCCGTCATCCAGATCCGGCACCTGCGGCTGGCGGTCTGAGACCGCGCTCGGCGATTCTCCCATGGGCGGCATGACGCCGCTCTTCACTCCAGGAGCAAGACCATGAGCATTCAATCCATCAACGCCCGCAACCAGTTCCGCGGCAAGATCAAGGAGATCATCCTGGGTCCGGTGGTGTCCGAGGTGGACGTGGATACGCCGGCCGGCATCGTGACCTCGGTGATCACCACCCGGTCGGTCAAGGAACTGGGCTTGGAGGTCGGCACCGAGGTGCTGGCTTTCGTCAAGGCGACCGAGGTTTCCGTCGCCAAACTGTGAACCGAAGCAGATCAGCGCCGGCGCTTCCCCTGCGCCGGGGTTAGGCATATATTGTCAGCGCGATATCCGGCAGTTCCTCCTGGCTTGTGGCTTTACGCTTGGCGATTCACGGAGAACGGAAAATGCGTCGACTGCAACGATGGTTCATCGGCTGGTTATGCCTGGGGTTGGCTGTGTGCCTTCCCGCCACGGCGCAGACCAAGCTGGACAACGCGCAACTGGATCAATTGATGGCGCCCGTGGCGCTGTATCCAGATTCGCTGCTCTCGCAAATCCTCATGGGCGCGACCTACCCCGACGATGTCGCGGCGGCCGCCAAATGGTCGGCCGCGCATACCTCGGAATCCGGCGACCAGGCCGTCAAGGCGGTCGAGGGCGAATCCTGGGATCCCAGCGTCAAATCCCTGGTGGCCTTCCCCTCGGTCATGGACATGATGGGCCGCCAGCCGGACTGGGTGAAATCCGTGGGCGACGCCTTCCTGGCGCAGCCCGACGCCGTCATGGATTCGGTCCAGCGGCTGCGCGTCCAGGCGCAGAAGGCTGGTAACCTGAAGAGCACGCCGCAGCAGAAGGTCACCTCCAACACGACCAACGACAAGACCGTCGTGGTGATCGAGCCGGCCGATCCGCAGGTCGTGTACGTGCCCAGCTACAACCCGACGGTGGTGTACGGCACCTGGGCCTACCCCTCCTATCCGCCTTACTACTACCCGCCGCCTCCGGGTTCGGTGTTCGCCACCTCGCTGGTGGCCGGCATCGGCTTCGGCCTGGGCGTGGCCGCGGTCAACTCCATGTGGGGCGGGTTCGATTGGGGGCATAACGACGTCGACATCGACGTCAATCGCTACAACAACATCAACGTCAACCAGCGCATCGACCGCAACAACATCAACAACAACAGGACCACCTGGCAGCACAACCCGGCCAACCGCGGTAATACCCCGTATGCGGACCAGGCCAGCCGCCAGCGTTTCGACAGCCAGCGTCAGGCTGGCGTGCAGAACCGGGCGCAGGGCCAGGGCGGCCGCTCGCCGGGCGCGGCGGCAGCGCCGAACTCCCGCGATGCCGCGCGCCAGCGCGCGGCGCAGTCGTTCGAAGGCCGCACCGGGCAGTCCATCCCCGGCCATGCCGAACCGGGCGCGGGGCGCGGCCAGGGGGCGGGCCGAGGCGATGCTGCGGCGAACCGCGGGCAAGGCCAAGGGCAACAACGGGCCGGACAGGGCGGGCAGGGGGGGCAAGGGGCTCGCGACCGGGCGCAAGGCGGCGGGCAGGCGCAGCACAACCGGCCGTCCAACAGCGTGTCCACGCAGGACCGCCAAGCTGCAGCCCAGCGCCAGCGCGCCGACGAAGCGGCCGCGCGTGACCGTGGCCGCGCCTCCAATAGCGCCAACGCGCTGAGCGGCGCCGGCAACGGCGACCAAATGCGGCAGCAGCACACGCGCAGCGAGATGAACCGCGGCGGCGGTGGCGGCGGTCCGCGCGGCGGCGGACACGCAGGCGGCGGACGCGGTGGTGGTGGCGGCGGCGGACATTTCGGCGGCCGGAGATAAGCACCATGGACAAGGGAACTCTCATGACCATTGCTCGTTTGCGCGCGCTGGGCGCCGCGTCGCTGCTGGCGCTGGGCCTTGCGGCCCCCGCCGCGGCGCAAAGCCTGTATCCGAGTCCGCAGGCCGCCGCCGACGCCTTCGTCGACGCCATGGCCACTGGCGACCTCGACGGACTGGCCAAGGTGTTGGGGCCGAATCACAGCAAGATCGTGCCGGGCGGCGTGGCGCAGGACGACATCTACCGTTTCCTGGCGGCCTGGTCGCGCAAGCACGAGATCGTTGCCGATGGCGGCCGTTCCTGGCTGGCGGTCGGGGATTCGGGCTGGACCCTGCCCGTGCCCATCGTGCGCGCCGGGCAGGGCTGGCGTTTCGACCCGGCGGCGGGCACGGCGGAAATCCGCCGCCGCGCGATCGGCCGCAACGAACTGACCGCCATCGAGACCCTGCGGGAGCTGCAGGCCGCGCAAGGTCGTTACAAGGACGGCGTGGGCCAGGGGCGCTACGCGAGCCGCCTGGTCAGCCGTCCGGGACAACGCGACGGGCTGTACTGGCCCGAGGTGCCGGGCGCCCCGCAGCAGGCCTATGGCTTGGACGCGCTCAGCATGGGGCCGGAGGTGCCGCTGGACGATGCTTATTACGGCTACCGGTACAAGGTGATACCGGGCGCGGACGGCGGCTCGTATCACATCGTCGCCTGGCCGGCGCGTTACGGGCAGACCGGCATCGACTCCTTCGTCGTCGGCCCCGACGGGCGCGTGTTGGAGGCCGACCTGGGACCCTCGTCCGCAGCGCGCGCCGCGGCCTTGCGGGAACGCGATATCCGTGCCGGAACCTGGACCGATGCCGACGTGCAACCCGTTGGCCGCAAATGATTTTTCCGGTTTTCGGGGAGTAATCGGCGTACGCCTGTTGCTGGGTCGCAACAGGCGTGTCCGTTTGTCCGGCTGGCACGGCACGATGCCCTTTTGTCAGCCCGCTGTGCCTAAAATGGCGAGCACCGGGACCCTGCCCGATACCCCTTTGCCGGACCTAGAAATTGAACCCCATGCATTTTGTCCGCTACGCCCTGTTCGGCGTAGGGATGGCGCTTAGCGCCGCGGCCGCCTCGGCCCCGATTTTCGTCCTGAACTCCCTGGACGCCAACGTCAGCATCGTTGATCCGGCCACCTACAAGGAATTGCGGCGCGTGCCCACGGGCAAAGAGCCGCATCATCTGTACCTGACCCCCGACGAAAAGTCGCTCATGGTGGCCAACGCCACCAGCGATTCGATCACGCTGATGGATCCCAAGACCGGTGAAGTGCAGCGTACGCTGACCGGCATCGTCGATCCCTACCAGCTGCAATTCTCGCCGGACATGAAGTGGTTCGTGACCGCGGCCAACCGCCTGGACCACATCGACATCTATTCCTGGCATCCGCTGGAAAAGGGCTTCGACCTCAAGCTGGTCAAGCGCATCCAGGCCGGCAAGACGCCCAGCCACATCATGATCGACAAGAACAGCACCACGGCCTACGTGACGCTGCAGGACAGCGATCAGCTCATCGCCATCGACCTGGCCACGCAGACGCCGAAATGGACGGTGTCGGTGGGCAAGACGCCCGCCGACGTGTTCCTGACGCCCGACCAGAAGACGTTGCTGGTGGCACTGACCGGCGACTCCTACGTCGAGGCCTACGACGTCAGCAACGGCCCGGCCAAGCTGGTGACGCGCATCAAGACCGCCGCGGGCGCCCACGCCTTCCGCGCGCAGGGCGACCACCGCCACCTGTTCGTCAGCAACCGCACCGCCAACTCCATCAGCCGCATCGACCTGCAGACGCTGGCCGTCACCGATACCTTCCCGGTGCCGGGCGGTCCGGACTGCATGGACGTGCTGGCCGACGGCAAGACCCTGCTGGTCACCTCGCGCTGGGCCCGCAAGCTCACCGTGGTGGACCTGGAGCAGAAAAAGGTGGTCAATCAGGTGCCGGTGGGCAAGTCGCCCCACGGCGTCTGGACGCTGAACCATGCTCCCACGCGGTAAGAGAAGCCCCCGCGCCGCGCCCGTTTGGGCGGCCTTGCTCGCGCTGCTCCTCCCGACGCTCGGGATAACGGCGCCCGCTACCTGCGACAAACCGGTCTACCTGACGTTCGATACCGGCCACATGGGCGTGGCCCCGCTGATCGCCGACGTGCTGGCCCGACACAACGTCAAGGTGACGTTTTTCCTGGCCAACGAGCGCACGCTGACCGACGGCTCCAGCCTGGACGACGTGTGGGCGCCCTGGTGGAAGGCGCGCGCGGCCGAAGGCCATGTCTTCGGCTCGCACACATACGACCACGTCTATTGGCAGGCGGATCTCCCCGGCGGCAAGTTCCGCGTCAAGCCCAGCGCCGGTCCGGACGCGGGCAAGCGCGCCGAATGGACGCCCGAGCAGTATTGCGCCGAGATCAAGCGGTCCGTCACCCGTTTCCATCAGATGACGGGCAAGAACATGCTGCCGATCTACCGCGCGCCGGGCGGCAAGACCTCGCCCGCGCTGCTGAAGGCGGCCAAGGCCTGCGGCTTCGAGCACGTGGGCTGGGCGCCCGCCGGTTTCCTGGGCGACGAACTGCCCAGCGACAAATACCCCAACGCCCGCCTGCTGGACCAGGCGCTGCGCACCATCAAGCCCGGCGACATCCTGCTGGCGCACCTGGGCATCTGGTCGCGCCAGGACCCCTGGGCGCCGGCCGTGCTGGAGCCGCTGATTGAAGGTTTGCAGCGCAAGGGCTATTGTTTTGCTACCTTGGATACGCATCCGTCCTACCGCGATTGGATCGCTACGCATCATTGATCATGGATACGCTTAGTCAATTGTTCGGAGAGTGCCAGCAATGGCTCTTCGAAACGGCGATTCAGCCCGCGCTGTTCCACCTGGGCATGAGCAACTTCATCGAGGACGGCTACGACGCCACCATGTGGTTGTTGGTCGGCCTGCTGCAGGTCGCCGTGCTGGTGCTGGTGTTCGGCCCGCTGCAGCGCCTGCGTCCGGTCGAGGCCGTCACCGACCGCCGCCAGATCGGCATCGATGTGCTCTACACGCTGATCCACCGGTTGGGCGCTTTCCGGCTGGTGCTGTTCTTCACGGTGGAGCCGCTATGGGATAGCGTGTTCGGCCAGTTGCACGTCTGGGGGTTCGCGCCGTTCCAGCTGGACCAGTACTGGCCCGGCGTGACGGACAAGGCCTGGGTCAGCCTGATTATCTACCTGTTGCTGTTCGACGCGGTGGACTACTTCTACCACCGGGCCCAGCACCGTTTCGGCTGGCTCTGGGCCTTGCACGCCGTGCACCACAGCCAACGCCAGATGACCATGTGGAGCGACGACCGCAACCACCTGCTGGACGACATGCTGCGCGACGTGCTGGTGGTGTTCGTGTCGCAGCTGGTGGGCGTGCCGCCGGCGCAGTTCGTCATGGTGGTGGCCATCACCCAGTTGGCGCAGAGCTTCTCGCACGCCAACCTGCGCATGCATTTCGGCGCCATCGGCGAGCGCCTGCTGGTCAGTCCGCGCTTTCACCGGCACCACCACTCCATCGCCTACGACGCCTCGTCGCCGGGACCGGTGGGCGGCTACAACTTCGGCGCGCTGTTCCCCATCTGGGACGTGCTGTTCCGCACTGCCCGTTTTGGCGTGGGCTACGGCCCCACGGGCATCCATGACCAGCAGGCGGAGCTGGGCGGACGCGATTACGGCCGCGGCTTCTGGTCGCAGCAGTGGCTGGGCTTGAAGCGCATGGTGGGCCGCGACCGCGAACCCGCCGCCGCGCCGCCGTCGCCTCCGGCCTCGGCGGAACGCGCCTGAAGCCGGTCTGGCCTCAGAGGCCACGCATGGACCACGCATGAAAAAACGAGCCCGCTGGGCTCGTTTTGTTTTGGGCGGGCAGGGAATCCCGTGTCAGGGCTGCGCGTCGTGCGTGGTTTCCCGCTTGATCTCGCCGTGCCTGCGTTCCATTTCCTGGCGTAGTTCGCGGCGCAGCCGGGCGGCTTCCATGCGCTGCTTTTCTTCCAGGTTGCGCGGTTCCAGCGGCGGCACCGCGGTCGGCGCGCCCTGCTCATCCACCGCAACCATCGTGAAATAGCAGCTGTTGGTATGGCGCACGAGCTTCTTGCGGATGTCCTCGGTGACGACCTTGATGCCGATTTCCATGGACGTGCGGCCGGTGTAGTTCACCGCCGCCAGGAAAGTCACCAGTTCGCCCACGTGGATGGGTTCGCGGAACACGACCTGGTCCACGGACAGGGTCACCACATATTGGCCGGCGTACCGGCTGGCACAGGCGTAGGCCACCTGGTCCAGGTACTTGAGGATGGTTCCGCCGTGCACATTCCCTGAGAAATTCGCCATGTCCGGCGTCATCAGGATGGTCATCGACAATTGGTGGCTAAAGGCTTCGTCCATGGCGGGCGTTTAATCTTGGATAAAACGCCTATGGTAGCGGCAGGCGCCTGTCATGGCTGCGTCTTTTCAGCGGCTTCCGGGGATTCTTGCGGGGTGTCTTCGGGCGGGGTGTCGCGCAGCAGGGCGGGCGGCGTCCACAATCCGTCCAGCAGCGCGGGTTCGGGCGCATAGACGCGCAGCAGCACGCTGACTGCGCCGGCTGCGGGCAGCGGCAGCCAGTTGGACTGTTCCTCGGGCGCGGGCGGCGCATGGCTGATGCGCAGGTCCAGCGAACCGTCGGCGTTGTACCGCAAAGGATCACGGTCGCCCAGCGCGTAGCGGTTCAGCGGATTGGCCGACGGCATGCCTTGCGCGTCGTAGGCCGCCAGCGACCACAGCGCCGCGGCGGGCGGCAGTTGGCCGCTTTCAAAATGCAGCGTGTAGCCGTGCGCGCCATCCAGCGGTGCGCCCTGGCTGTCGGCCGCCAGCAGCAGCACGCTCAGGTCTTCGGGCAGGCCCGCGCCTGGCTGCGCCTGCGCCGCCAGGGCGCGCCGCAGATAGGAATTGCCGTAGACGCCGATGCTGGCGGTTTCCTGGTGCCAGCCGTTGACGCTGCGCACCGTGGCGCCGGCCGCCGCCGTCATGCGCTCGCGCGCCGCCCGCAGGCCGCGGCGCAAACCCTGTTTGGCGGGATGGTCGAGCTGGGCGAAGTCGAACGGCCGGCCGGCGGCCAGCCCGGCGCCGCGCAGCCTGGCCAGCACGGGCTGATCGGTGGCATGCGGCGGGTTCTTGCGCAGCAGCTCGGCCGCATATTCGAAGTAGGCGTCGGTCGGCATGGATTCGACCTGCTCGCGCACCGGGATGCGCAGATTCAGGGAGGGATCGGCCTTCGCCCGCTGCGCTTGCGCGGGCAGGTTCCATTGCGCCAGCGGCGTCAGCTGGAAGCCGTCTTGCAAGACGTGGACCGCGGGGTAGTCGGCGGGTCCATCCGCCTGGATCAGATTCTTGGCCCATACGTAGGCCGTGGGCGCGTCGATGCGCGCCATGCCCGAGGGCAGCACGCCGCTCCAGCCCGGCGGCACGATCACGGTATTGCCCTTGGCCGTGCCGGTGCTGCGCTTGCCCAGCGTGGCGAACACATCCGTCCACATGTCCAGCAGCGTCAGCGCATAGAGCCGGCCTTGGGTATCCGGCACCGACAGCACCACCGGCCCGGACGTCAGGTCCAGCCAGCCGACGCTGCGCAGCATGTCCGGATTGGCCCAGGGCGTGGCCGCGCCCGGCTGCGGCAGCGCCCGCGCATGCAGAAAGGTATTGGCCGGCGCGCCCTCGGCGCCGCGGGACGGGTGGGTGAACTGGCGGCGGGTCAGGTCCATCGTGACCAGCGGGTAGAAGTAGAGATAGCCTTCCATGCCCGCCTGGTGGGCGGCTTCGGTGGCGGCCGCGGCGGGAGTCAGGGCGGCCGGGGCCGCGCGGGTCAGCGTGGCTGGCGCGAGCGTGGCGGTGATGGACAAGGCCAGGGCAACAAGGCGGCGCATCGGCGCTCCTACGGTCATGCGGGAAAGAAGGCTGGCGGCGCGGCCTCCCCCAAAAAGGGCGGGTCGGCGGGCCAGTCCAGGCAGCCGCAGATGGTAGCAGCCGGCGGATCATCCAAAATCTGCGAAAACCTCCGATTTGGCCGCTAAATCTCAGACATAAGGAAGGTCGTCCTTAAGACGGGTCCCATGGCGTACCCGTCCCGCAAAGCCTATACTTGGAAAAATATCCTTGGAATTCGTAGGGCTTTTGCTTCGGCCAGCCAACGGCTTCCTTCATTTCACCCGGAGAGGAGTGTTTCATGGTCAACATGAATCGCCGCCAGTTCTTCAAGGTGACCGGTGCGACGCTGGCAGGCTCCAGCCTGGCTTTGCTGGGGGCAGCCCCCGGCACGGCCATGGCCGAAGTCCGCCAGTACAAGCTTGCGCGCATGACTGAAACGCGCAACACCTGTCCCTACTGTTCGGTCGCCTGTGGACTGCTGATGTACGGCTTGGGCGACGGCTCCAAGAACGCCCGCGCCAGCATCATGCACATCGAAGGCGACCCGGACCACCCCGTCAACCGCGGCACGCTCTGTCCGAAGGGCGCTGCCCTGATCGACTTCATCCATAGCCCCAACCGCCTGAAGTACCCGGAATACCGGGCGCCGGGTTCGGACAAGTGGGTGCGGATGTCGTGGGACGATGCCCTGACCCGCATCACCAAGCTCATGAAGGCGGACCGCGACGCGAACTTCGTCGAGAAGACCGCGGACGGCAAGACCGTCAACCGGTGGCTGACCACCGGCATGCTGGCGGCCTCCGCAAGCAGCAACGAGGTCGGCTACATCACGCACAAGACTGTGCGCAGCATGGGGATACTGGCATTCGATAACCAAGCCCGTGTCTGACATGGCCCGACGGTGGCAGGTCTTGCCCCGACGTTTGGCCGTGGAGCGATGACGAACCATTGGGTCGACATCAAGAACGCGGACGTAGTACTGATCATGGGCGGCAATGCCGCCGAGGCCCACCCTTGCGGGTTCAAATGGGTCACGGAAGCAAAAGCCCACAACAAGGCAAAGCTGATCGTCGTGGATCCGCGCTTTACGCGCTCGGCATCCGTGGCGGACTTCTACGCGCCCATACGCACCGGCACCGACATCATTTTCCTGGGCGGCGTCATCAAGTATCTGCTGGACAATGACAAGATCCAGCACGAGTACGTGCGCAACTACACGGACTTTTCCTTCATCGTGCGCGAGGACTTCGCGTTCGACGCGGGCCTGTATTCCGGCTACGACGCCGAGAAGCGCACCTACAACAAGGCCAGCTGGGACTACGAGCGCGGCGACGACGGCTACGTCAAGACGGACCCGACGCTGGCGCATCCGCGCACCGTCTACCAGCTGCTGAAGAAGCACTACTCGCGCTACACCGAGGACATGGTCGAGCGCGTCTGCGGCACGCCCAAGGACAAGTTCCTGAAGGTGTGCGAGATGCTGGCGTCCACCGCCACCACCAACCGCGCCGCGACCATCCTCTACGCGCTGGGCTGGACGCAGCACTCCATCGGTTCGCAGATCATCCGCACGGGCGCGATGGTGCAACTGCTGCTGGGCAACATCGGTATCGCCGGCGGCGGCATGAACGCGCTGCGCGGGCATTCGAACATCCAGGGCCTGACCGACCTGGGCCTGATGTCGAACCTGCTGCCCGGCTACATGACCCTGCCCAACGAGCCCGAGCAGGACTACGGCAAGTACATCGAGTCGCGCACGCAGAAGCCTCTGCGGCCCAACCAGCTGAGCTACTGGCAGAACTACAGCAAGTTCCACGTGAGCCTGATGAAGGCCTGGTGGGGCAAGTCCGCCACGGCCGAAAACAACTGGGCGTTCGACTACCTGCCCAAGCTGGACAAGCTCTACGACATGCTGCAAGTCTACGAGCTCATGAACCAGGGCAAGATGAACGGCTACCTCGCCCAGGGCTTCAACCCCCTGGCGGCCGCGCCCAACAAGGCCAAGCTGAACGCCGGGTTCGCCAAGCTGAAGTTCCTGGTCATCATGGACCCGCTGGTCACCGAGACCTCCGAGTTCTGGCGCAACGCGGGCGAGGCCAACGATGTGGATTCCTCCAAGATCCAGACCGAGGTCTTCCGCCTGCCCACCACCTGCTTCGCCGAGGAAGACGGCACGCTCGTCAACTCGGGCCGCTGGCTGCAATGGCACTGGAAGGGCGCCGAGCCTCCGGGCGAGGCCAAGAGCGACATCGAGATCATGGCGCTGCTGTTCACGCGCCTGCGCAAGATGTACCAGGACGAGGGCGGCAAGTATCCCGATCCCATCGTCAACCTGTCCTGGCCGTACTCCAATCCGCAGAATCCCACCGCGGAAGAACTGGCCAAGGAATACACGGGTAAGGCGCTGGTGGAGCTGACCGATCCCAAGGATCCTTCCAAGGTCACCCGCAAGGCCGGCGAGCAACTGGCCGGCTTCGCGGAACTGCGCGACGATGGCTCCACCATCAGCGGCTGCTGGATCTTCGCGGGCGCCTGGGGGCCTACCGGCAACCTGATGGCGCGGCGCGACAACAGCGACCCGACCGGTATCGGCCAGACCCTGAACTGGGCCTGGGCGTGGCCGGCCAACCGCCGCATCCTGTACAACCGCGCTTCCTGTGACGTGGCGGGCAAGCCGTTCGATCCGCGCCGCAGCCTGATCTCCTGGAACGGCAAGTTCTGGACCGGCGCCGACATCCCCGACTTCAAGGGCGACGAAAATCCGGACGGCGGCATGGGACCGTTCATCATGAACCCCGAGGGCGTGGCGCGCTTCTTCGCGCGGGCGGGCATGGCCGAAGGGCCGTTCCCCGAGCACTACGAACCCTTCGAGACGCCGCTGGGCTACAACCCGCTGTATCCGAAGGCCAAGGGCGTCACCAGCAACCCCGCCGCGCGGGTCTTCAAGGACGACCTGGCCGCGATGGGCACGGTGGACAAGTTCCCCTACGTGGCCACGACCTACCGCCTGACGGAGCACTTCCACTACTGGACCAAGCACGTCCGCATCAACGCGATCCTCCAGCCGGAGCAGTTCGTGGAAATCGGCGAGGCGCTGGCCAAGGAATTGGGCATCGCCAACGGTTCGCGCGTGAAGGTGTCGTCCAACCGCGGCTACATCAAGGCGGTGGCGCTGGTCACCAAGCGCCTGCGCGCGCTGACCATCGAGGGCAAGACGGTGCACCACGTGGGCATCCCCATCCATTGGGGCTTCGTGGGCCTGGCCAAGCCCGGCTTCCTCACCAACACCCTGACGCCGTTCGTGGGCGACGGGAATTCCCAGACGCCGGAATTCAAGTCGTTCCTGGTGCAGGTCGAGAAGGCCTAAGGAGACCGACATGTCCATGCAATCCCTAGACATCAAGCGGCGCTCCGCCACCACCACGCCGCCGCCGGGCATCCGCGAGCCCGTCACGGGCTCGGTGGCCAAGCTGATCGACGTCTCCAAGTGCATCGGCTGCAAGGCTTGCCAAAGCGCCTGTATGGAATGGAACGATCTGCGCGACGAGATCGGCACCAACGTGGGCGTCTACGACAACCCGGCCGACCTGACCGAGCATTCCTGGACCGTCATGCGCTTCTCCGAATACGAGAATCCGCAAGGCGATCTGGAATGGCTGATCCGCAAGGACGGCTGCATGCACTGCGAGGATCCGGGCTGCCTGAAGGCCTGTCCGTCGCCGGGCGCCATCATCCAGTACAACAACGGCATCGTGGATTTCCACGAAGAGAACTGCATCGGTTGCGGCTACTGCATCACCGGCTGCCCGTTCAACGTGCCGCGCATCTCCAAGAAGGACCACAAGGCGTACAAGTGCACCTTGTGTTCCGACCGCGTGGCCGTCGGCCAGGAGCCGGCCTGCGTCAAGGCGTGTCCTACCGGCGCCATCGTCTTCGGCACCAAGGAAGACATGACGCAGCACGCCGAGGAGCGGATCGTCGACCTCAAGTCGCGCGGCTTCGACAAGGCTGGCCTGTATGACCCGCAGGGCGTGGGCGGCACTCACGTCATGTACGTGCTGCATCACGCCGACCAGCCCGGGCTGTACCACGGGCTGCCCAAGGACCCGCAGATCAGCCCCATGGTCTCGCTGTGGAAGGGCCTGGCCAAACCTCTGGGCGTGGCCGCCATGGCCCTGACCGCGCTGGCGGGCTTCTTCCACTACGCCCGCGTTGGCCGCAACGAGGTGTCCGAGGAAGACGAACGCCGTGCCGAAGAGGAGGTGCGCCATGAGTGAAGACCGCCATTACCGCCGGATCAAGCGCTACACGCCGGGCGAGCGCACCAACCACTGGATCATCGCCTTCACGTTCATCCTGTTGGCGCTGTCCGGGCTGGCGCTGTTCCACCCGTCCATGTACTGGCTGAGCAACCTGTTCGGGGGCGGACCCTGGACGCGCATCCTGCATCCCTTCATCGGGGTGGTGATGTTCGCCTGCTTCGTCGTGTTCGCCGGCCACATGTGGCGGCACAACCTCATGACGAAGGCCGACCGCCAGTGGATGCGGCAACTGAACGATGTGGTCGAGAACCGCGAGGAAAAGCTGCCCGAAGTCGGCAAGTACAACGCCGGCCAGAAGCTGCTGTTCTACGTGCTGATCCTCTGCATGCTGGGCCTGTTCGTCAGCGGCATCGTGATCTGGCGCGAGTACTTCGCGTTCTACTTCCCGATCTGGGTCATCCGCGCCGCCTCGGTGCTGCATGCCGTCAGCGCGCTGGTGCTGATCTGCGCCATCATCGTGCACATCTACGCTGCCATTTGGGTCAAGGGTTCCCTGACCGCGATGCTGCGGGGGTATGTCACGGCGGGTTGGGCGTGGAAGCATCATCGCGCCTGGTTCCGCGAGCAAATCAGAAAATAGTGCAAAACGGAACGCGCAGTTTGCGCGTTCCCTCTGCGCTGCGGCAAATGGGGCTTTCTTGGCCCCCACGCACCCGCCCAACGGCTGCTATCCTTCTCCTTGAAGGCTGGCAGCCGTGTTTTTTTACTGGAGACGCAAGTGCAGCGAATTCTTCCGCGCGGCGAGATCGAAGCGCTAGATCACAACCGCATTCCCCAAGTCAGCCTGCCGGACCGCGCGTCGGTTTTCGCCACGCGCGCAGCCCGCTTGCGGCAACTGGCGGCGGATAGCCCGGTGGCCGACTACCTGCTGCTGATGGCGCATCTGGTCGACGCCCAGCATCGCGCCCTGCAGGACTGCGCCGCGCCCGAGGCTTCCGAGGAGCGCATTTCGCTGGCGCAGGCGCATGGCATGCCGCCCCTGCAGGCCGTGGGCTGGCCGCGCGACCCCTTGTGGCGCAACATCCTGGGCCAGCTGCTGGACCATGTCGCCGGCGCCAAGGACGTGCCGGCCGAGGCCATCGAAGTCTGCGCCGGCCTGCGCCGTGCGCTGGCCGAGGATCCGGAGTCGCTGGAGGATCTGGCCGAGGCGGTGCTGTCAGAGCAGGACCAGGGCGTGGACGGCGCCGCGGCGCCCTTCGTGATGGCGGCCCTGCAAGTCTATTGGACCGATCTGGCCAGCCGTTTCGACGAAAAGCAGTTGCCCGTGGCCAGCCCCTTTGGCGTCTGTCCGGTGTGCGCCAGCCTGCCGGTGGCCAGCGTGGTGCGTGTGGGCGGGCAGTTCGAAGGCTACCGCTACCTGTGCTGCAGCCTGTGCGCGACCCAGTGGCACATGGTGCGGGTGAAATGCTCGCATTGCGAAGACGTGGAATCGGTGGCGTATCAGGCCATCGAGGGCCGTACGCCCGCCATCAAGGCGGAAACCTGCGACCACTGCCATACCTATCGCAAGATCTTCTACCAGGACAAGGACCTGCAGGTGGAGCCCGTGGCCGACGACCTGGCCAGCCTGATGCTGGACGTGCTGGTCGGCGAGGCGGGCTATTCGCGGGCCAGCGGCAATCCGTTGCTGTGGCACGGATCGGAGCCGGCGTCGGATCAGGGAGCAGAGCAGTAATGGCCGCACAAGCGCCCGAAGGCGGCGTGGCCGCGGTATCGGAGATCCCTTCGTTGGACCGGTTGCTGAATGCGCCGGCCATGCGCGCCGCGCTGGACGAGCACGGCCGCACCCAGGTGGTGGCGGCGCTGCGCCGGGATTTGGACGCGATGCGCGAACGTGCGCTGGCCGGCGGGCTGCCGCGCCAGGAGCTCGACGCCGACGCCGTGGCCGCGCGCGTGGCCGCGGCATTGGCCCGGACGGCCGAGCCGAAGCTGCGGGCCGTGTACAACCTGACCGGCACGGTGCTGCACACCAACCTGGGCCGGGCGCTGCTGCCCGATGAGGCGGTGGCCTCGGTGCTGCGCGCGCTCACCACCCCCGCCAACCTGGAGTTCGACCTGGCCACCGGCGGGCGCGGCGACCGCGACGACCTGATCGACGAATTGTTGTGCGAACTGACGGGGGCCGAGGCCGCTACCGTCGTCAATAACAATGCGGCCGCCGTGCTGCTGATGCTGAACGCGCTGGCGGACCGGCGCGAAGTCGTGGTGTCCCGCGGCGAACTGGTCGAAATCGGCGGCGCGTTCCGCATTCCGGACATCATGAAGCGCGCCGGGGCCAAGCTGGTCGAAGTCGGCACCACCAACCGCACCCATGCCGCCGACTACGAAAACGCCATCGGCCCGCGCACCGCCATGCTGATGAAGGTGCATTGCAGCAACTACGCGGTCACCGGTTTCACCAAGAGCGTGAGCGTGGCCGAGGTGGCGGCGCTGGCGCACGCGCGCGGCCTGCCCGCTACCGTGGACCTGGGCAGCGGCACGCTGGTCGATCTGACCCAGTTCGGCCTGCCCAAGGAAGACACCGTGCGCGAAACCATCGCGGCCGGCGCGGACCTGGTCACTTTCAGCGGCGACAAACTGCTGGGCGGGCCGCAGGCCGGCCTGCTGGTGGGCCGCAAGGACCTGATCCGCAAGATCAAGAAGAACCCGCTCAAGCGCGCCCTGCGCGTCAGCAAGCTGACGCTGGCGGCCTTGGAGCCGGTGTTGGGTCTGTACCGTGCGCCCGAGTTCCTGGCCCAGCGCTTGACCACCTTGCGCTTGTTGACCCGCCCGCAGCGCGACATCCAGCCGCAGGCCGAACGCCTGCGCGGCGTCCTGGCGCAGGCGGCGGGCGAACACTACGCGGTCGAGGCCGTGCCCATGTTCAGCCAGATCGGCAGCGGCGCCTTGCCCGTGGACCAGCTGCCCAGCTACGGCCTGGCCGTGCGCTACACCGGCAGCGGCCGCGCCGGACGGCACCTGGACAAGCTGGAGACGCAATTGCGCCGCCTGCCCGTGCCCGTGATCGGCCGCATTGCCGACGACGCCCTCTGGCTGGACCTGCGTTGCCTGGAAGCGCGCGACGAAGCGGCCTTCGCCGCGCAACTCGCGGAGCGCCTGGCGTGATCATCGGCACCGCAGGCCATATCGACCACGGCAAGACCACGCTGGTGCGGGCGCTGACCGGCGTCGATACCGACAGGCTCAAGGAAGAAAAGGCGCGCGGGATTTCCATCGAGCTGGGCTACGCCTACACCCCGCTGCCCAACGGCGACGTGCTGGGCTTCATCGACGTGCCGGGGCACGAGAAGCTTGTGCACACCATGGCGGCCGGCGCCAGCGGCATCGATTTCGGCCTGCTGGTGGTGGCGGCGGACGACGGCGTCATGCCGCAGACGCGCGAACACCTGGCGATCCTGGCTTTGCTGGGCGTGGAACGCGGCGCGGTGGCGTTGACCAAGACCGACCGCGCCGATGCCGCGAGATTGCTGGCAGTGCGCACGGAAATCGCCGAACTGTCCGCGGGCACCTTCTTGCAGAACGCCCCGCTGTACGCCGTATGCGCGGCGCAGGCCGACGACCCGGGCGTGGCGCAACTGAAGGCCTATCTGCACGCCGAGGCGCAAGCCCTGCGCCAGCGCGACAGCGCGGGCCTGTTCCGGCTGGCGGTCGATCGCGTGTTCACCCTGGCCGGCCATGGCACGGTGGTGACAGGCACGGCCCATGCCGGGCTGGCGCGCGCGGACGACGACGCTGCCGACTTGCGGCTGATGCCTGCCGGCACGCGCGTGCGCGTGCGCAGCATCCATGCCCAGAACCAGGCCAGCGAAACCGGCGCGGCGGGCCAGCGCTGCGCCTTGAATCTCGCAGGCATGGACAAGAACGCCATCGCGCGCGGCGACTGGATCGCGGATGCGCGCTGCTTCCTGCCGTCGCGCCATGTCGACGTGGCGCTGACGCTGCTGGCATCCGCCGACGCGCCGGTGCGCGCCTGGGCGCCGCTGCATGTGCACATCGGCGCCGCGCGCCACGTGGCGCACGTGGTGCCGCTGAGCGCGGAATCGCTGGCGCCCGGACAGTCCGGCTGGGTGCAGCTGGTGTTCGACGATCCTGTTTGTGTCATGCCGGGCGACCGCTACATTGTGCGCAACGCGCAGGCCACGCGCACGGTCGGCGGCGGCCGGGTGCTGGATCCGAACGCCCCGGACCGCAAGCGCCGGTCCGCCGCGCGCATGCAGTGGCTGCAGGCGCTGGCGGCCATGCTGGACGGCGCCGGCCTGCATCCCGTGGTGGAGCATGCCGCGCTGGGGCTGGACGAAGACGCCTTGCAGCGCCTGACGGGCAAGCCCGTGAGCGAGATCCCTGCGCCGCCCGCAGCGGTGTGGCTGGAGGCGCGTACGCCGCAGGCGCCGCGCACCCTGATCCTGGCGGCGCATTGGGATGCGCTGCGCGCCCGCGTGGAGCAGGCGCTGGCTGCTTTCCATCAAGGCGCGCCCGACGAACCAGGCCCCGACGGTCCGCGTTTGCGCCGCATGGCCATGCCCGCCGGCCCGGATGCGTTATGGCAGGCGGCGCTGGACGATCTGCAGCGCGATGGCCGCATCGTGCGCAATGGCCCCTGGCTGCACCTGCCGGGCCATAGCGCGACCTTGGCGCCCGAGGAATCGGCGCTGGCCGCGCGCGTGCTGCTGCTGCTGGCGGCCGGCGCCTTCGATCCGCCCTGGGTGCGCGATCTCGCCCGCACGCTGGGTGAGCCCGAAGACCGCATGCGGCAACTGCTGCGCAAGCTGTTGCGGCGCGGCGAAGTGGCCCAGGTGGTGAAGGACCTGTTCTATCATCGCGACCAGGTGGCGGCGCTGGCGGCGCTGGCGCAAGGCCTGGCGGCGCAGCCCGAGGGCTTGAACGCCGCCTCGTTCCGCGACGCCACGGGTCTGGGCAGGAAGCGCGCGATCCAGATCCTGGAGTTCTTCGACCGCGTGGGATATACCCGGCGCTTGCGCGATGCGCACGTGTTGCGCCAGGAAAGCGCCTACGGAAGCCCGCGGCAGGCGCAGTAACCGGTATCATGGGCGGCCACCGTGGAAGGCATTCGTGCCCGGTGGCACGGCTGGGCTTCAAACCCAGTTGGGGGCGTCAGACGTTCCCAGGTAGGTTCGACTCCTGCTGCCTTCCGCCATCTCTTGCGCGGCGCACTAAGCCCGCAGCATCCCCGTCACTACGCCGCCTACCCGGTCCGAGTTCCAGTCCAGCTGTCCCAGATGCCAATATCGGACGGATCCGCCGCGGTCCACCAGATAGTTGGCGGGCAGGCCGACCGCGTCCCATTGCTTTGACGCCGTGCTGTTCCTGTCGTGCAGCACGGTGCCCGCGACCGGCCATTTCGCCAGAAAGGTGTTGATCCTGGCCGCCGAATCGCCGACGTTCACGGCCACCAGGCGCAGGCCTTCCTCGCGATGGCGTTTGGCCATGGCGGACATGATGGGGATTTCATCGCGGCAAGGGTCGCATGAGGTGGCCCAGAAGCTGACGATGATCACGTTGCCGCGCCAGGAGGCGAGTTTCTTCTCGCGGCCGGCCAGGTCGGGCAAGGCCAGCGGCGGCGTGGACGCGGTCCAGGGCGCCCAGTCCGGGCCGGTGGCCTTCTTGAGCGCATCGTCGCTGGCGGCCCGGGCATACCAGGGCAGGGCCGCCAGCGACAGGCCGGACTGCAGGAGTAGGCGGCGGCTGATCATGGCGGTCCCCGTGGGTGGACAGTAGGTGGGCTCAGATGGAAAGCGGCTTGGCGCTGAGCTTGTAGCTGAAGCTGGCGGGATCCAGGCTGTCCAGCCGCCCGTCCGAGGTTTCGCCGTTGGGGTACATCAGGAACGGCACGGGGCCGTGGGTAGCGCCCGGCAGGACCACGTCGTGGCCGTGGTTGTACGCCACCCAGTTCATTTCCCAGGCGCCGAACAGCATGACGCGCGCGGCGCGCACCTTGGGGTCGGTCAGCGGCAGTTCGCCGGGCGGCTCCTCCAGCATGACCTTGCGCACGTCGGCGGGGTCCACCGGCACCCAGCCGTAGCCCGCGGCATAGAACTCGGCGCGGCAGTGCTGCGCCTTGGTGACGTCGCCAGCCTTGCCCAGGCTTTTGTAGCCGAACTCGGAGTCCGCCACGCGCAGGCCGTAGGCGTCGCGGGCGGGTATGCCGGCGGCGCGGGCCAGCGCGACAAACAGGGAGTTGATGTCGGCGCACTTGCCGTTCAGATCGTTGGCCGTGAGCATGTAGCGCACGTCGCCCACGCCGCAGCCGCGGGTGGACGCGGTCCTACAGGTGTTCTCCACCACCCATTCGTAGATGGCGCGGGCCTGCGCCAGATCGCCGCGGTGGCCGCGGGTGATGCGGTCGGCGGTGCTCTTGACGATGCCGTCGGTGGGTAGCAGCGCGGTGGGCTGGAGGAACTCGCGCAGCGCGGCGGCGCTTTCGCGGGGGGCGTCGGTCGAGGGCGGCTGGCTCAAGTCCACGCGCCGGTTGCGGGTCTGGAAGCGGCTGGTGACCGTGACCTGGCGCGGCGCCTGCGCGTCAGGCCATTGCACGGCCAGCATCTGCACGCCGTAGCCGGGCGCCTGGGTCAGTTGGGCGACGCCGCCGCCGCTGACCTGCCAGGCGCTCTGTGCGCCGCGCTGGTAAGGGGTGTCCGTGGCGTAGGGAACCGGAATCCAGAGGCGCGCGTGCGCGCCCGGATCCTGCACGGTGATGTCGGTGGTCAGTTCGAAGGCGCGCCATCCGGTGCTGACGGGGGCGAGTCCCGCGCGCGCCGCCCTGGGCAGGGTCGCGCTGGCGGCGCACAGGGCGCCCGAGAAACGGAGGAAATGTCGGCGATCCATGTAGCCCTCACTCACGGTGAAGATTGGCTGTCGGTGCGCCCGGGGCCGGGCGGCCGTCCGTTGCTGCGTGCTGCTGGATCATCATAGGGCCAATCTCGGGGGCGGTGCTATCCTTTTCCACTGACCTATGGAGATTGAGATGACCACCCAGGATGTTGCCAGCGCGGCGGTGCCGCGATTGACTTCGCTTTCGCACGGCGGCGGCTGCGGCTGCAAGATCGCGCCCGGCGTGCTGTCCGAGCTGCTCAAGCGCTTCGGCCCGGCGGTCAGCTACCCCGATCTGCTGGTGGGGACCGAGACGGCCGACGACGCGGCGGTCTACCGTCTGAACGACGAACAGGCGCTCATCGCCACCACCGATTTCTTCATGCCCATCGTCGACGACCCCTACGACTTCGGCCGCATCGCTGCGACCAACGCGCTGTCGGACGTGTACGCGATGGGCGGCACGCCCATCATGGCGCTGGCCATCGTGGGCATGCCGATCAACGTGCTGCCGCACAGCGTCATCGCCGACATCCTGCGCGGCGGCGAAGCCGTCTGCAAGGACGCCGGCATTCCGGTGGCCGGCGGCCACAGCATCGACTCCGTTGAACCCATCTATGGCCTGGCGGCGATGGGCCTGGTGCATCCCGCCCGCATCAAGCGCAACGCCGACGCGCGCGCCGGCGATGTGCTGATCCTGGGCAAGGCATTGGGCGTGGGCATTCTGTCGGCCGCGCTGAAGAAGAACCGGCTGGACGACGCCGGCTACCGCGCCATGATCACCGAGACCACCCGCTTGAACCGGCCCGGCCCGGCGCTGGCCGCCATGGAAGGCGTGCACGCCATCACCGACGTGACCGGCTTCGGCCTGTTGGGGCATACGCTGGAAATGGCGCGCGGCGCGCAACTGACGGCGCATGTGCGGCGCGATGCGCTGCCCTGGCTGCCCGGCGTGCAGGCCTTTGCCGCGGACGGCGTCATCACCGGCGCGTCCGGCCGCAACTGGGCCTCCTATGGCGCGTCCGTGCGCCTGGGCGAGGGCGTGAGCGACACGGAGCGCGCCTTGTTGACCGATCCGCAGACCGCGGGCGGACTGCTGGTGGCCTGCTCGCCGGACGCCGCGCAGGCGGTGCTGGACCTGTTCCGCCAGCACGGCTTCGAGCAAGCGGCCATCATCGGCGACATGCGGGCGGGCGAACCCGAAGTGCGCGTCGACTGAAACCCCCTGGCAGGCCTGGGCGCTAGCGCGCCTGGCCGGCGCGGCCGAATTCCTGCACCTGGTAGTTGATCTGCCAGTGCAGCAGCTCGGTGTAGGCGTTCAGGCGGACCTGCTCCGCCCATTGTTCCGCCGTCGCGTCCTGCTCCGCCTCCAGCGCCAGTCCCGATGGACCTGCCCAGGGCAGGATGCGGCCGGGTTTGCCCTGCCGGAACACCCCTTCATCGGTCAGCAGCACGTGCTTGCTGTTGAAGCCGAAACACCAGGCCGGATCGGGCTGGGCGGCCAGCAGGTCGCAGCCGCTGCGGAAGTAGGGAGTCTCCGGGAGGCTCAGGTGATACAGCGTGGGCAGGATGTCCTTGTGGCTGCCTACGCGCGCCGGGTCGTAACGCGCCTGTGTCCGGTAGGCCGGCGGCACATACAGGTAGAACGGCACGGCGCGCGCCAGCGCAGCGTCCTTCGGATCCTGATAGTCGATGCCCAGGATGTTGTGGTCGCCGGTCACGGCGACGATGGTCCGCGACGCGTAGTCCGATGCCTTCAGGCGCGTCAGGAAGCCCCCCAACTGATCGTTGGCGTAGCGCAGTGTGTCGAATGCGGCCGCCAGCGTGTCCCAGGTCTTGAAGTAGGGCAGGCTGGCCACATCGTCCAGGGGCAGGCCGCCGCGCTGGCCGCCGTCGGGCACGATGAACGGAGGATGATGGGTGGTGGACAAGGCCACGATGAATAGCGGCTGGCCGTCCTGGGTGCCTTGCGCCAGCCGCTCTTCGATGTAGCGGAACATGTACTCGTCGGGCACGCCCCAGGTTCCCGTCCGTGCTTGGGGATAACGCATCCTGAGGGTCTGCTGATCCACGAATTCATGCGCGCCCAGCTTGGTGGCGAAGACGCCGAGGTTGCGCCAGGTGGCGGCGCCGGAGGTGACGAAGACGACCCGGTAGCCGCGTTGCAGAAAGGGCGTGAAGGCGTTGCTGGCGAATGGCGTGTCCACCGCCGACGATTGGCCGACGGCGGCAATGGGGCTGCGCACCAGCAGCAGGCTCAAGGATTCTATGGTGCCGTTGCCTTCGGCCACGAAGCGCTCGAATACCCAGTCCTCGCGCCAGTGCGGACGCAGTGCGCCGAGCAGGTCGCGGTCGGGATTGTCATAAGCGTTCAGATGCGCGCCCATGCTCTCCATGACCTGCAGCACCACGTGGGGCGGTCTTGCGGCTGCCGCGGAGTTGGGTGCGGTTGTGGCCATGAATGGCCGCAGGCCGTTGTCCGGCCAGCCCAGAAAACGCTCGTAGAGCAAGCGCCCCTCGCGCAAGGTGACGGGTTCGAAGCGCTTGTCGTTGCCGCGGTCGGACAGGGCCCACGAAAAGGCCGAGACGCCATTGGGCGCGATGTCATTGAGCAGGCGCAGCGACGAGATGCTGGTGTCGTCCTTGTTGAGCGGAAACTTGCCCAGCGATCCTCTGCAGGCCAGCACGGTGATGCCTATGATCAGCGCAAACCGCAACAGGCTGGGAATGAACGCGCGGCGCTTGAACCGCCTGCCTTGCACCCAGCCGCGCCAACGGCGGCCGAGCCACCAGGTCCCCGCCAGCACCGCCGCCAGCAGCAGGCCTGCCTGCGCCAACGGGTAGCCATGCCACAGGGTCATCAGGATGGCCTGGGTGTCGTCGTCCACCAGCCCGAACACGAAGATGTCGATGGAACGGGAAAATGTGGCGAAGTAGAAGACGCTGATGATCGTGGTGGCCGCGAACAGCGTCGCCATGGCTGCGCCCAGTCCCGGCAGATGACGCTGCCAACACCGTTGCAGCCCGGGTCTGGCTGCCGCCGCCATGGACAGCAGCAGCAGCGCCGAACAGGCGATGCTGGCGACCTTGATGTCGAACAGCAGCCCTGTCGCCAGGCTGCGCCGCACGTCCTGCGGCAGCGCGTCATAAGTGCCCGGCGCGGCATAGCGCAGCAGCAGGTAGCCGCGTCCGGCGCTTTGCGCCAGGACGCTGATCAGCCAAGGGGCCAGCAGGACCAGGAAGGATCGCTGAAAATTGACGAACCAGTCTTGCCACCCGAGCGCCGGACGGAAATGCCTAATCAACATCTTGGGAGCAGGGTTACGGATCAGCGCCGCAATCTACCGGAGCAACCATCCCAAGTTATGAAGATCTGTATAAATTTTGTAGCGCGGCGCCGCGCCTACGCGGTCAGGTCGCGCGCGGTGGCTTCGGCCTGTTCGATCAGCCAGCGTGTGACGACCTCGGCGTCCGGCGTGGCGCGGCGCGTATTGCGCACCAGCCAGTAGGCGTGCTCGGTGGCGCTGGCGGCCTGGCCGCCGACGGCCTCCAGCCGTTTGTCCGCCAGCATCGGCGCAATCAGCGCCAGCCGGCCCAGCGCGATGCCGTGGCCCGCCAGCGCCGCGTGCACGATCTGGTCGTACTGGTTGAAGCGCAGCATGCCCCGGGTGGGCACGCGGGCCAGGCCGCGCGCATTCAGCCATTCCGACCATTGCAGCCAGGGACGCGTCGGGTCGTCGAATTCCAGCAGCACGTGGCGTTGCAGTTCCTCGGCATCCAGCAGGCGGGCCTTGAGCGAGGGGTGGGCCACCGGCACCACGGCCTCGCCGAACAGCCAGGTTGCGCTGTCCGGCACGCCGTCGCGCAGGCTGTAGCGGATGGCGATGTCCACGCTTTCGCGGTCAATGTCGATCAGCCGGTTGTCGGCCGCCACGCGCACGTCGATGTGCGGATGCGCCGCCTGGAAGTCCCCCAGCCGCGGCAGCAGCCACAGCGAGGCCACCCCTATGGTCGTGGTCACGGTAACGGGCGTGCGGCGCTCGGGGGCGCGCAGCTGCTCGGTCAGGTCGCCCAGCTGGCTCAGCCATACGTCGGCCATGCGGAACAGCTGTGCGCCCTCGGAGGTGAACGACACGCTGCGGAATCCGCGCACCAGCAGGGGCACGCCCAGGTGGGCCTCCAGCGCCCGGATCTGGCGGCTCACGGCCGACTGGGTCACATGCAGATCCTGCGCGGCCAGGGTGATGCTCATGCGGCGGCCCACGGCCACGAAGCCTCGGACCAGATCAAGCGGCGGGAGTTTGGCCAGCGGATATGGCATTCGTAAAACTCATGCGTATCGGACGGAAATGTCGCTTGAGCAATAGTACCTCCAGGGCGTTCAATAGGACTCAGACGACGGGTGTAGGGCGCATAGCCCCGCCATCCGCCGCGATCGCCGCCGCCGCGGCCCAGGGGTACGCCATGATCCAGGTATGTTGCACTGCGGGAATGTCATTTCGTCTGGCCGGCGGCTCGACTATGCTGCTCAAGCGCGCCTCGGGCGTCCGCATCGTGTGTCACGCCGGCACCTTGTGGCTGTCCGAATATCAGCGTTTCGATGACAGCGTGCTTCAAGCCGGTGATTCCATCACCGTCGGCAGCGATCGCGATGTCGTTCTCAGCGGCCTGCCGGATGCGCAGGTCGCGCTAATTTCGTAGCAGCTTGTCCCGGAGCTCCAGTCATGACCGCGCCCCTGCCCGATACGCCCCGCATCGAGATGTGGTTCGATTTCGCCAGCCCGTACAGCTATCTGGCCATCGAACGCGTCGACGCCCTGGCGCAAGAGGCCGGGGTCCGGGTGGATCTGCGGCCGTTCCTGCTGGGTCCGATCTTCCAGGCCCAGGGCTGGAACGACACGCCGTTCCGGCTGTTTCCGGGCAAGGGCGCCTACATGATGCGCGACATTGCCCGCCTGGCTGAAAAGTACGGCCTGGTCTACAACCGTCCGCGCCTGTTTCCGCGCATGAGCGTGCTGCCCGCGCGCATCGCGCTGCTGGGGCAGGACGAGCCCTGGGGCCGCGATTTCTGCGTGGCCGTGTTCCGCGCCAATTTCCAGCACGACCTGGACATCCAGTCCGAGGACGTCGTGCATGGGCTGCTGACGGACCTGGGGCTGGACGCCGCCGCCTTGATCGCCCGTGGCAAGTCCGAAGCCGCCAAGGAGGCGCTGCGCCGCCAGGTCGACCGTGCCCGCAACCTGGGCCTGTTCGGCGCGCCCACATTCTTTGTGGACGGCGAGATGTTCTGGGGCAACGACCGCCTCGAAGATGCGCTGGAATGGACCCGCCGCGCGGCGCCCGCCAGCGCCTGGAGCACATCGGCCGCGCGCACTTGAGCGCTGCCCAAGCAAGTTTTTTCGTCAACGCAACTTCAGCAATGAAAAACGCCAGCAGTGCCTATCGCGGCGCGCCCATGCCGGGCGGCCGTTCGTTCACGCAGTTCCGCGCCGCGCGCATCCGGCGCGTGTCGTTCCAGTGGAAACAGGCTGCCGATGCCGGCACGCCGGACAAGGGCAGTCCGCAAGGCGGGCCGCGGGCCCGCTAGGACCCCGCGCGACCAGCCGGCTAGGGGCTCAGCCTTTGCTGACAGGCGCCACCCGCGCCCACTCCTCGTCCGAGTACAGTCGCGAGCGCAGCAGGAAGCGCTTGCCTTCCGCGCTGTCCAGCGAGAACGCGCCGCCGCGGCCGGGCACGGCGTCGATGATGAGCTGGGTGTGCTCCCAGTACGCGAACTGGTCCTCGCCCATGTAGAACGGGCAGCCTTCCAGTTCGCCCAGCAGCACATCCGATCCGCCCACCATGAATTCGCCCTGGGCATAGCACATGGGCGAACTGCCATCGCAGCAGCCGCCGGACTGGTGGAACATCAGCGGGCCGTGCTTGGCCCGCAGCGTTTCGATCAGGCTGCGCGCCTCGTCGGTGGCGACCACGCGCGGCGTTTGCTCTGCCATGTCAGGCTCCTTTGAGGCGTGCCGGGCCTCGCGGCCCGGCGCCGGCACACAACCGAGTCAGAAGAAACCCAGCTTCTTCGGCGAGTAGCTCACCAGCAGGTTCTTGGTCTGCTGATAGTGGTTGAGCATCATCTTGTGGTTCTCGCGCCCGATGCCCGATTGCTTGTAGCCGCCAAACGCCGCATGCGCAGGATAGGCGTGATAGCAGTTGGTCCACACGCGGCCCGCCTTGATGGCGCGTCCCATGCGATAGCAGGTGTTGGCGTCGCGCGACCACACGCCCGCGCCCAGGCCGTAGAGCGTGTCGTTGGCCAGGGCCAGCGCGTCGTCGGCATCCTTGAAGGTCGTCACGGCCACCACCGGCCCGAAGATTTCCTCCTGGAACACGCGCATCTTGTTGTGGCCCTTGAACACCGTGGGCTGCACGTAATAGCCGCCTTCCAGCGCGCCCTGCATCTGCGCGCGCGAGCCGCCGGCCAGCACGTCGGCGCCTTCCTGCTTGCCGATGTCCAGGTACGACAGGATCTTCTCCAGCTGCTCGGTGGATGCCTGCGCGCCCAGCATGGTGTCCGCGTCCAGCGGATTGCCCTGCTTGATCTCGGCCACGCGCTTCAGGGCGCGTTCCATGAACTTGTCGTACAGGGATTCCTGGATCAGCGCGCGGCTGGGGCAGGTGCAGACCTCGCCCTGGTTCAGCGCGAACATGACGAAGCCTTCGATCGCCTTGTCGAGGAAGTCATCGTCCTGCGCGGCCACATCGGCGAAGAAGATGTTGGGCGATTTGCCGCCCAGTTCCAGCGTGACCGGAATGATGTTCTGCGAGGCGTACTGCATGATGAGGCGGCCGGTGGTGGTCTCGCCGGTGAAGGCGATCTTGGCGATGCGCTTGTTCGAGGCCAGCGGCTTGCCCGCTTCCAGGCCGAAGCCCGTGACCACGTTCACCACGCCCGGGGGCAGGATGTCGCCGATCAGTTCCATCAGCAGCAGGATGCCCAGCGGCGTCTGCTCGGCGGGCTTGAGCACCACGCAGTTGCCTGCGGCCAGGGCCGGCGCCAGCTTCCACGCGGCCATCAGGATGGGGAAGTTCCACGGAATGATCTGGCCCACCACGCCCAGCGGTTCGTTGAAGTGATAGGCCACGGTGTCGTGGTCGATCTCGGACAGCGAGCCTTCCTGGCTGCGGATGCAAGAGGCGAAGTAGCGGAAGTGGTCGATCGCCAGCGGGATGTCGGCGGCGCGCGCTTCGCGGATGGGCTTGCCGTTGTCCCAGGTTTCGGCCGTGGCCAGGCGCTCCAGGTTCGCCTCCATCACGTCGGCGATCTGCATCAGCATGCGGGCGCGCTGCGCGGCCGGGGTCGCTCCCCATTTCGGCGCGGCGCGATGCGCGGCGTCCAGCGCCAGCTCGATGTCGCGCTCCTTGGAGCGGGCATTGCGCGTCAGCACCTGGCCCGTGACCGGCGTGACGTTGTCGAAGTATTCGCCGTCGGAGGGCTTCTGCCATTTGCCGTCGATGAAATTGTCGTACTGGGTCTTCAGGTCCAGGCGCGTGCCGTAGGAGTCGGGGGTGATGCGGGTCGCGATGTCCATGCTTGTCTCCGGTATTGTGGGGGTGCGGCAGTCGGCTGCCTGTCCTTTATCAAGCAAGGAGCGTGCCAGTCGGTGCTTCCCCGCTGGACAGCCCGCGGCTTGCATGCGAAAGTAGGTTTCCAAAATGGGGCGACGTGCAGCAATGCCCCAGAGGGCCGGCCCGCCGCCGGGCCTTCCCTGGGCGGGTCAGCTCCCCAGGGGGCAGGCAGTCCGCGTAGCGGGCGCGGCGTGAGGGCTCGCTCCCTGTCGCTTTTTGCGACATCGTCGCGGAACAGGTGTCGCAGAACGCCTGTCCCAGGAGACATGCATGGCCACTCATTCCCGTCAGCACGCGCTGACGCAAGCGCGCCTGCTGTTCAACCAGCAAGGCGCGGTGCCCGGCGGCATGGTCGCCGAGCCCATCCTGCGGTCGTGGCGTCGCTGCGCCGACCTGGGCTTCGACATGCGCGGCGTGCGCCGCGCCGAGCTCATGACCCAGGGCGAGCTGCGCGAGGCCCAGCAGCGCAACGAGGCGCTGCGCCGGCTGTCCGAACCCGCCATATCCCTGCTGCGCCGCCAGGCCGGCGGCAGCGGCGGCCTGGTGATCCTGTCCGACGCGCAAGGCCTGGTGCTGGACTCCGACGGCGACACCGGTTTCGCCCAGCGCGCCTCGCGCGTGGCGCTGATGCCCGGCGCGCCCTGGGACGAAGCGGCGGCAGGCACCAACGCCATCGGCACCGCGCTGGTGGAAGGCCGGCCCATCGCCGTGCATGGCGCGGAACACTATTTCGAACCCAACCGCATCCTGACCTGCGCCGCCGTCCCCATTACCGACAGCGAGGGCCGCACGCTGGGCGTGTTGGACCTGTCCAGTCCGGCGCGCGACCTGCGGCCCGATGTGCTGGAACTGGTGCGCGCCGCCGTGGACCTGATCGAGCACCGTTTGTTTGAACAAGCCTACGAGCAGCACGCCGTGCTGCGGCTGCACGTGGACCACGCCGGACTGGGCGCGCCCGGCGAGGGTCTGCTGGCCTTCCAGGGCGACCTGCTGATCGGCGCCAACCGCCGCGCCTTGCAGGCGCTGGGCCTGGCGCCCACCGCACTGGGCGTGTACCGC
>NZ_JAOCAT010000047.1:0-44099 GCF_029839485.1 Achromobacter sp. GD03932
TCCCTCGGGCTTATCGACGCCCCGCGCCACCCCGGCCGCCGCCGTGCCAGGCGTCTTAAGAACCCAACCATCCGCCTGCAATAAAATACGCCCTCATGAACACCCCCGACCCCACCGCCGACCTCGACCGCCGCTTCGGCAGCCTCTCCCGCCTCTACGGCCCCGAAGCCCCGACCCGCCTGCGCAACGCCCATGTGGCGGTCGCCGGCCTGGGCGGCGTAGGTTCCTGGACCGTCGAGGCCCTGGCGCGCTGCGGGGTAGGGGCGTTGACGCTCATCGACCTGGACCACATTGCCGAATCCAACGTCAACCGCCAGATCCACGCGCTGACCGAGACGCTGGGCCAGTCCAAGGTCGATGCCATGGCCGAACGCGTGCTGGCGATCAATCCGGAGTGCCGGCTGACGCGGGTGGATGATTTCGTTTCGCCCGAGAACGTCGCCCAGGTCCTGCCCGGCCCGTACTCCGTCATCATCGACTGCACCGACCAGGCCGCCGCCAAGATCGCGATGATTCTGCATGCGCGCGAAATCGGCGTGCCCATGCTGTTGTGCGGCGGCGCGGGCGGCAAGACCGATCCGCTGGCCCTGCGCGCCGGCGACCTGTCGGCCGCGGTCAACGACGCGCTGCTGTCCAAGTTGCGCAACAAGCTGCGCCGCGAGCATGGCTTTCCGCGGGCTTCCGACCAGAACGGCAAGGCCTTGAAGCGCGTGCCGAAAATGGGTATCCACGCCCTGTGGTTCGACCAGCCCGCCATCCTGCCCGACGCCTGGACCCGCCCCACCGAAGGCGAGGACGACATGGGCGCCTCTGGAGAAACCCTGGCGCCGCAGGGCCTGTCCTGCGCCGGCTACGGCTCGGTCGTGACCGTCACGGCCGCCATGGGCATGGCGGCGGCGAACGAGGCGCTGCGCCTCGCGGTCTGACAAAGGCGCTACAGCGCCACGAATACCACACCGTCCTCGATCCTGACCGGATAGGTGGCAATGTTCTCGCGCAGCGGCGAACAGAGCGCGCGCCCGTCACGCACGTCGAAGCGCCCCTGATGCAGCGGGCATTCGATCTCATGCCCCATCAGAAAGCCGTCGCACAGCCGCGCATTGCCGTGCGTACAGAGGTTGGCGGTGGCGTAGACCTCGCCGTCCACGCCATACAGCGCGATCTCGCGGCCGCCGGCCTGCACCGCGATGACGTCGTCTTCAGGCACCTCGTCCCGCGCGATGGCCTTGATCCATTGCGTGCTCATTGCTGTCGTTTCCTTGTTCAGATGGGATAGATAAGCGAATTCGGCACCAGCTCGCTGTCGAAGATGCAGAGCCGCGATTCGAATTTGAGCCCGTCCGGACCGAGCCGGACCACATCCAGGTAGCGGCCCACGTTGAATACCGTGGTCAATTGGCTGGGCTTGGTGCGGAACACGGCGTAGTTGGCCTCGGACTCGATGCGGTCGCCCTGCACCGACAGCACGCGCGGCGCGCCCACCACATGGCGCTGGTAGTAGGGATCGTGGAAGATGGTGTCGGTGGCGCCGTAGATGCGGTCCTTCAGCATGCCGCGGCTTTCGAAGGACATGGTCGCCAGCGGATAGCCGCGCTCGTGGTTCTCGCGCGGCAGCACCTTGTACACGCAGTCTTCCAGGAAGAAATCGGGCCACTTTTCCCATTCCTCAGCGTCCAGCGCGGCGGCGTAGTCGTTGTACAGGCAGGTCAGTTGGTAGTAGAGGTGAAAGTCCAGCATCGTCAGGCCTCCATGACCCGGCGCCAGTACGCGTACATGCCGCGGATCAGCGTTTCCGTGACCATGTGGTCGGTGTTTTCGGCGGTCTTGCCGCCCAGTTCCGCCACGCTGCGGTGCCAGGGCTTCTGCTCGAAGCCCGATTGCGAGAACTCGATGACCTCGCCGTCGTCCGCCGACACGAAGCCCGCCGGGCCGAACAGATTGGCCTGGCGCAGCCGGCGGCGCGTCATCTCGGGCGTATCGTCGGCGAAGCCGAAATGCGTCCACACGAAATCGAAGGCGTCGTGGCCCACGGGCTGGATGTGGCGCGTGGACAGCGAGTTCACCTGCTGCTGGATGATGACGCTGGGGAACAGCGTCATCAGCACGGCGGTGGGGCCGTTCCACCAGGGCTCCGGCACGATATCGAGGAAGCGGTCGTCGTTCAGCGACATCTGTTCCTTGAAGCTGGACACGCCGCTGGTCACGCTGCCCTTGCCGCCCTGGCCGCGCGTCGAGATCATGGCGGCGTGGCGCAAGTGCCGGTCCATCTTCAGCTCGGAGCGGTTGTCGGCCCGCCACAGGCCGAAGGTAACGAACCAGGTGTGCAGCAGGCCCGGATGGTAGGGATCCTTGATGTTCTCCTGCATCAGCTTCCAGTTGCCGGGGATGCGCTGGCGGCTGTAGCCGTGGATCACCAGTTCGCGGCCGTCGAAGACGCGGTCGAAGTAGTGCAGGATGTCCGGCCCCAGATAGTCCTCCAGCGGTTCGACATCGTGATCGAACGAGGCGAACACCACGCCGTTGCGGCAGGCCACGGCCAGCTTGGTCAGGCCATGTTCTTCCGGCTTGAAATCGGGCGGCATGCCGCCGTTGACCTTGCCGTCCTGCTTGACGCCGCGGCGGAATGGCACGCCGATCAGGTTGCCCTGCAGGTCGTAGTTCCACTGGTGATACGGACAGACGAATTCGCTGCGGTTGCCGGAACGTTCGCGGCAGAACTGCACGCCGCGGTGGGCGCACACGTTTTCCACCACGCGCACCTGGCCGTCGTTGTCGCGCAGCAGGATGACGGAGCGTTCGCCCACCGCGGTGCGCTTGAAGTCGCCCGGGTTGGGGATCTCCGCCTCCAGGCCCACGTAGCTCCAGTGCGCGCGGTAGAAGAACCGCTCCATTTCCCGCTGATGCAGGGCGGCATCGGTATAGACGCCGAAGGGGATGCGGTGGGATCCGTCGTCCTGCCAGCGCGGGGCGAATTGGATGGGCTGCTCGGGGGCGTTCATGATCCGCTCCGGCGACGGGGCGCGGCGGCGGACAGCGTACAGGTACGCATGGCGTGTCTCCTTGGTTCGGCGGACCGCGGGCGCGATCCTGCAGAGCCGGCGCTGCATGGGCGCTGGCGTTTTTCGCATCATCGGGCAGAAAGTGAAATAAATAAATAGAATCTGCTTGATGAGATAAATCACCAAAATCAATATTGGTGGAGGCAGCCCATGAACCTGCAAGACCTGGACCTGAACCTGCTGGTCGTCTTCAATGAACTGCGCAAGCACGGCCGGGTGTCGGCCGTGGCCGAGAGCCTGGGCATTTCGCAGCCTGGCGTCAGCAACGCGCTGGGCCGGCTGCGCAAGCTGTTGGGCGATGAGCTTTTCCTGCGCACCTCGCGCGGCATGGTGCCCACGCCCTACGCGCAGGATTTGGCGCAGCCCATCGCCGCCGCGCTGGAGGCGCTGCACAGCACCCTGAACGCGCGCGCCGCGTTCGACCCCGCGCATAGCGGTCGCGCCTTCGTGATCGGCGTGAACGACGTGGGCGAGACCTATTTCCTGCCGCGGCTGATGCGCGCGCTGGACCGCGCCGCGCCCGGCGTCACGGTGCGCACCGTGCGCACCACCTCGATCGACGTGAAGGACGAGATGGAGCGCGGCCGCATCGACCTGGCCATGGGCTTCCTGCCTGATCTGAAGAGCGGCTTCTTCCAGCGCCTGCTGTTCCGCCAGCCCTATGTGTGCATCTTCCGCCGCGACCATCCGCTGGCGCGCACCGGGGTCTCGGCGCGGCAGTTCCGCGCGGCCGAGCACGTGGCCATCGCCTCGGAAGGCACGGGCCACGGCGTGGTCGACCAGGTGATCGGGCAGGCCGGCATCCAGCGGCGCCTGCGCCTGACCGTGCCGCACTTCATTGCGGTGGGGCCGGTGCTTGCCGCCACCGACATGATCGCCGTGGTGCCGCAGCGCTTCGCTGACTGCGCCTGCGGTCCGTTCGGCTTGGCGACCGCGCCCTGTCCGGTGAAGATCCCGGAGTCGGTCATCAATGTGTTCTGGCACGCCCGCAACCACCGCGAGCCGGCCAACCAGTGGCTGCGGCAGGTGGTGGTGGACGAGTTCGCGGATTAGGCGTCGCGCAGCGTCACCGGAAACCAGCCGCGCAGCGCGTTGGACAGGCGGATTTCCTCGGCCGCGTGCAGGTCGGCCAGGGTCAGGACGCGTTCTGCCACCTTGCCCGTTTCGAGCAGTTCGGCGCGCTGCACGCCGGGCAGGCAGCCGCTGTCCACGGGCGGCGTGTACCAGTCGCCATCCAGGCGCAGATAGACGTTGCTGCGGCTGCCTTCGCAGAGTTCGCCGCGCTCATTCAGGTAGAGCAGATCGAAGATGTGCGGATGCGAGGGCAGCCATTCGATGGTCTTGGTGTACCAGGGGCGGTAGGTGGTCTTGTAGCGCAGCAGCGGTTCGGATGAACGCAGCGCTTCGGGCGCCAGCATGGCTTCCTGCGCGGGGTGCAGAGGCGGCAGCGGCGCGGTCTGGATGTTGCGGCTGCCGTCGCGCGCCACCAGCAGGCGCAGCCGGTGCGGCCCGGGCGTGGCCAGGCCCAGCGCGGTGATCATGATGTCGGCCTCGACGGCCCGGCCGCCCCAGCCGTAGCCCAGGGCCTTGCAGGACGCTTCCAGGCGCTTGAGATGGCGCGCCAGCAGCGGAACGCGTCGTTCGGCATCGACCAGGATGGTCTCGATCAGTTCGGGTTGCATGGGACTCTCCTGGGGTAAAGGTGCGCTGCGGCCGCGCTCTATCCTACTACCGATGGCTGCAGGCGCGCAGGGACGCCGGACATCCGGACTGCGGCCTCAGGCCCGCAGGATCCGGGCCTTCCAGTGGCATTCCTGCCATTCCTCGGCCGGGTCTGAATCGTGCACGATGCCGCCGCCCACGCTATAGACGCCGTGGCCGGCCTGGTCCAGCACCAGGGTGCGGATGGCGACGTTCAGCGAAAAGTCGCCGTCCGGCGCCAGCCAGCCGATGCTGCCGCAATACAGGCCGCGCCGCGCCGCTTCCATCTGGCGGATGCGGCGCATGGCCGCGACCTTGGGGGCGCCGGTGATGGAGCCGCAGGGAAACAGCGCGCGCAGCACGTCTTCCAGCGAGGCGTGCGGCGCCAGCGCCGACACCGTGGACGTCATGGTCCAGACGGTGGGATAGCGCTCCAGCGAGAACAGCGCGTCGACCCGCACCGAGCCCGGCTCGGCCAGCCGGCCCAGATCGTTGCGCAGCAGATCCACGATCATCAGGTTCTCGGCGCGGTTCTTTTCGCTGGCCAGGAGCGCCTGGCCCAGCCGTTCGTCCTCGGCCGGATCGGGGTGGCGCGGGGCCGTGCCCTTCATCGGGCGCGTGGTCAGGCGCGGGCCGTCGCGGCGCACGAACAGTTCGGGCGAAAACGACAACACCGTGCGCTCGCCGTCCTCGATGAACGCGCCGTGCGCCACCGGGTTGCGGGCGGCGATGCGCCGGTACAGCGTGGCCGCGTCGCCCTGGAATTGCAGGTCCAGCGGCTGGGTGTAGTTCACCTGATACAGCTCGCCGTCACCGATCAGGCCGCGGATGGCTTCGATCTGGCGCACGTAGTCGGCCTCGGTCATGCGCGGCGCGGGCAGGCTGATGGCGGCGGGCGCAGCGCCTGCGTCCGGTGCGTCCCAGGGCGTTTCCTCCTGCCGGCGTTCGAACGCCAGCGCGGTCAGGCGCGGTTTGCCGTCGTCGCGCGGCGGCGTCCAGGGGCCGGCGGGCGGCGCCATGGCGGCTTCGGGCAACAGCCACTCGCCCAGTTCGTAGTCCAGCAACAGGGCGATCCAGCGCCCCTGCCGCCGCTGCGCTTCGATGGCGGCGAGCGCGGGGACGACCTCGGCGGCGGAGCGCGCCTCGATCCGCGAGCACAAGCCCTCGAACCGCAGCGCGCGGCCGGCCAGCCGGTCTTCAAAACGACATTCCATGCTGCCTACTGCTGTTGATGTGCCAGGAATTCCTTCAGGACCCGTCCGGTATGGGAATGGTCGCTCAGGGTCATGACGTGTTCGGGCGAGCCTTCGCCCACCAGCTTGCCGCCGCCCGTGCCGCCTTCGGGGCCCAGGTCCAGCAGCCAGTCGGCTTCGGCGATCACGTCCAGGTTGTGCTCGATCACCACCACCGTATTGCCGGCTTCCACCAGGCGGTGCAGCACGTGGATCAGCTTTTCCACGTCGGCCATCGACAGGCCCACGGTGGGTTCGTCCAGCACGTACAGCGTATGCGGAATGCGCGAGGCGCGGCCGGTCTTGATCAGGCCGTCGGTGAGGCGGGCCTTGGACAGCTCGGTCACCAGCTTGATGCGCTGCGCTTCGCCGCCCGACAGCGTGGGCGAAGGCTGCCCCAGCGTCAGATAGCCCAGGCCCACGTCCTGCATCAGCTGCAGCGGGCGGTGGATCTTGGGGTGCGCGGCGAAGTAGCCGATGGCGTCGTCCACTTCCATGGCCAGCAGTTCGCCGGCGTTCTTGCCGCGCATCTGCACGCTGAGAGTGTCGTTGTTGAAGCGCGCGCCGTTGCAGGCGTCGCAAGGCACCTTCACGTCCGGCAGGAAATTCATCTCGATGGTGCGCATGCCCTGGCCTTCGCAGATCGGGCAGCGGCCGTCGCCGGTGTTGAACGAGAAGCGCGCCGCGGTCCAGCCGCGCATGCGCGATTCGCGGGTGTCGGCGAACTGCTTGCGCACGTCGTCCCAGAAGCCCACGTAGGTGGCCGGGCAGGAGCGCGGCGTCTTGCCGATGGGCGTCTGGTCCACTTCCAGCACGCGGTCGATGGCTTCCCAGCCCTTGATGCTGTCGCAGCCCGCCCAGCCCGGCGCCTTGCCTTGCGACACGGCCTGCATCAGGTTGTCCAGCAGCACTTCGCGCGCCAGGGTGGATTTGCCCGAACCCGACACGCCGGTCACCACGCTCAGGCGGCCCACCGGAATCTTCGCGTCGACGCTGCGCAGGTTGTGCAGGCGCGCGCCCTTGATTTCGATCATGGGCGTATCGGCCTCGACCGGGCGGCGGCCTTGCAGCGGGTGCTGCAAGGGTTTGGCCAGATAGCGGCCGGTGACCGATTCGGGCGCTTCGATCAGGTCCTGCGCGCTGCCCTGGGCCACCACGCGGCCGCCGCGGATGCCCGCGCCCGGTCCGATGTCGATGATGTGCGAGGCGCGGCGGATGGTGTCGTCGTCGTGTTCCACCACCACCAGCGTGTTGCCGTTGCCTTCCAGGCGCGCCAGCGCGTCCAGCAGGATGCGGTTGTCGCGCGGGTGCAGGCCGATGGTCGGTTCGTCCAGCACGTAGCAGACGCCCTGCAGGTTGGAACCCAGCTGCGCGGCCAGGCGGATGCGCTGCGCTTCGCCGCCGGACAGCGTGGGCGCGGCCCGGTCCAGCGCCAGGTAGTTCAGGCCGACTTCCTGCATGAAGTTCAGGCGTCCGCGGATTTCCGTAAGGATGTCGCGGGCGATCTCGCCTTCGCGGCCGCGCGCCACCAGCCCGGTGAAGAAGGTATGCGCGTCCGACACCGGCAGCGAGGCGAGTTCGGCGATGGACTTGTCGCGCCAGCGCACGGCGCGGGCCACGCGGTTCAGGCGCTGTCCGTCGCATTGCGTGCAGGGCTTGGCCTCGCCTTCGTACCAGGCGTTCCAGGCGGTTTCCTCGCCGGTCTGCTCTTCGTCGAAGCCTTGCAGCTGCAGGCCGGTGCCGTAGCAGCCGGTGCACCAGCCGTGCTTGGAGTTGTACGAGAACAGGCGCGGATCCGGTTCGGGGAAGCTGGTGCCGCAAGACGGGCAGGCGCGCTTGACCGAGAAGTGCTGCTGCTGCAGGTCGCTGTCCAGCGCCTCGTGCAGCTTGTTCACGGGCCACACCACGGACATCACGCCCTGGCCGTTTTCCAGCGCGTTCTTGACCGCGGCGCGCAGCTCGGCTTCATTGGCCGGGTCCACCACCACGTCCGCGATCGGCAGCTCGATGGTGTGTTCCTTGTAGCGGTCCAGCCGCGGCCACGGGGCCACGGGAATGAACTCGCCGTCCACGCGCAGGTGCGAATGGCCCTTGGAGCCGGCCCATTTGGCCAGGTCCGTGTAATAGCCCTTGCGGGCGGTGACCAGCGGCGCCAGCAGGCCGATGTGCTCGCCCTTGTGCTCGCGCAGCAGGCGCGCCACGATCTGGTCCGTATTCTGCGGCTCCACCGCGACATTGCAGTCCGGGCAGTACTGCGTGCCCAGCTTGACGTACAGCAGGCGCAGGAAATGGTGGATTTCCGTCATCGTGGCCACGGTGGACTTGCGTCCGCCGCGGCTGGTGCGCTGCTCGATGGCGACCGTGGGCGGGATGCCGAAGATGGCGTCCACGTCCGGCTTGCCGGCTGGCTGCACGATGGCGCGGGCGTAGGCGTTGAGCGATTCCAGATAGCGCCGCTGCCCTTCGTTGAACAGGATGTCGAAGGCCAGCGTGGACTTGCCCGAGCCGGACACGCCGGTGATGACGGTGAACTTGTCACGCGGGATTTCCACGCTGACGTTCTTCAGGTTGTGTTCGCGCGCGTTGCGGATTTCGATCGCCATATTGGCCTGGCGCCGCTCGCGCATCAGCGACTGCAACGGGCGGCCCACGTCTGCGCCGTAGGCTTCGCCGGGCTCGGCGATGCGGGCGGTCAGGCCGGCCTGCTCGACTTCCTGCGCGTCGGCGTCGGTGCTTACGACCACGTCCGCCGGCAGGATGCTGACTTCATAGTCGCGCAGGGCGGCACCCGTGTGCGACTTGGGGTTGTCCATCAGGTCCTGCGGCGTGCCGGTGCCGATGACCAGGCCGCCGGCGTCGCCGCCTTCGGGGCCCAGGTCGATCAGCCAGTCGGCCGCGCGGATCACGTCCAGGTTGTGCTCGATCACCAGCAGCGTGTGGCCGGCGGCCAGCAGCTTGCGGAACGCGCGCATCAGCCGCGCCACGTCGTCGAAGTGCAGGCCGGTGGTGGGTTCGTCGAACAGGAACAGGCTGCCCTTCTTGGCAACCTTGGCGGTGGAGATTCCGCTGCGCGCGGCTTCGGCCAGGTGGCCGGCCAGCTTCAGGCGCTGCGCCTCGCCGCCCGACAGAGTGGGCACGGGCTGGCCCAGCCGCACGTATTCCAGGCCCACGTCGGCCAGCGGCGCCAGGCCCGTCTGCACGTCGCGCAGGCCCTTGAAGAAGTCCAGCGCCTCGCTGACCGTCATCTCCAGCACTTCGTCGATGGACGCGCTCTTGCCCAGGTGTTCGACGCGCACTTCCAGCACTTCGGGGCGGAAGCGCTTGCCGTCGCAATCCGGGCAGCGCAGGTAGACGTCGGACAGGAACTGCATTTCCACGTGTTCGAAGCCGGTGCCGCCGCAAGTGGGGCAGCGGCCGTCGCCGCCGTTGAAGCTGAAGGTGCCGGCCGTGTAGGCGCGCTCGCGCGCCAGCGGCGCTTGCGCGAACAGCTTGCGGATCGCATCGAACGCGCCCACGTAGCTGGCCGGGTTGGAGCGCGCCGTCTTGCCGATGGGGGTCTGGTCCACCATGACCACGTCGGCGATCTGTTCGGCGCCCAGCAGGCGTTCGAAGGCGCCGGGCGCTTCCGAGGGCTTGCCCTTCTGCTTCAGCAGGGCGGGGTAGAGCACGTCCTGTACCAGCGTGGACTTGCCGGAGCCGGATACGCCTGTCACGCAGACCAGGCGGCCCAACGGCAGTTCGACGGAGACGTTCTTCAGATTGTGCGCGCTGACGCCTTCCAGCAGCAGGCGCGGCGTGTTCGCCGCCACCGGCATGGGGCGCGGCGCTTCCACGCGCTGGCGGCCGCCCAGGTAGTCGCCCGTCAGCGTGCGCGCCGCGCGCAATTGGGACGGCGTGCCGTCGAAGACGATCTGGCCGCCGCGCTCGCCGGGGCCGGGACCGATGTCGATGATGCGGTCCGCGGCCACCATGACCTGCGGGTCGTGCTCCACCACCACCAGCGTGTTGCCGGCGTTGCGCAGGCGGTGCATGACTTCGACCACGCGGTGCATGTCGCGCGGGTGCAGGCCGATGGAAGGCTCGTCCAGCACGAAAAGCGTGTTCACCAGCGAGGTGCCCAGCGCCGTGGTCAGGTTGATGCGCTGCACTTCGCCGCCCGACAAGGTGCGGCTCTGGCGGTCCAGCGTCAGGTAGCCCAGGCCCACGTCGCACAGGAACTTGAGGCGCGCGCGCACTTCTGTCATGAGCAGGTCGGTGGCGGCGTCCAGCGCGCCGGAGAACGACAGCGTGTCGAAGAAGATCCGCACGCGTTCGATCGGCAGCAGCATCACGTCATGGATGGACAGGCCGCCCAGGTTGTCGAGCTGTTCGCGGCTCCAGTTGGCGCTCACCGGCATGAAGCGCTTGTAGCGGCCGTCGTCAGGCGGCAGCACGGTGTCGGCTTCTTCCTTGGTGCCCAGGCGCCAGAGCAGCGCGTCGGGCTTCAGGCGCGCGCCATTGCAGGTGGGGCAGGGCGTGTAGCTGCGGTATTTCGACAGCAGCACGCGCACGTGCATCTTGTAGGCCTTGGTTTCCAGCCAGTCGAAGAAGCGCTGCACGCCGTACCACTGGTGCTTCCAGGCGTCGTTGCCGCCCTTCCAGTCGGGCGTGCCGTAGAGCACCCAGCGCTTGTGTTCTTCGCTCAGCTTCTTCCAGGGTACGCCCAGCGGCACGCCGGCCTTGGGCGCGTACTTCTGCAGCTCGTCCTGGCATTCCTTGTATGAAGGGGTCGTCCAGGGCTTGATGGCGCCTTCCAGCAGGGTCTTGTTTTCGTCCGGGATGACCAGGCCGAAGTCGATGCCGATCACGCGGCCGAAGCCGCGGCAGGCTTCGCAGGCGCCCAGCGGCGAGTTGAACGAAAAGCTGCTGGGCAGCGGATCGGTGTATTCGATGTCGCAGTCGGCGCAGTGCAGGCGGTCGCTGTACTTCCAGATGTGGGCATTGCCGCCCTCGGCGTCCATGACGTACACGGCCAGGTGGCCGGCGCCCATGCGCAACGCCGTGTCCAGCGCTTCCATGATGCGTTCGCGTTCGGTGCCGGCAAAGCGGAAGCGGTCCTGGACCACGTGCAGGATGCGGCGCGATTCGGTGCTGCCTTTTGCTGCCTTGGCTTTCTTGGCGCCCTTGGCCGGGGCGGCTGCGCGCGGCGCCGCGTTTTCCTCGGCGTGCACGCGGGTGTAGCCCTGCTGCTCCAGGAAGCCGCGCACTTCCTCTTCGGTGAAGTTGGCGGGAACCGCAATGGGGAAGGTCACCACCAGCCGCGGATCGCCAGCGGCGGCGGCGCGTTCGGCCAGCGAGTGGTAGACGGAATCAGGGGTGTCGCGCCGCACCACCTTGCCGCAGCCGCGGCAATACAGCTTGGCGCCGCGCGCGAACAGCAGCTTCAGGTGGTCGTTCAGTTCCGTCATCGTGCCGACCGTGCTGCGCGAGCTGCGCACCGGATTGGTCTGGTCGATGGCGATGGCGGGCAGGATGCCTTCGATGCGGTCTACTTGCGGCTTGTCCATGCGGTCCAGGAACTGGCGCGCATAGGGCGAGAAGGTTTCCACATAACGCCGCTGCCCCTCGGCGTACAGGGTGTCAAAGGCCAGCGAACTTTTGCCGGACCCCGACACGCCGGTCACGACGACCAGCTCGCCGGTGGCGATGGTCAGGTCCAGGTTCTTGAGATTGTTCTGGCGGGCGCCAACGATGCGAATTTGGGAGCTCATGGACGGTATCGTAGCCTGAGGGGAGAGGCCTGCCCGAGCGACAACCCATCGCTGGTTCCGAGCGCGGCGATATGGAATAATTGACTATATTGTGAGTCAATTGTCCACTATGTGGACAGAACGGATGCTCACTAGCTGTACAAATAAACAGTATCGCAGATTCGTCTGAATTTCGCGCTGTCGGCGTTGCGCATTCTGTAGATTCATTGCTAAAGGCATGCAGCCATTAGCTGGAGACAACATTGCTGGAAACCAAGGTCCCGGGCGCTGCGGCGTTCGCCAAATTCATGACGGTGCTGCAGGCGGTGGCGGATGCGCCCCAGCCGCCCACGGCCGCGTCGTTGGCGCGCAGCTGCGGCTATCCCCGGCCCACCGTCTACCGCATCGTCGCGGCGCTGGCCGAACAGGGCATGGTGGCCGAAACCGGCGGCGCCTACCGCCTGGGACCGCGCCTGATGTCGCTGGCCAGCCGGGCCTGGTCGCAGTTCGACCTGCGCGCGGCGCTGGCGCCCGACCTGCAGGCCTTGCGCGATGAAACCGGCGAAACCGTGCACCTGGCCGTGCCTGCAGGGCACGAGATGACCTATATCGACAAGCTGGAAAGCCCCGGTCCGGTGCGCATGGCCTCGCGTGTCGGGGCCAGCGTGGCGCTGCATTCCAGCGCGGTCGGCAAGGCCTATCTGGCGGCGCTGGACCCGGCGTCGCGCGAGCGCCTGCTGCGCGAACTGCCGCTGACGGCCCGCATGCCCGGCACCGTGACCAGCCTGCCCGAACTCCGCGCCGTGCTGGATGCGGCCGCCGCCCGCGGCTACGCCACCGACGACGAGGAAAACGAAGCCGGCATCGTCTGCTATGGCGTGGCCGTGTGCGACGCGGCCGGACGGCCCGTCGCCGGCGTCAGCGTCAGTACCTTGCTGTTCCGGCGCCGCGAAGACCCGCAAGCCGCCTATATCGAACCCTTGCTGCGGCTGCGCGATGCCGCCGCGGCCAAACTCGCCGTCCTGCCGGTATCGCCCGGCGGCGCCTGACCGCCTGCCTCCAAGGAATGCCATGACCGCAACCGCTGCCCCTCTCGCCTCCAAGCTCTCCACCCTGCTGGCCTCTCGGGTCGTCCCCGTGCTGCGCTACACGGACGCCGCCACCGCCGCCTATGCGGCCGAAGTCGCGGTGGCCGCCGGCTGCACCACGCTGGAACTGACCTGGACCATTCCCGGCGTCACCGACCTGCTGCGGGCGCTGCGCGACAAGCACGGCAGCGCGCTGCTGCTGGGCGTGGGCACGGTGCTGGACGAGCACCAGGCGCGCGAGGCCTTGGTCGCCGGCGCGGACTTCCTGGTGTCGCCGGCGCTGGCCACCGACATCGTCGACCTGGCGCATGCGGCCGACGCGCTCTGCCTGCTGGGCGCCTTCACGCCCACGGAAGTGCTGGCGGCGCGCCGCGCGGGCGTGGACGTGGTGAAGATCTTCCCCGCGGACACCGGCGGCCCCAAGCACCTGGCCGCGCTCAAGTCGGTGTATCCGGACACCATTTTCTGCCCCACGGGCGGCGTTACCCAGGACAACATGGGCTCGTACTTCGCCGCCGGCGCCGCCATCGTCGGCATCGGCAGCAATCTCTATGACAAGGCGGCCTTCGCTGCCCGCGACACCGCTGCGCTGGTGGCGCAGATCATCCGCACCCGGGAGGCCGCCCATGGCTGATTTCGATATCGTCGCGCTGGGCGAGCCTCTGGTCGAGCTGAACCAGACGCACCAGGACCAGCGCCAGTATCTGCAGGGCTTTGGCGGCGACACCTCCAACGCCGTCATCGCAGCCGCGCG
Organism: Achromobacter sp. GD03932; assembly: GCF_029839485.1. NCBI lineage: Bacteria > Pseudomonadati > Pseudomonadota > Betaproteobacteria > Burkholderiales > Alcaligenaceae > Achromobacter > Achromobacter sp. GD03932. The sequence continues at coordinate 13,564 of NZ_JAOCAT010000047.1, forward strand.
GCAGGGCGCAAGCTGCGCCTATCTGACGCGGGTCGGCAACGACGCCTTCGGCCAGCAGTTCCTGGACTTGTGGCGGGCCGAAGGCGTGGATACGTCCGGCGTGCAGGTGGATGAGCAGGCCCACACCGGCTTGTACTTCGTGCAGCATGGCCCGGACGGCCATGCCTTCAGCTATCTGCGCCGCGGCTCGGCCGCCAGCCTGATGACGCCGGCCAGCCTGGATTCGGGCCTGATCGAACGCGCCCGCTACCTGCACGTGTCGGGCATCAGCCTGGCCATCAGCACCAGCGCCTGCGATACCGTGTTCGCCGCCATCGAGCGCGCGCACGCGGCCGGCGTCCAGGTCAGCCTGGACTCGAACTTGCGGTTGCGCCTGTGGCCGGTGGACCGCGCCCGCGCCGTGCTGCGCGAAACCATGCGCACGGCCGACCTGTTCCTGCCCAGCATGGACGATATGCAGCATCTGACCGGCAACGACGATCCGGAACGCACGCTGGACTGGATCCGCGACGCCGGCGCCACCGGCGTGGTGGTGCTGAAGCTGGGCAAGGACGGCTCCATCATCGACGACGGCCAGCGCCGCGTACCCGTGGCCGCCTTGCGCGTGGATGCGGTGGACGCGACCGGGGCGGGCGACTGCTTTGCCGGCAGCCTGCTGGCGCGCCGCTGCCAGGGAGACTCCTGGGAGGATGCCGTGCGTTACGCCAATGCCGCGGCGGCCTTGTCCACGCTGGGCTACGGCGCGGTCGATCCGCTGCCGCGCAAGGAACAGGTGCTGGAGCGGCTGAAGAGCCTTTCCTGCTGATCGCCGGGCGACTGTCCAGGCTGACTGGGCGGTGTTCCGTCCCGCATTTGACTGCTCCTGGCGCGAACGTGGCGGAAACGCCGCATTTTCGCGTCATTGGCGCCGTCAGGGCATTTCAGGCTAAAATGCCAAGTTACCCGAATTTTCCGCCAGCCCAGTATCCGGTTGTGCGGGCAACATTTCCGCAAATTCAACAGGAGAATCAACATGGCTGAACGCAAACGCGTGCGTCGCAACACCCTGGAACGCCGTTGCCTGGGCAAGGCTTTCAAGCGCTTGTTCGTCAAGTCGCCCAAGGGCGTTTTCAAGATGCTGGAAAAGATCAAGCGCGTCTAATTGACGCGTCCGGCCGCAGCCCAGGCTCGGCCAGATCAAAAAAACCCGCTCGGCGCGCCGGCGGGTTTTTTTTCGTCCTGCGCGGACCGGCCTATGCCTGGTCCTGGGGCGGACCGAGCTTGGGCAGAATGAAATCCATGAAGGCGCGGGTCTTGGCCGGCTGGATGCTGGACGGATACACCACGTAGATCGAGATCGGATCCACCGACCACCCTGGCAGCACGCGCTTGAGCGAATTGCGCTTGATGATGGGCTCCAGCGCCAGGCAGTGCGGCATGCGCGTGATCGCCAGGTCCAGGCCTGCCAGGGTGCCCGCGATGCTCATATTGTTGGCCGCCAGGTGGCCGCTGACCGGCACGCGTTCACTGACCGCGCCGCGGCGCAGCGTCCAGTGCGAATGCGCCTCGTCGATGGTGGTGCGCAGGCACTGATGCCGGCTTAGATCCGCCGGCGTTTCGGGTTCGCCGTGGCGTTCAAGGTAGCGGTCGGAGGCATACAGGTAGTTGTCCAGGGAGACCAGCTCCTGCACGACCGCGCCGCCATGCATGCCGCCGTTGCCGTTGATGTCGGCGGCGCTGGCCGCTGCCAGCGGGTAGTCGGCGTTGCTGCCGAAGCGCAGCACGATGTCGAACGGCGTGCCCTGCGCGTCGGAGGCCGTCAGCATGCTCAGGTCGAACTCGCATTCCACTTCCGGATAGCGGTCGGTGAAATCGTTGATGGTTTCTGGCAGCAGCCACATCGCCAGGCTGTAAGGCATGGATACCCGCAGGTTGCCAGAAGGGCCGCCGGACAGGGATTGCAGCTGCTCATGCGCCAACCTGGCTTCGTCGATCAGGCCCTGGCAGCGCCGCATGTAGGCCGCGCCGGCTTCGGTGAGATCCAGGCGGCGCGTGTTGCGGTTGATCAAGCGCAGGCCGATGGCGCGTTCCAGCTCGTTGATGCGCCGCGATAAAGTCGAGGTCGGCATGTTCAGCGCGCGCGCCGCCATGCTGAAGCTTTTGCGCTTGGCAACCTCCACGAACAAGGCGATGTCATTGAGCTGGACGGTCGAAGCTTCCATAGGCATTCCGGTTTTGGCCGCCCGAGTGTACGCCACTAAGGAGTGCGTCCAAGGCAGATAAAGTGCCGAGACGGCCTGTCAACTGTCGTTTTTGTCAGATTTGATTGCAAATTTGAGCCTTACAGGGCCGGAACGCGCGTGCATATCCCCTAAACTTCAGGCGAAAACACCAAAACCAAGACCGCAGCGCTTGCTCGACGCATCGCAAAGGGGCTCAGTGGGCATGACCGACACACCAACTTTTTTCACTGTTTTGACGCCCACCTACAATCGGGCGGGCACGCTGCACCGGGTATATGAATCGCTTTCCCGGCAGACTTTCCGGGATTTCGAATGGGTCGTGGTGGACGACGGTTCCACCGACAACACCCACGAATCCATCCTGGACTGGCAGGCGCGCGCCGATTTTCCGATCCGCTACTTCTGGCAGAACAACCGCCACAAGAAAACCGCCTTCAACCGCGGCGTGCGCGAGGCGCGCGGCGAACTCATCGTCGCCCTGGACAGCGACGACGAAATGCCGTCCGACGCCCTGGCCACGTTCAAGGAGGTCTGGGACGGCATTCCGCCGGCGCGGCGCGAATCCTACGTGGCCGTGACGGGGCTGTGCGCGCGTCCCGATGGCAGTATCGTCGGCGACCGCTATCCGCAGGACGTGTTCGACAGCACGGCGGTGGACGTCTATTTCCGCTATCGCATCAAAGGCGAGAAATTCGGCTGTATGCGCACCGACATCCTCAGGAAGTATCCCTTCCCCGAGGATGTCGCAGGCTTTGTGCCCGAAAGCCTGGTGTGGTGGGCGATTGCGCGGGCGGGTTATCTCAGCCGCTTCATCAACCGTGTGGTGCGGACTTATCACGACACGCCCGGCGCCCTGAGCCAGGGCGCCGTTTCCGTGAGCAACAACGCGCAAGGCCTGTACCTGCTGGCCTGGGACATGCTGCAGCATCACCTGGAATTCTTCCGCTACCGCCCGCGCGAATTCATCATGGCCGCGGCGCGCTACACACGCTTTCGGCTGCATCTGAAGCACTCCGGCGTGCCGACGGCGGTGCAAGCCTACAAGCTGACCAATCCCATGGCGAAGTTCATGGTCGCGGCCCTGTGGCCGCTGGGCTATGCCATGTACCGCCGCGACAGGCGCCGCGGCGTGGCCTGAAGCCTGCCGCGCAGGCAGGCTCCTGCCGGTGCTTCAGGCGGCGGGCGCCGAGGCAGGGGCTCCGTGCCCCAGCCCCAGATACACCTCGACCACGCGCGGGTCCTCCGCCACCTGGGCGGCCGGGCCTTCCAGCGTGACGGCGCCGGTTTCCAACACGTAGGCATAGTCCGCCACCTGCAGCGCGGCGCGGGCGTTCTGTTCGATCAGCAGGATGGACACGCCCATCTCGCGCAGGCGCGTGACGATGCGGAACACCTCGCGCACGATGCGCGGCGCCAGCCCCAGGCTGGGTTCGTCCAGCATCAGCAGCTTGGGCTTGGCCATCAGCGCGCGGCCCACCGCCAGCATCTGGCGTTCGCCGCCGGACAGCGTGCCGGAGAGCTGGAGGCGGCGCTCCTTCAAGCGCGGAAACAGTTCATAGACCTCGGCCAGTGTCTGGTCCTGGTCGCGCAGGCCGCTGCGGAAACGGTGGAACGCGCCCAGCATCAGGTTGTCTTCCACCGTCATCTCGGCGAACAGCTCGCGCTTTTCAGGCACCAGGTTCATGCCGGCCGCCACCATTTCCTCGATCTCGGCATGTTCCTGCACCTTGCCGCCGAAGACGATCCGGCCGCTGGACGGCAGCACGCCCATGATGGCCGACAGCAGCGTGGTCTTGCCGGCGCCGTTGGGGCCGATCACGGTCACGATCTGGCCTTCGCCCACTTCCAGGCTGACGCCCGAGACGGCCTCGATCTTGTCGTAGGCCACGCGCAGGTCGCGCACTTCCAGCAATTTCGCGCTCATCATTCCACTCCGCCCAGATAGGCTTCAAGCACCGCGGGGTTGTGCTGGATCTCGGCGGGCAGGCCTTCGGCGATCTTCTCGCCGAAGTCCATGACCACCACGCGGTCCACCAGCCCCATCACGAAGTCCATGTCGTGCTCCACCAGCAGGATGGCCATGCCTTCGGCGCGCAGCTTCTTCAGCAATTCGGCCAGTTCGCATTTTTCCTGGTAGCGCAGGCCGGCGGCGGGTTCGTCCAGCAGCAGGATGCAGGGATCGGACGCCAGCGCGCGGGCGATTTCCAGAATGCGCTGTTGCCCCAGGGCCAGCGAGCCGGCCTCGTCGTGCAGATGCTTGCCCAGGCCCACGCGTTCGACCTGGCGCGCGGCTTCGGCCAGCAGGCGCGCTTCTTCGGCGCGGTCCAGCCGCCAGGCGGCCGGCAGTACGCCGCGATGGCCGCGCAGGTGGGCGCCGATGGCCACGTTTTCCAGCACGCTCATGCGGCCCAGCAGGCGCACGTGCTGGAAGGTGCGCGACAGTCCCAGCCGCGCAATGCGGCGCGCGCCGGCGCCGGCCACGGAATGGCCCAGCAGCGTTACCGTGCCGGAAGTCGGCGTGTCCACGCCCGAGATCTGGTTGAACATGGTGCTCTTGCCCGCGCCGTTGGGGCCGATCAGCGCCAGGACTTCGCCGGCGCGGATTTCCAGGTTCATGGCGTTGTTGGCGACCAGGCCGCCGAACTTGCGGGTCACGTCCACGGCCTTCAACACCACCTCGCCGCGCGGCGGCATGGGCTTGCGCGGCAGCGGCTCGGCATTCATGTCCAGCTTGCGCTGCTGCTTCTTCACCGGCACGCAGCGCGTCAGCACCGGCCACAGGCCGCTGCGGGCGCGGTGCAGCAGCAGCACCATGCCGAAGCCGAACACGATTACCTCGAAGTTGCCGGTCTGGCCCAGCAGCCTGGGCATCCAGTCCTGCAGCCATTGCTTGAGCACGGTGAAGACGCCCGCGCCGACCAGCGCGCCCCACACCTGCCCCGCGCCGCCGATGACGGTCATGAACAGGTATTCGATGCCCATCTGCAGGCCGAAGGGGTTGGGGTTCACGAAGCGCTGCATGTGCGCGTACAGCCAGCCCGAGGCGCAGGCCTGCAGCGCCGCGATGATGAAGATCACCATGCGCGAGCGCGCCGTGTCCACGCCCATCGATTCAGCCATCACGCGGCCGCCCTTGAGCGCCCGGATGGCGCGGCCTTCGCGCGAATCCAGCAGATTCTGGGTGGACCACACCGCCACCAGCAGGAAGGCCCAGATCAGGTAGTAGATGTTGTCGCCCTGGTTCAGCGTCCAGCCGAACAGGTTGATGGCGGGAATGTCCGGGATGCCGGTGTGGCCGCCCAGGCCTTCGACCGAGCCGAAGACGAAATACAGCGACAGGCCCCAGGCGATGGTGCCCAGCGGCAGGAAATGCCCCGACAGCTTCAGCGTGATCGCGCCCAGCAGATAGGCGATGACCAGCGTCAGCAGCAGCCCCGCCAGCAGGGTCAGCCAGGGCGATGCGCCCAGCCATGCCAGCCAGGACGGCAGCGTGTCCGCGCGGGTGGTCAGCAGCGCCGTGGTGTAGGCGCCCACGCCGACGAACGCGGCCTGCCCGAAGCTCGTCAGGCCGCCGACGCCGGTCAGCAGCACCAGGCCCAGCGCCACCATGGCGTACAGGCCGATGTAGTTCAGCAGCGTCACATAGAACGGCGGCAGCACCAGCGGGCCCAGCGCCAGCAGCGCCAGGAATGCGAGGAGGATGTGGCGCGGGTTCATTCGTCTTCTTCCTCGACGTGATGGCTTTTCAGTGAACGCCAGAGCAGCACGGGGATGATCAGCGTGAACACAATGATTTCTTTGTAGGCGCTGGCCCAGAACGAGGAGAAGGCTTCGATCAGGCCGACCAGGATGGCGCCGGCCGCGGCCAGCGGATAGCTCACCAGGCCGCCGATGATGGCGCCCACGAAGCCCTTCAGGCTGACCATGAAGCCGGAGTCGAAGTACATGGTGGTGATCGGAGCGATCAGGATGCCCGACACCGTTCCGATCAGCGCGGCCAGGAAGAACGTGGCCTTGCCGGCGAAGATCGGCGAAATGCCCATCAGCCGCGCGCCCAGCCGGTTGAAGGCGGCTGCGCGCAGCGCCTTGCCGTACATCGAGCGTTCAAAGAATTGGTAGAGCACGACGATGAGCAGGGCCGACACCGCCACCACCCAAAGCGCCTGGCTGTTGACGTTCAACGGTCCCAGCGCCAGGCTGGCGTCGCTGAACGGCGCCGTGCGCGCGCCTTCCGCGCCGAAGGCCAGCAGCCCCAGGCCGACCAGCGCCAGGTGCACGGCAATGGAGACGATCAGCAGCACCAGCGTCGAGGCCGACGCGATGGGCTGGTAGAACAAGCGGTACAGCTGCGGTCCCATCGGCACCAGCAGCAGCAGCGTCAGCAGCGCCTGCGCGGCCATCGGCAGCTGGGCCAGCGGCAGGTTGTAGAACAGCGCGGCCAGCACCAGCGGATAGGCCAGCTTGACCGCCATGCGCCAGGCGCCGCGGTTGCGCCCGGGGCGCTTGCGCCGCGCCAGCAGATCGGCGCCGACCTCGGCCAGCGCGAAGGCAAACAGCAGCCACACCAGCAGCACCGGCTTGCCGGCCTGCAGCGCGGCCATGGTGAGCGCGCCGAACGCGACGAACTCCCCTTGCGGGATGAACAGCACGCGGGTGACGGTAAAGACCAGCAGGATGGACAAGGCCAGCAGCGCATAGATGGCGCCGTTGGTGATGCCGTCCTGCCCGAGTATCAGGGCAATCTGAGCATTCATGCGAAATTCCGGGTAAGACAGACAAGCAAGCCAGGCACATCATTCCCCATCCGCGCGCTTACGGAGCAAACTCTGCGCATCCTCGGGATGCCGCGGAGCCGGCTTTGCCGGTCCGCAGGCATGCCCCCTGGGGGGAAGCGCGGAGCGCTTCGGGGGGAGCCCACCTTGCGGAGCCGGCTTTGCCGGTCCGCAGGCATGCCCCCTGGGGGGAAGCGCGCAGCGCTTCGGGGGGAGCCCACCTCGCGGAGCCGGGCTCTGCCGGTCCGCTGGCATGCCCCCCTGGGGGGGAAGCGCGCAGCGCTTCGGGGGGGTTACTTCACTAGTGTCCAGGCGCCGTCCTTGACGGTGATGAGCTCGCGGCCGCGGTCGTCAAAGCCGCTGTGGTCGGCAGCCGTCATGTTGTAGACGCCTTGCGTGCCGACCAGCTCCTTGGTCTGTTCCAGCGCATCGCGCAGCGCGCTGCGGAATTCCTTGGTGCCCGGCTTGCCGGCCTTTTCAGCCAGCGGCACGGCCTTTTCCAGCAGCAGGCCGGCGTCGTAGACGTTGGCGCCGAAGGTGGCGGGCTTGGATCCGTTGAGCTTTTCGTAGGCGGCGATGTAGTCCGCAGCGACCTTCTTGGACGGGTTGCTGTCCGGCATTTCCGGCAGCACCAGCATCAGGCTGGCGGCCAGCACCGTGCCTTCAACCTTCTTGCCGCCCAGCTTCAGGAAGTCGGGCAGGGCCGCGCCGTGGGTCTGGTAGAACTTGCCCTTGTAGCCCTGATCGAACAGGGTGGTCTGCGGCAGCACGCTGGCGGCGCCGGGGGCGGCCACCAACACGGCGTCCGGCTTGGCGGCCAGGATCTTCAGCGCCTGGCCGGTGACCGAGCTGTCAAAGCGCAGATAACGTTCGTTGGCGGCGATCTTGATGCCCTTTTCGGCGGCCAGGCCCGAGAAGACCTTGTACCAGTTCTCGCCGTAGGGATCGTTCAGGCCGATGAAGCCGACGGTCTTGATGCCGGTCTTGGCCATGTGGTCGACCAGCGCGCGCGCAATGATGTCGTCGTTCTGGGTGGTCTTGAAGACCCACTTCTTCTGGTCGTTCATGGGCAGCACGACGGCGGCGGTGCCCACCGGCGCCAGCATCGGCACGCCGGCCTCGGCCGCGAACTGGATCACGCCCATGGCGTTGGGCGAACCCGACGGGCCGATCAGCGCGTCCACGTTCTGCTCCGAAATCAGCTTCTTGAAGGCCGTCACCGAGTTGGTGGAATCGCTGGCGTCATCCAGCGAGATGTATTCCACGGTCAGGTCGCCGATCTTCTTCGGCAGCAGCGGCACGGTGTTCTTCTGGGGAATCCCCACCAGGGCCGTCGGGCCGGTGGATGAGGTAACGACGCCGACCTTGACTTGGGCCAGGGCGGGCAGGGCGAACAGCGCGGCTACCGCGGCGGCAGCGGCCAGGGGGAGTTTCTTCGACAGCATGGCAAAACCTCCGGATAGGGAGCAGGGTGGGGGTGCGGCTGGAAAACGGAGAAAACGGTACTTCTGTGCTTGCTTGGTTTGCTTTAATACTTGTTGCTTAAACTTTCTGTGCGCAGGCTCGCACTGTAGACCTGGTCCGCAGTGCTTACCTATCCGTCAAAACCCGAAGCAGCGCGCGCGATGCGCGTTCAGATGGTGATGGAGCTGACGCTGGCGCCGCCGCAGACGAACAGCGTCTGGCCGGTGACGAAGCTGTTGGCGGGATCCGAGAAGAACATGACGGCGCGCGCCACGTCGTCGGAGCGGCCCAGGCGCTTGACCGGTATGCCGGCTGCCAGCTGTTTCTCGCGTTCGCTGCCGGGCTCGATCACCTCGTAGAACATGTCGGTCTGGATCGGGCCGGGAGCCACCACGTTGACCGTGATGCCATAGGGCGCCAGCTCCAGCGACCAGGTGCGCGCCATGCCCACCATGCCGGCCTTGGTGGCCGAATAGGCGGTGCGGGTCGGCAGGCCCAGCGCGCCGCGCGAGGACATCATCACGATGCGGCCGAACTTGCGCTCCTGCATGCCGGGCAGGGCGGCCTGCACCAGGCTGATGGCCGCGCCCAGGTGGATCTGGGTCAGGCCGTGCAGTTCTTCCTGCGTGACCTGCGGCAGCAGGTTGGGCCAGATGACGCCGGCGTTGTGGATGACGTGGCTGATGGGAAACCGGGCGGCGGCTTCGGCGCCCGCTTGCGCGGTGGCCTCGGCGTCCAGCAGGTCCACCTGCACGTTGTGCAGGCGCGGGTGGCTGAAGTCGGCGGCGCGGCGCGCCATGGAAATCACTTCGTAGCCTGCGTCCAGCATGCTGCGGCAGATTTCGGCGCCGATGCCGGCGCTGCCGCCGGTGACGATGGCGACGTTGGTGTGCGTCATGGATATCCCCCTGTTGTTGTCGTGAGACCGGCTCAGGCGCGGCCGGCTCAGGTGCGGCCGGCTTAGGCCTTGGGCGCCAGCGCCAGCACGCGCAGCGGGCTGCCCGAGCCGCTGCGGATCTTGAGCGGCGCCGAGAAGATCACCGCGCCGGTGGGCGGCAGCTGGTCCAGGTTGGTCATGCATTGCAGGCCGTAGCGGTTGTTGCCGTGCATGTAGTAGTGGCAGGGATAGGGCGGATTCAGGTGATGGGCCTGGCCGGTATCCGTGCCGATCGACTCGGTGCCGAAACCGTGCACGTCGCGCTCCTTGATCAGCCATGGCACTACTTCAGCATCCGGGCCGGGCGAGTGCGCGCCGTCTTCCTGCAGGTTCAGGTAGTCGGCGGGCTTGGCGCGCTTGGACCAGTCGGTGCGCATCAGCACCCAGGAGCGCGCGGGGATGCGGCCGTGTTGCTCTTCCCACTTTTTCACGAAGTCGATGGTCAGCAGGAAGTCCGGGTTGTCGCGGGACTCCGCCGAGCAGTCGATGACGCAGGCGCTGGCGATGAAGGCCTCGATGGGAATCGTGTCCACCGTGTTGTCGGGCAGGTCCTTGCCCGTGACCCAGTGGGCCGGCGCGTCGAAGTGGGTGCCGGTGTGCTCGGAACACGAGAAGTTGTTCCAGTACCAGGCGGGGCCGCGCTCGTCGTAGCGCGAGATCTCCTCGATGCGGAACGGCCAGGCCTGGCCGAACTCCGGCGGCAGCACGATGGTCGGGAATTCCGGCGTCAGCGTCTCGGTCAGGTCCACCACGCGGATGCGGCCGGACACCAGTTCGGCCATGAATTGGGCAAGAATGTTTTGGCTCATGTGCTGTTCCTTTAGGTTCGTGCGTTGTCGGGGCGGCGGGCCGTCAGGCTCCCAGTTCCCGTTCCAGTCCCTTGGGGTTCTCCGCCAGCCGGGCGCGGAATTCCTGCGCGACATCGCCGACATAGACGTCCTCGATGCCATCCTTCAACGCGCGCACGATGGCGGTGGCGATCGCCGCGGGCGCCACGCGCGGGGGCGGCGTGCGCTGCTCCCATTCGTGATCCACCGGCCCGGGGAACACGTTCACCACCCGCACGCCCGCGCCGCGCATCTCGGCGCGCAGGCATTGCGTCAGGGACAGCGCGGCCGCCTTGGACGCCGACCACATGCCGCGCGACGGCAGGTTCATGTGGGCGTAGATCGACAGCACGTTGACCCAGGCCGTGGCGCTGTTCACGCCGTCCGCGGCGCGTCCGCACAGGGCCGGGCCGAAGCTTTGCGCCAGCCGCATCAGCCCCAGCACGTTCACATCCATGGCGTCGCGCGCCGTATTCACGTCCTTGCGGTTCAGCAGCCCGCCTTCGCGTTCCAGGTCGGCGGTATTCACCAGGATCTCGACCTTGCCGCCGATGGAGGCGGCGACGCGTTCGACCGCATCGGTATCGGTCACGTCCAGCACCACCGCCTGCACGCGCGGGTCGGCCGCCAGCGCGTCGTAGGCGGCGTCGCGCTTCCAGGCCTGCGGGTCGCCCAGGAACACGGTCGGGCAGCCGGCGTCCAGCAGGGCGCGTGCCACCGCCTGGCCCACCGCCGACTTGCCGTCGGTGACGAGCGCGCGGCGGAACTTCGGATCGCACGAGGTTTCGCGCAGGGTCTTGTCGTCTTCCATGTTGGGCGTATTCCTTTCAGGCAGGGCGATCATCACGGCCTGGCCGCTGCGGTCCAGCTTCAGCGCCAGGCGCACGCGGTCGCCGTCGGCGCAGTCCTGGTGCACGTGCGCCACCACCGAGGGGCCGGCCGTCATGCGCACCGTGCCCACGCGCCAGGGCAGGCGTTCGCGGAAATACAGGTCGTTGCTGTGATGCAGGGTGGTGCTGACCAGCAGCACGCCGCTGGGATCGGCCGGACGCCAGGGCAGATGCTCGGACAGGCATTGGCCGCAGACCTCGCGGGGCGGGTACTGGACCGCGCCGCAGTCGGCGCAGGTCTGCAGGTCGAAGCGGCCCTCGGCGGCGGCGGCGGTCAGCCCCAGCGCGCTGCGGCTGCGCCAGCCCGGCGGCAGCGTCGGCTGGCGGGTGCGGGCGATCGGATTCTTGCGGGGCGGCTTGGCCAAGGGTTCGGTCATGCGTGGCTCCCCAGGATGGCCGCGGCGGTGCACAGCCCGCGGTCGTAATTGATCATGCCGAAGCCGCTCACCATGCCGAGGCGGGCGTCGGCTACCTGCGTGCCGCCGGCCGTGCCGCTCAACTGGCGCAGCGCCTCGACCATGCCCAGATAGCCGCCGGCCGCGCCGGCCTGGCCTACCGACAGCTGGCCGCCATTGGTGTTGAAGGGAAAGCTGCCGTCCACGGTGAAGCTGTGGCGGCGCACGAAGTCCGGCGCCTCGCCTTTGGGGCAGAAGCCCAGGTCTTCGATCTGCATCAGGTTGATGACGGGGTAGTCGTCGTAAGCCTGCAGGAAATCCATGTCGCCGGGCTGAACGCCAGCCTGGCCATAGAGCTCGTCCAGGTCCACGGTCCAGCCGCCGCGGGTCTGGATCGGGTCCTCGATCCAGGCGTTGTGGCGTTCGATGGTCGACAGGATGCGGGCGTAGGGCAGGTTCAGCGCGCGCGCCCGGTCTTCGCTCATGACCAGGAAGCCGTCGGCGCCGGCGCAAGGCATCACGCAATCGAACAGGTGTATCGGGTCGGTGATGACGCGGGCGTCCAGGTACTGGGCCAGCGTCAGCGGCTTTTTCATCAGCGCGTGCGGATAGCGCAGGGCGTTGTCGCGCTGCGCCACGCACAGCTTGCCGAAGTCCTCGCGGGTGGCGCCGGTCGTGCGCATGTAGTTGGCGGTCAGCAGCGCGAAGCTGGCGTTGGGTCCGCCCGCGCCATAGGGATAGACGGCGTCCTGCGCGAAGCGCGAGAACTGGCTGACCGTGTTGCGGAACGAGTCCACGTGGTTGGTGTCGCCGGCGATGCAGGCGACGATGCTGGCGTCGCCCGCCTGCACGGCGCGGGCCGCGCGGCGCAAGGCGGCCACGCCGCTGGCGCCGCCCATGGGGATGTGGTCCAGCCAACGCGGGCTCATGCCCAGGTGCTGCACCAGGCCGACGGCAGTGTCGGGGGCCAGCGTGAAGCTGGACACGCACAGTCCGTCCACCTCGGTCTTGGCGATGCCGGCCTGGCGGATCAGCGCGCCCAGCGCCCGCCCCAGCCACCAGTGGGCGGCATGGGTGGAATAGCGTTCGTACGGAATCGTGACGGGCAGAGCCGCCACCACGCCGTCATAGCCCAGGCGGCTCATCGCGCGGGCTCCTGGCGTTTCTTCATGTGGCCGGTGTCCACGCAGCGGGCCGTGCCGGGCAGCGTGGGCGCCAGGGCTTTCATTTCGCCGCGCTGGATCTTGTTGGTGGTGGTCAGCGGCAGGCTGTCGACGAAGGCGACGTAGCCGGGGGCCTTGTAATAGGCCAGTTGTTCCAGGCTCCATTGCACGATGCTGCGCGCGGCCTCGGCCATTGCGGCGCCCTCGGCCGGCAGGCTCTCGGGCACCACGCAGGCCAGCACTTCGTCGCCGCGCACCGCGTCGGGCACGGCGGCGACCGCCACGGCCTTCACCAGCGGATGCTGCAGCAGCACGCTTTCCACTTCCACGGCGGAGATGTTCTCGCCGCTGCGGCGGATCACGTTCTTCTTGCGGTCCACGAAGCGCAGCGCGCCATCGGCGTCGCGGCGCACGATGTCGCCGGTATGGAACCAGCCGTCTTCCCAGGCCTGGGAGGTCGCGTCCTCGTCCTTGAGGTAGCCGGCGAAGAAGCCGTAGCGCGGGTCGTCGCCGGCGTGGCGCACCAGCAGTTCGCCCGGTTCGCCGGCGGCGGCTTCCAAGCCGGAGTCGGCGACGATGCGCACCAGCACGTCGTCTTCCTCGCGGCCGAAGCAGCTGCTGCCGATGTGGCGCGGCTCATGGTTGGCGATGATGACGGCGCCCGCGCCCGTCTCTGTCATGGCCCAGGCTTCCAGCAGCGGAAAGCCGAAGCGCTCTTCAAACGGCTGGTGCAGCTTGCGGTCCACGCCCGCGCCGAAGCCGAAGCGGATGGCAGGCTGCTTGTCGCGGGCCGAAGGTTCGGCCTTCATCAGGATGGCGGGCATGATGCCCAGGTAGTGCAGCACCGTCGCGCCCGAGTCGCGCACGCTGTCCCACCAAGTCTTCGGGTGGAAGCGGTCCAGCGGGATCAGGCAGCCGCCGGTCAGCAGCATGGCCATGGCCGAATACGCCATGGCGTTCATGTGGACCAGGGGCAGCGGCGTCAGCATGCGTTCCTGTCCCGGGCGCAGCTCGCACAAGCCGCCGATGCGGGCGTACCAGCCTCCGGCGTGCAGGAAATAGCGGTTGGGCAGGATGCAACCCTTGGGCCGCCCGGTAGTGCCGGACGTGTAGAGCAGGGCGCATTCGGTCAGGACATCGGGCTCGCGGCCCGCCAGCGGCGCGGCGAACGGTGCGGCGGGAGGGGCATCGTCGGGACCCATCACGCGCAGTTCGCGGCCGGCGCGCGTTGCGGCGGCCAGCAGGTCGGCGTGGCGCTCGGGCAGCGCCACGGCCAGCGCGATCTCGGAGTGGCCCGTCAGGTATTCCAGTTCCGCTGCGCGCAGGTCGGGGTTGATGGGCACCACCGACACGCCCAACGCGTTCAGCGCGAACCAGTGCAGGAAGAAGGCAGGGCGGTTTTCCAGCAGCAGGCCGGCGCGGTGGCCATGGCCGTAGCCGGCGCGGGCATAGGCCGTGCGCAGGGCTTCGATGGCCTCGGCGGCATGGGCGTAGCTCAGTTCGCCCGCGGCGATGCCGTAGGCCTGCGCCGTTTCCGGCAGGATGCACAGGAAGGGCTGGGCGCCGTAGCGGGCCGCGGTGTCGCGGAATGCCTGATGGACCGTGGTGCTCACAAGCCGCTCCTACATGAACAATTGGATATTGCCGAAGGCCGCGTCGCAGTTGACGAGGTCCACGCGCTTGAGCCGGATGCGCAGCGCGCCGTCCCGCTCCACCAGATGGTGGGTGGCCCAGCCCGCGTACAGCGTCTGCGCGTCCTGCCGCGTCTCGACGTAATGAAAGGCGGTGCGCACCACGTGGCGGCCTTCGGCGGGGGCGGCATCGGGATGGCCGTGTTCCACCATGGGCGCCTGCAGCAAGTGATGGCAGCGGCTCTTGGGCTGTTGCGAGAACGTGCGCTGGCCGGCCAGGCGCTCGACGCGCACGCGCAGCAGCAGCTTGTCTTCGTACATGAGCGAGGCGTGCAGCTTGGGATCGGTCTGGCCATGGGCCAGCGGCATCCAGTAATAGCCGTCTTCGGTGTACAGGTTCAGCCAGTCCTCGAAGCGCAGCTCGTCCAGCATGCGCGCCTCGGCGTAGACAAAATCGATCAACTCGCGGTCGCTTGCGCTCATACCGACTCCGCTCCGGTCATGTAGCGGCCCCATGCGCGGTACTGGTTGCGCATCTGCCATTCATTGGTGCCATTGGTGGCGACGTTCTTCTGGCCGACCTCGTCGGGCGAGTACAGCCGGCCCACGTTGACCCAGTCCCGCGCCCGCGATTGCAGGCCGTCCTGGGCGCGCTCGTACATTTCCAGGTCGTCGTGCCCGACCACCGAGGTCGGCGCGTTGATGAGGCGGTTGTACATGAGCGTGCGCTCCAGCAGCAGGTCGGGCGCGCCCACCAGGCGGAAGGTCCAGGACTCCACCAACGTGCGGTCGGCGGCGATCGGCTTGAACACGCGCAGCGTCTGGATCGGGCCCTTGACCATGATGTTGGGGAAATACACGGTGTTGTGGCGCACGTCGCCCAGGATCTGCTTGGCGCGGTCCTCGCCGTAGGCCGCCACCATGGAGTCCCAGTAGCCCGGAATGCCGGAATACGAGGCATGGATGGAGTCCGACACGCCGGTATGGCCGTGGCCGTTCTCCCACACGCGGATGCCCATGTTCTCGAAGAACTCGTAAGGCGAGATGAAGGGCGCGAACAACTCGACGGCCATGGGTTTGGGCGTGCCTTCCGGCGCCTGTTCCCAGACCTTCACGGCGGTGCCTGCCGAGGACTCGTGCGCCACCATCGGGTGGCAGGTGTCGGTCTGGTTGTCGACCAGCATCTTCCAGTTGCAGCGGTGCATGTAGCGCAGCACGCCGCCGGCGACTTCCAGCCGGCCTTCGGGCGAGCGGTCCACCATGTTGTCCAGGGTGGACAGGGACTCGCCGAAGAAGTCCTCGAAGGACTGGCCTTCCGGGTTCAGGCGGCAGAACACGAAGCCGCGATGGTTCTTCACGTCCTTCACGGCGGCCATGCCCTGGCTCGCTTCGCAGTTTTCCAGGCCGGTGTTCTCGTAGCCCTTCTTCAGGGGGATGGACAGCAGGCTGCCGTCGGTCTTGAAGGTCCAGGCGTGATAGGGGCAGCGGAAGAACTTGCCGGTGTTGCCGCAGGCGTCGCCCGCCACCATGGTGCCCTTGTGCGGGCAGCGGTTGTGCAGCACCCGCACCGTGCGGTCGCTGTGGCGCACCATCACCACCGGCTGGTTGCCCACCGTGGTGGTGATGTAGTCGCCCGGATTGGGAACCTGGCTGTCGTGGCCGACGTAGACCCAGGTGTTGGCGTACAGGCGCTCCATCTCCAGCTCGAACAGCTCCTGGTCGATGAACAGGTCCTTGTGCACCTCGGTGTCGCGCAGCAGGGCGCGGATGGCGTCGGGGTTGTCGCGGTATTTGGCCATGATGGCGCTTCCTTGCGTCGGGGCTACAGGTCCAGCACCAGGCGCGCCGATTTCGCGCGCGAGATGCAGATCTGGATGATCTTGCCGCTGGCCTTCTCGGTGTCCGAGAGGTAGTAGTCGCGGTGGTCGGGTTCGCCTTCCAGCACGGTGGCCTGGCAGACGCCGCATTCGCCGCGCTTGCAGTCGTACATCGGGTCGCAGCCTTCTTCTTCCATGACGTCGATGATGGTCTTGTCGGCGGGGATGGTCAGCACCCGGCCGGACTGGCGCAGCTCGACTTCGAAGGGCTGGTCGCCGGCCTGCGGCGCGGCGGTGGCGAAGAGTTCGAAATGGATATGGGCGTCGGGCCAGTGGCGCGCGTGCGCGCCCTGGATGACCGCGTCGATCAGGCCCTTGGGGCCGCAGACGTACAGGTGCTGGCGCGGCGATGACGCGGCCAGCAGAGCCTGCAGGTCGAAGCGGCAGGAAGGATCGTCGTCGGCGTGCAGGCTCAGGTCATCGCCGGCCAGGGCCTGCAGTTCGGGCAGGAAGGCCAGCTGGTCCTTGCTGCGGCCGCAGTAATGCAAATGGAAGGCGCGGCCCGCGGCCTTGAGCGCGGCGGCCATGGAGGCCACCGGCGTGATGCCGATGCCGCCCGCGATCAGCACCACGGGTTCGTCGCCGGCAGGCGATTCGTGCAGCGGGAAATCGTTCTTCGGGCCTTCGACCGTGAGCGTGTCGCCCTCGGCCAGCGCATGCATGTGGCGCGAGCCGCCCTGGCTGGTTTCCTCCAGGCGCACGCCGAGCCGGTATTCCGCGGGCTGGGCGAACTTGCCGGCTTCCGGCGCCAACTGCACCAGCGAATAGCAGCGCGGCTCGCGCAGGCCCGGCACCGTCACCTTCAGGTGCGCGCCCGGTCCGAAGGCGGGCAGGGGGCCGGCGTCCTCGCGCGCCAGCCGGAACGAGCGGATCAGCGGCGATTCCTGCCGGACTTCCCGGACGATGAGTTTCAGTGTCTGCACGGCGTTTGTCCCTATCTTTGCTTGTCTCAGGCCGCCAGCTTTTCAGCCAGCTGGCGTTCCATGGGGCCGCATTTTTCGTTGGCCAGCGCGGTTTCGCGCAGCGAACGCAGCGTCTCGGCGGCGTCGGGCCGGCCGGCCAGTTGTTCCGCCGCGGCGATCAGCTGGCGGTACTTGCCGCCGCCGCGCACGTGGGTGTCGCTATAGCCCTTGACCAGGCGGCGGCAATTGACGGTTTCGACGGCCAGCGCGTAGTCGCGCGGGGCCAGGCGGGCGATCAGGTCCAGCCATTGCGTGAGGCCGGCGGCCTCGGTCTGATGGCGCAGCGTGCTGCGGCGGAAGCGCCGCATGCCCGCCAGGGTGTAAAGCATCAGGAATCCGCCCAGCGTGCCGCTCTGCATGCGGCGGCCGTGGCCCAGGCGGCGTTCGACGAAGCCGCCGAAGGCCTTGGAGCCTTCGAGCCAGCGGCCCAGGCCCGCCGGCAACGTGCCGCAGATTTCTTCCAGGCGCGGGTGCATGAATTCCGTGGTGTAGACCAGCTGGTCCGGGCGCGCGCCGACTTCCTGGCGCACGCGGTCGAAACGCGTGGCGCGGGTCTTCAGGTCGGCGACGCGGATCACGTCGTCGTAGGCCATGGCCGTGGCCACGTAGCGCGCGGCGGCACAGGTCAGCGCCCATTGCCGGGCCTCGCCGCCATGCGCGGCGTCCAGGTCGCGGATGGCCTTCATGTGGCGCAGGTACTCGGCGGCATAGGCCAGGTCCTGGAATTCGATCTGGCGGCGCGTGCCCGCGGCCAGCATGGGCTGCGCACAGGCGGGAAAGTCGCGCTTGATCGTGTCCAGCAGGGCCTGCGTCTTGGGGCTGGCGGCGCGTTCCGGCACGGTCGGCACCGGCCGCGCCAGATCGATGGGAGCCGGCTGCGCGGGCGCCTGGTCGGCGGACTCGTAGCCCAGCGCGAAGGCGCGCAGGCTGGCTTCCACGCCCAGGCCGGCGCGCCGCACCGTGGCTTCGAAGTCGTCGCGCGAGAAGGGCAGGGCGCCGCTGCCGGCCACCGCGCCGAACAGGCTGGCGCTGATGACGCTGCCGGCGCGGTCGGCCAGGTCCTGCAGGTCGAAGCAGAGGAAGCGTTTGGCCGCGGCGCGGCCCGCTTCCAGCACCTTGTTGGGATCGGCGATGCCGTTGCCGGGCGCGGATTTTTCGCTGACGGCGTAGCTGCGGTGCGAAGAAGTCAGCAGCACGGTGCGTTCCGGCGTGACCAGTCCGCGCTGGATGGCGCGGCCGCCTTCCATCAGTTCTGCGGCGACCACCAGGTCGACGTCGCCCGGGGTGGGCATCAGCGCCAGCGCGGGTTGCCGTCCGGCGCGCTGCACTTCGGCTTCGGGCAGCAGTTCCAGGTAGTAGATGGTGGCGCCGGTGCGCTGGGCCACGCCCGGCACCGAGGTGGTCTGGGCCCACCAGCCGGCGTGCTCGGCCATGTCGACGATCCAGTCGGCCAGCACGCCGCCGCCCTGGCCGCCCATGGCCAGGATGGCGATCTTGATCGGATTGGCTTGTTGCATAGCGGCCGGGTTCATGGAACTGGAATCCTCAGAGGGCGTGGTGGGCCAGGCGCGCGGCGCGGCGCCGTTGCAGGAAGCCGATGACGGCGGTGCGCATGCGCGCCAGGAAACGGTCGCGGCCGGTCGGGTTGTGGACGATGTCGGCGCGGTAGAAGGACGGGCAGAGCACCGCGGCATGGGCGACTTCGCCGCAGTTGCCGCAGCCCACGCAGCTGCTTTCCACGTGCGCCACCGGATCTTCCTTCAAGGGGTCGCCGCTGTCCTTGACCGTCAACGACGGACAGCCCGACAGGCGGATGCAGGCGTGGTCGCCGGTGCAGACGTCGGGGTCCACGCCGAAGCGTTCCTTCACCACCCGCTTGCCTTCCTTCACCGCCTTGTTGAACAGCGGCTTGATGCGGCGCTGCTTGTTCAGCATGCATTCCGATTGCGCGATGATGACCTTGGGACCCTTGATGTCGGTGGTCAGCGCCTCTTCGATGGTGGCGCGCACCTTGGCCACGTCATAGGTGCGGTCCAGCGTGCGCACCCACTTCACGCCCACGCCGCGCACGGCCTGGTCGATGGGGTTGTTGGTGGAGCGGTCCGGATTTTCGGCGCGCGAGGACAGGATGTCCTGCCCGCCCGTGGCCGAGGCGTAGAAGTTGTCGACGATGACGATGACGCCGTCGTACTTGTTGAATACCGCGTTGCCGATGCCGGAGGACAGTCCGTTATGCCAGAAGCCGCCGTCGCCCATGATGGAGATGGGGCGCTTGGCGGCCGGCACGTTGAAGGCCGCCGCGCTGGAGGCGCCCAGGCCGTAGCCCATGGTGGTGGCGCCCAGGTTGAACGGCGGCAGGATCGAGAACAGGTGGCAGCCGATGTCGCAGGAAATGTGGTGCTGGCCCAGCGTTTCCTGCGCCAGGGTCAGGGCCGAGAAGATCGGCCTTTCCGGACAGCCCGTACAGAAGCCCGCGGGCCGCGGCGGCACCACGGCCGCCAGGCCTTCGACGTGCTTGTGGAAAGTGATGGGCTGCTCGGCCGGACGCGCGGGCTTGGGCCGCGCCACTTCGGTGATCTGGAGCTGGCTTGCCGTGGCCTGGGCGTCGGCGGCGGCGGCGGGGTGCGTCTGCAGCGATTCCGGGCGCTGCCGCTTGAGGAATTCGCGCAGGCCGTCGCGCATGACCTGGGTGGTGTATTCGCCCGCCATCGGCAGCACGTCCTTGCCGGACAGCTTGGTGTCGATGCCGGCGCGGCGCAGCACGGTGTGCAGGTTCTGTTCGATGTAGTCCGGCTGGCCTTCTTCCAGCAGCAGCACGGCGCGCTTGCCGCGGCAGAAATCGATGACCTCGTCCTCGATCACCGGGTACGTCACGTTCATGACGTACAGCGGGATGCGGCTGTTGCCGAAATTGTCGGCCAGGCCCAGCAGTTGCAAGGCGCGGATGACGCCGTTGTAGAGGCCGCCTTGCAGGATCAGTCCGATATCGTCCTGGTCGCCGTCGAAGTGCTCGTTGAGCTTGTGCTCCTTGATGTAGCGGATGGCGGCGGGCCAGCGTTCCTTGATCTTTTCCTGCTCATGCAGGAAGGACGCAGGCGGCAGCACGATGCGGCTGGTGTCGCGCGCCGGGCTTTCCAGCGCCTGCGCCAGCGAGAAGGCGGGACGCTTGTTTTCCTTGGCGATGAAGCGGCCGTGCACGTGGCAGCCGCGGATGCGCAGCTGCAGCATCACGGGCGTCTTGCTGGCTTCGGACAGTTCGAAGCCGTCTTCCACCGCCTTGACCATGCTTTCCAGATTGGGGCGCGGATCCAGCAGCCAGATCTGCGACTTCATGGCGAACGCGTGCGAGCGTTCCTGCATGATGGAAGAACCTTCGCCGTAATCCTCGCCCACGATGACCAGCGAGCCGCCGGTGACGCCGCCGGAAGCCAGGTTGGCCAGCGCGTCGGACGCGACGTTGGTGCCCACGGTGGACTTCCAGGTGACCGCGCCGCGGATCGGATACATGACCGAGGCGGCCAGCGTGGCCGCCGCGGTGGCTTCGGAGGCGCTGGCCTCGAAGTGCACGCCCAGTTCCTGGAGGATGTCGTTGGCGTCGGCCAGCACGTCCATCAGATGCGAGATCGGCGAACCCTGATAGCCCGCGACGTAGCCCACGCCGGACTGCAGCAAGGCCTTGGTGACCGCAAGAATGCCTTCTCCGCGGAACTCTTCGCCCGCGCCGATGCGCAACTGCTGGACTTCTTTCTTGAAAGACCTTTCAGCCATCTGGCACTCCTTCGCGGCCCGGCCTGCGGGTCCTCAATGGTTGCTGCTTTGCAGCATCGTCACGTCAGGGAAATCTCGTCTTAAAAATACTTTAGGAGTCAACGTTTTAGCTGTCAATAAAAAAGATGAAATTTCATGGAAAACAAAAAATATCACGCTAAAACAATGACGTATATACTCGTTGTTCTCTAGTTTGCAGCGCTGTTCCGGCGCTGTAGTGGTGCAAAAACGGGTTGCGATTCCGGGTATACCCTGTGCTGCGCAACAGCATTGCGACACATCATGGCGCGCGTTTGCGCCAGCGTGGTGCAATGCGCATTTCGTCGGGCCGCGTCGGCCCTGGTTTCCGGTGCGTGGGAGCAAAGCAACATGCGGTTGGACAAGCAGCGGGACACGGACGCGGCGGCGCACAAAGGTCGCTTCGTCGATGGCTATCTGGCCTATCTGCTGGCGCAGGCCAGCCAGCGCATTTCGGCGGAATTCCATCTCCAGGTAAAGGCGGCCGGCCTGTCGGTGACCGAATGGCGGGTGCTGGCCAGCCTGGAGGGCAGTCCCGGTGAAACCATAGGCACGCTGGCGGTGCTGGCGATTACCAAGCAGCCCACCTTGAGCAAGGTGGTGCAGCGCATGGAGGCCGAAGGGCTGGTGGCGCGCACGGGCGTGCGGGCGGACCGGCGCCAGACCCGGGTCTGCATCACGACCAAGGGCACCAACCTGATCGCCGCGCTGTGCGAACAGGCCTTGCAGCACCAGAAGGCCGTGCTCGCCCCGTTCGGCGAGGAAAAGGCCGCGATGCTGATCGACATGCTGGAAGTGCTGATGACCGAGCACGTGCCGCTGGAATTGTCGGCGCCGGACGAGGAATAGACGGGGGACAGGGGCGGGCCGCATGCCCAACACTGTTTACTTCGATTATTTTGTTACAAGCTTATGTGTCCCCTATTGGTTCTCCCTCTGTGAAAACCGTCTACGGTACGCATAAACCCTCAATTGACGGAGGTCTTGCGGCTAGGCAATATCGCGCCGGTATTCAGACTACAGTCAGGAGTTGAACCTATGCGCCGCACTTTGATTGCTATCGCGATCGCCGCCGCCGTTGCCGTGCCCACGATCGGGCAGGCCAAGACCTTCCGCTGGGCCGCCCAGGGCGACATCCTCACCTTCGATCCGCACTCGCAGAACGAAGGCATGACCATCGCCGCTAACAGCTATGTCTACGAACCGCTGGTGGACTACGACAAGTCCTTCAAGGTCAACCCGCGCCTGGCGACGGAATGGGAGCAGGTTTCGCCCACGCTGTACCGCTTCAAGCTGCGCCCCGGCGTGAAGTTCCACGACGGCGCCGCCTTCACCGCCGACGACGTGGTGTTCTCGATCCACCGCGCCATGGCGCCCACCTCGAACTACAAGGCCTACACCACCGGCATCAAGGAAGCGCGCAAGATCGACGACCTGACGGTCGAGATCGAAACCTCGGCGCCCAATCCGGTGCTGCTGCGCCAGCTGACCAACGTGTTCATCATGAACAAGGCCTGGTCGGAAAAGAACAACGTCGCCAAGCCGCAGGACTACGTCAACAAGGAAGAGACCTACGCCGCGCGCAATACCAACGGCACCGGCCCCTACAAGCTGAAGTCGCGCGAAGTGGACGTGCGCACGGTGTTCGAGGAAAACAAGGACTGGTGGAACAAGGGCGGCAAGGTCGGCAACGTGACCGAGGTCGTGTTCACGCCGATCAAGCAGAACGCCACGCGCACCGCGGCGCTGCTGTCGGGCGAAATCGACTTCGTGCTGGATCCCGCCGCCCAGGACCTGGACCGCCTGCGCCAGTCGGCCAAGGTCGTGGAAGGCAACGAGTACCGCACCATCTACCTGGGCCTGGACCAGAAGCGTCCGGAACTCCAGTACTCCAACATCAAGGGCAAGAACCCGTTCCAGGACATCCGCGTGCGCGAGGCGCTGTACCGCGCCATCGACGTGGACGCCATCAAGCGCGCCGTGATGCGCGGCCTGTCCGCGCCCACCGGCACGATGATCGCGCCGCAGGTGCACGGTTGGGCCCAGCAGCTGCAAGCGCGCGTGCCTTACGATCCGGAAAAGTCCCGCGCCCTGCTGAAGGAAGCCGGCTACGACGGCACGCTGAACTTCACGCTGGACTGCCCGAACAACCGCTACATCAACGACGAAGCCATCTGTCAGGCGGTCGTCGGCATGTGGGCCAAGGTCGGCGTCAAGGCCACCATGAACGCCATGCCGCGTTCCACCTATTTCCCCAAGGTGCAGTCGTTCGACACCAGCGCCTACCTGTTCGGCTGGGGCGTGCCCACGTTCGACGCCATGTACACGCTGCAGAACCTGATCCGCACCAAGGGCGAGGGCGCTGACGGCATGTACAACCTGGGCAACTACAGCAACAAGGAACTGGACGTCATCATCGACCGGATCAAGACGGAAACCGATCCGGCCAAGCGCGATGCCGACATCATCACCGTGCTGCAAGGGCACGCCAAGGACTTCGGCCACATCCCGCTGCACGACCAGGTCATTCCCTGGGCCATGCGCAAGAACGTCACGGTCATCCACCGTGCCGACAATCGCCTCGTTGCCGATTGGGTCAAGGTTGACTGATCCAGGCTAATCAAACGGCGCAGCCCGTCGGCCTGTTCATGGTGAACAGGCCGACGGGTTTTCGCTGTTACGCCTTTTCCGCCTATGTTTGCTTTCATACTGCGTCGCCTGTTGCAGGCCGTAGCGGTGATGCTCACCGTCGCGCTACTGGCCTTTGTGCTTTTTCAATACGTCGGCGACCCTGTCACCATCATGCTGGGGCAGGACGCCACCGATGCCGAACGCATCGAACTACGTGAGCGCCTGGGGCTGAACGAGCCCGCCATCGTCCAATTCGGCCATTTCGTGGTCAACGCCCTGCAGGGCAATTTCGGCATATCCCTGCGTCAGAGCGAACCCGTTTCCACCCTGCTGAAATCCCGCCTGCCGGCCACGCTGGAACTGTCCATGGTGGCCGCCTTGCTGGCGCTGCTGGTGGGCGTGCCGTTGGGCGTGTACACGGCGCTCAAGCGCAACAGCCTGCTGTCCCAGCTGCTGCTGGCCGGTTCGCTGCTGGGCGTGTCGCTGCCTACCTTCCTGATCGGCATCCTGCTGATCCTGGTGTTCTCCGTGCAACTGGGCTGGCTGCCCAGCTACGGGCGGGGCGACACCGTGAGCGTGGGCTGGTGGTCCTCGGGCCTGTTCACCGCCACGGGCTGGAAGCATCTCATCCTGCCGTCCATCACCCTGTCGCTGTTCCAGATGACCCTGGTGCTGCGCCTGGTGCGTTCGGAGATGCTGGAGGTGCTGCGTTCGGACTACATCAAGTTCGCCCGCGCCCGCGGCCTGAAGCGCCGCGCCATCCACTTCGGCCACGCGCTGAAGAACACCATGGTGCCGGTCATCACCATCACCGGCCTGCAGCTGGGCGGCATCATCGCCTTTGCCATCGTCACGGAAACCGTGTTCCAGTGGCCGGGCATGGGCCTGCTGTTCATCCAGGCGGTGCAATTCGCCGACGTGCCGGTCATGGCGGCCTACCTGTGCCTGATTGCGCTGGTGTTCGTGGTGATCAACCTGATCGTCGATCTTTTGTATTTTGTCGTGGACCCGCGCCTGCGTTCCGGGCTGACCCGCGGCGGGGGGGCTCACTGATGCGCGCCGTACTCAAACGCTGGTGGGACAGCGACATCGCCTGGGCCTGGCGCCGGGCGCCCGTGGCCATCGTCGCCACCGTGATGCTGGCGCTCCTGCTGATCGGCTCCTTCGGGGCCGGTTGGGTGGCGCCGCACAACCCGTTCGACCTGACCAAGGTGGAACTGCTGGACGCCTTGCTGCCGCCCGCCTGGGAGGCCAATGGCCTGCCCACCTATCTGCTGGGCACCGACAGCCAGGGCCGCGACCTGTACTCGGCCATTCTGTACGGCACGCGCGTGTCGCTGCTGATCGGCCTGGCCTCGGTGCTGCTGTCCATGGTGATCGGCATCGTGCTGGGGCTGATCTCGGGCTACGCGGGCGGGCGCATCGACGCCTTCATCATGCGTATCGCCGATGTGCAGCTGTCGTTCCCCGCCATTCTGATCGCGCTGCTGATCGACGGCGTGGCGCGGGCGGCGGTGCCGCGCGATCTGCACGAGCTGATCGCCTTCCCGGTGCTGATCGGCGCGATCGCGCTGGCGGGCTGGCCGCAGTATGCGCGCACGGTACGCGGCTCCACCCTGGTGGAGAAGAACCGCGAATACGTGCAGGCGGCGCGCGTGATCGGCGTGGCCTCGCCCGTCATCATGTTCCGCCACGTGTTGCCCAATGTGCTGGGTCCGGTGCTGGTGCTGGCCACGGTGCATCTGGCCACGGCCATCATCACGGAAGCCACGCTGTCGTTCCTGGGCGTAGGCGTACCGCCGACCGCGCCGTCGCTGGGCACGCTGATCCGCATCGGCAACGACTTCCTGTTTTCAGGGGAATGGTGGATCACCATCTTCCCCGGCGCGGCGTTGGTGCTGCTGGTGCTGTCGGTCAACTTGCTAGGCGACTGGCTGCGCGATGCGCTCAACCCCCGGCTGAATTGAGGTTTACATGAGCGCACTTCTAGAAGTCCGCAATCTGCGCGTGGAATTCCCCACGCGCCGCGGCACGCTGCGCGCCCTGGACGACGTGTCCTTTTCCATCCAGGCTGGCGAAGTCCTGGGCGTAGTGGGCGAATCCGGCGCCGGCAAATCCTTGACCGGCGCATCCATCATCGGCCTCCTGGAGCCGCCGGGGCGCATCGCCGCGGGCGAGATCCTGCTGGCGGGCCGCCGCATCGACAACCTCCCCGACGAGCAGATGCGCCGCGTGCGCGGCCGCGAGATCGGGGCAGTGTTCCAGGATCCGCTGACCTCGCTGAACCCGCTGTACACGGTGGGCCGGCAATTGGCGGAAACCATCGTGACGCACCTGGACTTGAGCTGGTCCCAGGCGCGCGAACGGGCGGTGGAGCTGCTGGCATCGACTGGCATTCCGGCCGCGCGGGAACGCATCGACCATTACCCGCACCAGTTTTCCGGCGGCATGCGCCAGCGCGTGGTGATCGCGCTGGCCCTGGCGGCCGAACCCAAGCTGGTGGTGGCGGACGAGCCCACGACCGCGCTGGACGTGTCGATCCAGGCGCAGATCATCGAACTGCTCAAGCGCCTGTGCCGCGAAAATGGTACGGCGGTGATGCTGATCACGCACGACATGGGCGTGATCGCCGAGACCGCCGACCGCGTCGCGGTGATGTACGCGGGCCGCGTGGCCGAGATCGGCCCGGTGGCCGACGTGATTCACAAGCCGCGCCATCCCTACACGACGGGGCTGATGGGATCGATTCCGTCGCTGGAAGGGCATTCCGAACGGCTGGTGCAGATCGACGGCAGCATGCCGCGCCTGAACGCCATTCCGCCAGGCTGCGCCTTCAATCCGCGCTGCGGCCAGCGCCTGCCGCGCTGCGGCGTGGAGCGTCCGGAGCTGATGGCGGCCGGCACGTCCCGCGCGGCCTGTTGGCTGCACGACAACAACGATAAGGTGGCCGCATGACGACGCCCTTGGTGGAAGTAAAGGACGCCGCGCGCTGGTTCGATGTGTCGCCGCCGTGGCTGGAACGCAAGCTGGCGGGCAAGCCGCGCGTGATGCTGCGCGCCGTCGATGGGGTGTCGTTCGAGATCGCGCGCGGCGAAACGCTGGCGCTGGTGGGCGAATCGGGCTGCGGCAAGTCGACCGTGGCGCGCATGCTGGTGGGGCTGTACGGTCTGACCCGCGGCGATATCCGCTTTGACGGCCAACCGCTGTCGCGCATGTCGGAGCCGGGCGGCCGCGCCTTGCGCAAGCGCCTGCAGATGATCTTCCAGGATCCCTATGCCAGCCTGAATCCGCGCTGGCGCGTGGGCCGCATCATCGCCGAACCCATGCTGACCCATACCGCCATGACGCCTGACGAGCGCAGCGCGCGCGTGGGCGAGCTGCTCAAGCAGGTGGGCCTGGACCCGGCCGACCAAGGCCGTTATCCGCACCAGTTTTCAGGCGGCCAGCGCCAGCGCATCTCGATCGCGCGGGCGTTGGCGGTGAATCCGGAATTCCTGGTGTGCGACGAGCCGACCTCGGCGCTGGACGTGTCGGTGCAGGCGCAGGTGCTGAACCTGATGAAGGATCTGCAGCGCAACCTGGGGCTGACCTATCTGTTCATTTCCCACAACCTGGCGGTGGTGCACCACGTGGCCGACCGGGTGGGGGTGATGTACCTGGGCCGCATGGTGGAGGTGGCGCCGCGCGACGAGCTGTTCGCGCGGCCGCGGCATCCGTACACGCGCATGCTGCTGGAGGCCATTCCCGACATCAATGGCGCGGGCAAGCCGCGCACCGCGGTGGCGGGCGAGGTGCCCAATCCGCTGAACCCGCCGTCGGGCTGCACCTTTCATCCGCGCTGCCCGCATGCGAACGAGCGCTGCAAGTCCGAGGCGCCGGTGGCGATGGCTGCGGGAGTGTCGGTGGTGGCCTGCCACGCCGTGCAGGAAGGGCGGATCTCGGTCTGACCCGCGGACGGCGCGGTTGCGCGGCCATGCCGGCCGCAACCCGCCGTCCGGCGCTGGCTCAGTGGCGGTGGTTGTGGTCGTGAGGATGATCGTGGCCGTGGCCGTCCGCATCATCCTCATCGTCCTCGTCCGCTTCGTCCTCGTCGTCTTCGTCGTCCTCCGCGTCCGGATCTTCCGGCACGGGTTCTTCCGACAGGGCGAACGGCAGCACGTCTTCCAGACTGTCGGACCAGGCCGATTCTTCGCCGTCGTGGTCCAGTTTGATGAAGCGCTCGCCCTCGTTCAGCGAGATCTCGATGGCCCAGAGATAGAGGCAGTCGTAGGTGTCGTCGTCGGACTGGGGCAGGCCGCCGCGGTTGCCCAGCAGGCGGGCGCCGGCGCCGCCCAGCTGCACGTGGGTCTGGTCCTCGTCGGGCTTGGCGTTTTCATCCATGGGCACGCCATAGGTCACCCATTCGGTGCCGTCATCGCCCAGCACCACTTCGGCCAGCACGGGCTTGCCCAGGTACGCGCTCAGCGCGTCGGCGGTCTTGGCCAGCATGTCCAGTTCAGCGGCGCTGAAGTGGGTCAAGGAGGCGGGGGGAGTGGCGGAGGCAGACATGAAGAGGTTCCTGGGCGCGATGAAGCCGCGACGGCACGGCAAGATACGGGCCTGCTGGCAGACCCTGGCTACAGCCGTATTGTCTCGCGATCGGCCGCGTCTTGCATCAGGCGCTTGGATTACGCGGTTCTCCGGGGTCATGGCGCGGGGGCGCCGCCCTGGCTGCGCCTGCGCGCGTTGTCCGGCGACTCGCCGGTGAGCCGCTGGAACATGGCGATGAAGGCCGAGGGCGTGCTGTAGCCGAGCTCGCGCGCCACGGACTGGACCGGCCGGCCGGCATCCAGCATGCCCAGGGCGCTGACCACGCGCAGCCGCAGACGCCATTCATTGAACGACATGCCCAGGTGCAGTTGGCAATGGCGCAGCAGCGTGCGTTCGGTAATGCCCGCCGTGGCGGCCCAGTGCGCGGCGCCGCGCTTGTCGCCGGGACTGTGTTGCAGCGCCGACAGGATGGGCGCCAGCAAAGGATCGGAGGTGGACGGCAGGTAGCTGGCGTAAGCCCGCGCCTGGCGCGCCTGGTCGATGACGATCTGCGCCATGCGCCGGTCTTCCGGCGTATCCGGATAGCTGATGCCGCGCCGTTCGAAGTCGGCCAGGATCGCGCGCATGACCGGGCTGATCTCGAGCGTGCACGGTTCCGCAGGCAGGCCGGCGCAGGCCGCGGCCGGGATGTCGATGCAGGCGTAGTGCACCTCGCCTTCGTTCTGGCAGCAGTGCTCGACATGCGGTGGAATCCAGATGGCGTACTGCGGCGGCGACAGGTAGGTGACGCCGCGGATGCCGATTTCCATGATGCCGGAGATCGCGAAGTTCAGTTCCGCCCAGGGCGAGCTGTGGCGCTTCATGCGCGAGTTCGGCGTGAAATGCAGGATGCGGCAGGCCAGCGGATAGGGCAGGTGGCTGGCCAGGGCAGGCGCGGTATCGATGCCGGGCATGTCGGAACTTCGTCTGGTTTTGTCTGTTTTTCATTATATACATCAGGTCGGACAGATCCTACACTGGCCCTGTCTCATCTACGCCTGTGCATTGCCCCTCATGACCCGTGCTTCTTCTCCCCATGTTCCCGCCCGTTATCTGCTTTATCCGCTGCTGGCGGCCCTGATCTGGTCGGTCAACATGATCGTCACCAAGATGGCGGCCAGCGCCATCGCGCCGGCCGCCATCGGTTTCTACCGCTGGGCCCTGGCCGGCGTGGTGCTGACGCCGTTCGTGCTGCCGGGCGTCTGGGCGCAGCGCCGCCAGATCCTGCCCCACCTGCCCAAACTGGCGGTGCTGGGGGGCTTGGGCATGGCCCTGTACCAGGGCCTGGCCTATGTGGCGGCCGCCAGCACCACCGCGACCAATATGGGCATCATCACGGCGATGATTCCATTGATGACCATCGCGGTGGTGGCGCTGCTGCTGCGCGAACTGCCCTCGGTCATGGCCATGCTGGGCGGCCTGCTGTCGCTGGCGGGCCTGGCCCTGCTGATCGGCGAGGGCGATCCCGCCCGGCTGCTGGAAGTGGGCGCCAACCGCGGCGACCTGCTGATGGGTGTGGGCGCGTTGGCCTATGCGCTGTACGGCGTGCTGCTGCGCCGCTGGGCATTGCCGGTGGGGCCGTGGCAGTCGCTGTATGTGCAGGTGGCTTTCGGCGTGCTGTTCCAGCTGCCGGCTTTCCTGATGGCGCCGCCTTCGCCGCTCAACGGCGACAACCTGCCGCTGGTGCTGTATGCGGCGGTGTTCCCGTCGCTGTTCGCGCCCTTCCTGTGGATGCAGGGCGTCAAGCACCTGGGCCCCAACCGCGCCAGCATTTTCCTCAACCTCATGCCGGTAGCCACGGTGGCGATCGCGGCCGTGTTCCTGGATGAAAAACCCCATCTGTTCCACATCGTCGGCGGGGCGATGGCGCTGGCCGGCGTGATGCTGGCGCAGATGCGCGCCGGCGGCCGGGCGGCGCGGCCCAAGGCCGCCTGAAGGGGCGGTTCCGCGGCGCGGGCCGGCCATTTGGCGGTGGACATACGCGGGTCAGGGTTCCGGCCTACAATCGACGATTCATCAGCTATATCTCCTATATACGAGCCCATGGCCCAATACGTCTACACCATGAACCGCGTCGGCAAGATCGTGCCGCCCAAGCGGCAGATCCTGCGCGACATTTCGCTTTCGTTTTTTCCTGGCGCCAAGATCGGCGTGCTGGGCCTGAACGGCTCGGGCAAGTCGACGCTGCTGAAGATCATGGCCGGCGTCGATAAGGAAATCGAAGGCGAAGCCATTCCCATGCCGGGCCTGAACATCGGCTACCTGCCGCAGGAACCGCAGCTCAACCCCGAGCACACGGTGCGCCAGTCGGTGGAAGAGGGCCTGGGCGCCGTCGTCACGGCCAAGAAGCGCCTGGACGAGGTTTATGCCGCCTACGCCGAGCCGGACGCCGATTTCGACGCGCTGGCCG